>JAJDTI010000072.1 GCA_022827245.1 Pseudomonadales bacterium | reverse complement strand
CATGCCGGCGGCCCTGTCGCAGGCGATGCGCCTCCGGCGGTGCAACTGGGGATTCGTGTCCGAACCGGAGCCCGGCCTGTCGGGGCGGCGGCTCGATTGCCCGCGTGGCAAGGTGCTCGGCGGCTCCTCGTCCATCAACGGGATGGTGTACGTGCGTGGGCACGGGCGCGACTTCGACGCCTGGGAAGGGCTCGGCGCGGCCGGCTGGAACTACCGCAACTGCCTCCCGTACTTCCGGCGCGCCGAGACCTGGCAGGGCGGTGCGGACGCGTTTCGCGGCGGCGACGGCCCGCTTCCGACGGGGGGCGGCAACAACGCCGGGGGCAATCCGCTCTACTCCGCGTTCGTCGCGGCGGGGCTCGAGGCGGGCTACGCGCGAACGGAGGACTGCAACGGCTACCGGCAGGAAGGGTTCGGCGCGCTGCCGATGACCGTCGACGGCGGCGTGCGCGCGTCCACGGCGCGCGCCTACCTCGCCCCCGCCCGCGCGCGGCCGAACCTCTCCGTGATCACGGGCGCGACCGCGGAGGCGGTCCTGTGCGAGGGAAACGTGGCGACGGGCGTCCGCCTGCGCCGCGGCGGTCGCGTCGTCGAAGCTCGCGCGACGAAGGAGGTCATCCTCGCCGCGGGCGCGATCGGTTCCCCCGCACTGCTGCAGCGCTCCGGCATCGGTCCCGCGGACGTGCTGTCGGATGCCGGCGTCGCGCTACGGCACGAGCTGCCGGGTGTGGGTGAGAACCTGCAGGATCACCTGGAAGTCTATTGCCAGTACCGGTGCCTCGAGCCGATTACCCTGAACGCCTGGATGAACCCGCTGGGCAAGGCCCTGATCGGCCTGCGCTGGCTGCTGTTCCGGGACGGGCTCGGCAGCACCAACCACTTCGAAGCCGGGGCGTTCCTGCGCTCCGCCCCCGAGCGGGAGTGGCCGGACGTGCAGCTCCACTTCCTGCCGGCCGCCGTCCGCTACGACGGGACCCAGGCGCTGCGGGGTCATGGCTTCCAGGTGCATCTCGGGCATAACCGGCCGCGCAGCCGGGGCTGGGTGCGCATCGTGTCGCCCGACGCCGGCGACCCGCCGCGGATCCGCTTCAACTACCTCACGCATGCGGACGACGTACGCGCCTGGCGCGACTGCGTGCGTCTGCTGCGCAGGATCGTGGGCCAACGCGCGCTCGCCCGTTACCGGGGCGAGGAGCTTCAGCCCGGTGGCGACGTGGTGAGCGACGCGGCGATCGACCGGTGGTGCGGGACAGCGTCGAGAGCGCCTACCACCCGGCGGGCGCCTGCAGGATGGGGGACGCCGGCGACGCCGCGGCCGTGGTCGACCCCGAGTGCCGGGTGCGCGGCCTGGAGCGCTTGCGGGTGGTCGACTCTTCCGTCTTTCCGGCCGTCACCAACGGCAACCTCAATGCGCCGACGATCATGGTCGCGGAACGGGCCGCCGACATGATCCTCGGGCGGCCGTTGCTGCGGGCCGACGAGGGACTGGAGCTGTATCCGCCGGACGCGTGACGATGCCGTGCGCTGGGCGGAAGAAGGGGCCGGCTCCGCTGCCTTTCGAGCGCTACCGGTTGGCCGCGATGCGCGCGAGGCGCCGGGCCGCAACGGCTCCCGCGAGGCCGAAGGCGGCTACGCCGAGAAAGTAGAGGCTGTAGCCGGCCTGGCCCGGCAGCCGGTCGACCAGCGCGCCCCGGATCAGCGGCAGGTAGATGTCCGGCGCGTACCCGATCAGCGAGATCGCTCCGATGGCGAGCCCCTTGACGCGGTCGGGCACGTCGCAGCTTTCGAGAGTGGCCCAGTAGATTCCGCGCACCGCGTAAGTGACGAGACCCACGATCAGCACGATCGGCAGCAGCAGGGTCGTGGCGGCGTCGAGGGGAAGTACGGCGAGCGTCGCCAACGCGAAGGACCCGAGCACGAGGAGCGCGGCCAGCACGCGTTCGCGGTTCAGGTAGTCGCCGACGAACCCCGCGCCGATGGCGCCGATCGGCCGCATCCAGAGCTTCGCGACGGTGATCGTGCCCACGGTCACCGCCGTCAGCCCGAAGTTCTGCTGGAGGTAGGCGGAAAAGGCGTAGGTGGCGAAGAACAACTGGTAGCCGGTCAGGATGCAGGCGGCGGCCAGCCAGACCTCTGGCTTGGCGAAAACCATCCGGAAGTCCCGCGCGGTCTCGGCGAGGGAGCGGCGGCCGACGCTGTCGGTTCGACTGTCGTCGACCACGAACAGGACGATGGGCGCCAGGGCCAGCATGTTTCCAACGTACAGCCAGATCACCTTGCGCAGCGCGACATCCGTCGGCTCTCCGAGCCCTTCGAGCCAATACGCGAAGGACGCGACCGCGACCGTTGCCAGCAGCGCCTCCACCAGTCCGCGACCGCCGTCGAGGATGCCGAAGAAGCGGCCTTGCTCGTCGCCCCTGGCGAGGACCGCGACCGCCTTGATGTGGGCCGACCAGAAGGTGAGGCCCGTGGCGATCCCCCAGCCGGCGTAGATGAGTTGCAGTTGGGCGAACGACGGCGTGCTTGCGAACCAGACGCCGAGCAGACCGGCGCACAGCAGCGAAAGCGACATCAGGTGGCGGGGCGACACCCGGTCCGCCAGCCACCCGCTCGGCAGGTACGTGGCGACGAACAGCACGCCGAGCAGGGCGTTGCACTGGCCGAGTTGCGACGCCGTGACGCCGAACGTCTCGAGCATCGAGACCTCGAAGTTCTGCCGCAGGTACAGCAACGGGTAGATTGCGCCGGCGGCCACGGTGATGACGGCGAGTTGCCCGAAGCGTCGCACGGTGCCCGCTGCCCCCTGTGTCGCGTGGGGCACCGATGATAGAACCACGGCGGCGGTTGCGGCCGGGCGGCCGCGGTCGCTACAGTCGCGGGCCGCCTCCCGAACCGGAGACATTCGCATGCAACTCGCCCGGTTTCCGCGCCTGCGGCTCGCGCACCTGCCGACGCCGCTGGAGCCCATGGAACGCCTGTCCGCGGAGCTCGGCGGGCCGAACCTCTGGATCAAGCGCGACGACTGCACCGGCCTCGCCGGCGGCGGCAACAAGACGCGGAAGCTCGAGTTCCTGATGGCGGACGCGGTGGAGCGGGGCGCCGACACCGTGATCACCCAGGGGGCGACCCAGTCCAACCATGCGCGCCAGACGGCCGCCGCCGCCGCGAAGCTCAACCTGCAGTGTCACCTGCTGCTCGAGGACCGGGCCGCCCTGCCGGACGACGACTACCGGTGCAACGGCAACGTACTCCTGGACCGGCTCCATGGCGCCACGCTGCACGGCTATCCGGGCGGTACCGACATGAACGCGGCGATGGAGGAACTCGCCGGGAAGCTGCGCGACGACGGCGGGAAGCCGTACATCGTTCCGGGTGGCGGCTCGAACGAGATCGGCGCGCTCGGCTACGTCAACTGCGCGCTCGAACTGCTGCAGCAGGCGAACGATGCCGGCCTCGAGATCGCCCAGGTCGTTCATGCGACGGGCAGCACCGGCACCCAGGCCGGGTTGGTCACGGGGTTCCGCAGTAGTGGCAGCGGGGTTCCCGTGCTGGGGATCAGCGTGCGCGCGGCGCGGGAGGCGCAGGAAGAGAGCGTGTTCCGGCTGGCGGAGCGTACGGCGGAACACGTCGGGGTGTCGCGCGCGGTCCGGCGTGACCACGTGGTCGCGGACTCGGACTACGTGGGGCCCGGTTACGGCCTCCCCGCGCCGGACACGCTGGAGGCGATCCGGCTGTTCGCCCGCACCGAGGGCATCCTGCTGGACCCGGTCTACACGGGAAAGGCAGCAGCGGGGCTGATCGCGCTCGCGCGCAAGGGCCGCTTCGCCGCGGACGACAACGTGGTGTTCGTGCACACCGGCGGCGCGCAGGCGCTGTTCGCGTACCGCGGGTCCTTCGGCTTCACGGACCAGGGCGAATCATGAACGACCGGGCCAGGCGCACCGTCGGCATCCTCGGCGGCATGGGCCCGGAAGCGACGGTCGATCTCATGCGCCGGGTCATCGCGGGAACGCCCGCGCGGGACGATGCGGACCACGTCCGGATGCTGGTGGACAGCAATCCCCACGTGCCGTCGCGGATCGAGGCGTTGATCGAGGGTACCGGCGAGAGCCCGGTGCCCTGCCTCGTCGAGATGGCCAGGGGTCTGGAACGGCAGGGCGCCGACTTCCTGGTCATCCCCTGCAACACGGCGCACCACTATCACGCGGAGGTGGCCGCGGCCGTTCGGGTTCCGGTCCTGGACCTGATCGAGATGACCGCGCGCGATGCGGTCAGGGGTTGTCCGGAGCTGACCCGGGTCGGTCTCCTGGCCTCCAGCGCCCTGCAGCAGATCCGTCTCTACGAACCCTGGTTCGAGCGGCTCGGAGCGCGCGTCTTCTATCCCGCCCCGGGACTGCAGCAGCAGTTGATGGCCCTGATCCGCGCCGTCAAGGCGGGACGGCACACTGCCGCGCAGGTCGCCGCCTGCGACCGGGCCGCGGAGGACCTCGAGGCGCGCGGCGCCCAGTGCCTGGTCGTCGCCTGCACGGAGCTGTCGGTGGTCGTCGAACGGCTGCGCACGGACCTGCCGGTGTGCGACGCGGCGGACGTGCTGGCCCGCGCCGTCATCCGCGAGGCCCTCGGATGAGCCGGCCGGTCAGGCGCTGCGTTTCATGGACCACTCGAGCGTCCGGTCCAGCGCGGTCTGGAACTTCGTGAACATCTCGTCGGTCTGGTCCTCGGTGATGATCATGGGCGGGCAGAACCCGGCGGTGTCGCCCATGGCGCGCAGCAGCAGGCCCTGCTCGATGCACTGGTCTCCCAGGTAGTTCGCGAGGGCGTCTTCCTCCCCGAACTTGCGGATGCCGCCCCGGTCCTTGGCGAGCTGGACCGCCCCCATCAGGCCGGCGCCGCGGGCATCGCCCACCAGGGGATGGTCGAGGAACCCGCGCAGCCGCTCCTGGAACTGCACGCCGAGCTTCGCCGCGTGGTTGTAGAGGTCGAGTTCCTCGAGCAGTTCCAGGTTCCGCAACGCCACCGCCGCGCAGACCGGGTGGCCGGAATAGGTGAACCCGTGGGCGAACATGCCGAGTTCGTCGCTGCGCGCCTCGAACGCCTCGTACATGTAGTCCGGGATCACCACGGCGCTGATCGGGAGGTATCCCGACGAGAGCGACTTCGCCAGCGACATCGTGTCGGGTTCGAGGCCGACCGTCTGGCAGCCGAACGGATTGCCGGTCCGGCCGAAGCCCGTGATCACTTCATCGGCGATGAAGAGAATCTCGTGCCGGCGGAGCACCTCCTGCACACGTTCGTGGTAGCCCTCCGGTGGGATCACCACGCCGCCCGACCCGATGATGGGTTCGCCGATGAACGCGGCAATGGTCTCGCCTCCTTCTCTTTCGATCAGGTCTTCGAGGGACGCGACGAGACGGTCGAGGAACTGCGCCTCCGACTCGTCCGGTTTTCCTTCCCCGTAGTAGAAGGGGTAGTCGGTGTGCAGGATCTTGTCGACGGGCAGGTCGAAGGCGTTGTGAAACGGCGGGAGCCCCGTGAGCGAGCCCGCGCCGATGGTGGACCCGTGATACGTGTTCGCGCGGCTGATGATCTTCTTCTTCTCGGGCCGGTCGACCGCGTTGTTGTAGTACCACATGAGCTTGATCTGGGTGTCGTTCGCATCGCTGCCGGACATCCCGAAGAAGACCTTGCCGGCGTCGAAGGGCATCATGCGCTTGATCTTCTCCGCGAGCAGCACGGCCGGCTCATGGGAATTGCCGCCGAAGATGGAGAAGTAGCTCAAGTTCTCCATCTGTTCCTTCGCGACGGCGGCGAGTTCCGTGTTGCCGTACCCGATCGCCGTGCACCACAGCCCGGCGGCGCACTCGATGTACTGCTTGCCGTTCGCGTCCCAGGTGTAGATCCCCTCGGCGCGCGTGTGCACGTTCGGCCCGTCCTTGCGAAGCTGCCGGATGTTCGTGGTCGGATGCATGAGGTTGTCGAGGTCCCTGGACTGCAGGGACCCCGGGGGGAACCGGTCGTGCACTGTCGGCTCGTCGATTGCGTCGGTTTTCGTCGTCATCGTTCGTTCCTTCGTCAGGAGGGCGCTCGGGCCGAGGCGCCTTGCATCACTGGGCGACCGCCCCCTCGTAGGCCGCCCACGCGCGGTCGACGACGTACGCCTGGAGCGTCCGGGAGTCGTCCACGCTCATGCCCGCTGCGGCGAAACCCGGCATGCCGGCGGCGGCGCGGCTGCCTTCGAGCACGACCGGGTCCCAGTCCTCGTGCGCGCTCCCCGGCATGTAGCGCAGGTCCGGAAGCCCGCCGCCGAGCGCGCGGGAACCCATGCCGATGGCGTGGGCGCCGTGGCAGCCGGTGCAGCCGTAGGCGCTCCAGAGCGCCCCGCCCGCGGCGACCTGTGCGGCCGTGCCGAGACGCGCCGGGGGCTCGGGGACCGGTACGCGCGGCGTCGGTACCGGCATGGCGGCGTCCCCGCCCGGCTTGAAGGCGAGCACGCGGGCGGGACCGCGGGCGTGGGGCGCGGCGGTGCGCGACTCCGCGCTGCTCGCGATACCCCCGGCCCGACCGATCGCCACCAGCACGTACTGTTCGTCGCCGGCGCGATAGCTCACCGGGGCCGCCTGGATCGAGGACCCGGTTTCGACGGACCAGAGCCGCTCCCCGGTGTCCGCCGCGTAGGCCCGGAACTCGCCGGTCGCGGTCCCCTGGAAGACGAGGTTGCCGGCCGTCGAGAGCACGCCGCCGTTGTAGGGAATGGGGTGGTCGACGCGCCACCGGATCTCCCGGGCCACGGGGTCCCAGGCCAGCAGGCGCCCCGCGTCCGGCGGCACGTCCTCGTCCGGGCCGTAGCCCATCGCCTCGATGTCGACGCCCATGCCCATCAGGTCGCCGCCGCGATAGGTGGAGGGCATGTCGGCCACCGGGATGTAGACCAGGCCCGTGACCGGGCTGTAGCTCATGGGCTGCCAGTTGTGGCTTCCCCAGACGTTCGGCCAGACGCGTACCGGCGCGCCGGAAGCGTCCGCGAAATACTGCGCCTCCGGGTTCACGACGGGGCGTCCGGTCTCGATGTCGATCCCGCTGGCCCACGTGACCGTCGCGATCGGGTCGGCGGAGAGCAGCCGGCCGGTGTTCGCGTCCAGCACGTACAGGAAGCCGTTCTTCGGGGCTTCCAGCACCACGCGGCGCGGACTGCCCTGGAACGTGATGTCGGTGACGATCTTCGGCATCGTCGCGTCGTAGTCCCAGGCGTCTTCCGGGACTGTCTGGTAGTGCCACCGATACACGCCCGTGGCGGCATCGACCGCGATGACCGAGTTCGTGAAAAGCGCGTCCCCGGCCCCGCGCATCGCCACGTTCAGGGGCACGGTGCTCGCCGTCCCGAAGATGACCAGTCCGGTCACGGGATCGTAGCGGATCCCGTCCCACACCACGCCGCCGCCCGCCTGGGCCCAGCCGCCGGCCCAGGTGCGGGAGGCCATCTCGAGGGCGTCGCTCTCGAAGCCGTTGGCGGGATCGCCCGGGACCGTCCAGAAGCGCCACAGTTCCTCGCCCGTGGCCGCGTCGAAGGCGGCAAGCGACCCGCGCACGGCCGTGTCGGAGCCGGCGTAGCCCATGTAGACCCGCCCTCCGCCGACCCGCGGCGCCCCGGTGATCCCGGGCCCCATTCCCTCCATCGGGTCGCAGACCGGCGCTTCCCAGAGCGGCGCGCCGCCGGCCGCGTCGATCGCGACGAGCCGGCAGTCGCCGGTTCCGACATAGACCCGCCCCTCCCAGACGGCGACGCCGCGGTTCCAGCGCGACCAGAGGGAGTTGCCGAAGCCCATGTCGAGCCGGACCTGGGGGTCGAACTGCCAGAGGAGCGCGCCGTTCGATGCATCAAGGGCGTAGACGACGCTGCGGATGCCGGTGAGGTAGACGACCCCGTCGATCACCAGCGGTTCCGCCGAGAGCCCGATGGGGCTCGGGATGTCCGTCGCCCAGGCGAGTCCCAGCTCCCCGATGTTCTCCTCGGAGATCCGGGATTGCGGACTGAAGTGCTCGCCGCTGAACCGGCCGCCGTTGACCAGCCAGTTGTCGCCCGAATCGGCTTCGGCGAGCACGCGGCTCTCCGTCACCTGGCCGGCGCCGGGGCCCGCAGGCTCCGCCGCATCTGGCGCCTGGGGGCGCTCGCAGGCGGTGAGCGACAGAACCCCTGCGAGAAGGATGCACAGGGAGCGGCGGGGCATGGCTGTCCTCCTGGCCCGGCGGACGTGGCGGTCGGCCCGCCGAATGTAACAGCCGTTCACACCCGGTGATATAGTCCGATACAACATGGTTGGCCAGGGGGAGGGCGACCCGTGTGCAACTGTGCCGTATGCCTGCGGACCCTGCGTCAGGCCGGCCCGGCCTTGGGCGCCTGCTTCCTGGCGCTCGGCAGCGCGGCGGAAGACGCGGGCGATGCGGGCGCCAGGAGCGGAGCCGTCATCGAGGAAGTCGTGGTGACCGCGCAGAAGCGGTCGGAGAACCTGCAGGACGTCCCGGTCGCGGTCACGGCGCTCACGAGCGAAGACCTGGACGTGGCCCGGTTCCGCAACCTGAACGAGCTCTCGGACATGGTTCCCAACATGCACGAACTTCCGTTCAAGGGGGACGGGACGCCCGTCTTCTCCCTGCGCGGCCTGTCCATGGCCGACTACAGCTTCCACCAGCAGAGCCCCGTCGCGGTGTATGTCGACGAGGTCTACAAGGGCAACCAGTCGCTGAACGCCGTGCCGCATTTCGACCTCGAGCGCATCGAGGTCCTGCGGGGTCCGCAGGGCACGCTGTATGGGAAGAACACCACTGGCGGCGCGGTGAACATCATCACCCGGCGGCCCCAGATGGAGAACGCGCACTACGTGACCGTCGGCGCCGGCAACTTCGGCCTGATCGAGACCAGCGCGGCGTTCAACGCGGTGCTCACGGATACTCTCGCGGTACGCCTGGCGGGCACGTACAGCGATTCCGACGGCTGGCTCGAAAACGTGAATCCCGGCGTAGACGACGGGTACGGCGCCGATTCGCGGGCGGTACGCCTGAGCGCCCTCTGGCAACCGAGTGACGACGTGGAGGTGCTGCTCCGGGCGACGAGCGGGAAGTCCGATCCGGTGAACTGGGGCGTGAAGGTGCTTGCCGAGCAGCCGCCCGTCTGGTACGGCATCCACGACCTCTACTACGCGTTCGGCGGGTCGGCGCTGCCGGCTCCGACGCAGGTCGGCCTCGACTTCCACGAGTTCAACTCCGAACAGGACACGAAGCGCCTGATCGACTCGGACTCCGTGTCCGTGCGGGTCGACTGGGACCTCGACGAGCGGTTTGTCCTGACCTCGATCACGTCCTGGGACGACGGCGAAGCCTTCAATCCCGACGAGAGCGACGGCATGCTCGCCCGGGCCAACGCGAACGAGTTGTACGTGGCAGCGAGGCAGGTCTCGCAGGACCTCAGGCTGACGTCGAACCTGGAGGGCCCCTTCGACTTCGTGACGGGCCTCTACTATTACTCCGACACCCTGGACGTCAACAACAGGATCGGACTGTTCCTGGACGTCGACTTCAACCTGGACGGCGCCGTCGACTTCAACGACTGCCTGGATCCGCTGGCTGTCGCCTTCGGGTTCCCCCCGAGTGCCGCCGGCGCGGCCACGGAAGCGCTCTTCGGCAGTCTCGGGTTCAGCCTCGCCGGCTTCGCGACGCTGGGCTGCTACGCGACCAACTCGTTCGGGCAGGAACGGGACAGTTGGGCGGCGTACTTCGACGGCAGCTACGCGCTGACCGACGCGCTGACGCTGCGCTTCGGCATCCGCTACACGGACGACGAGTCGCGACAGACGGACTTCAACGCGCACCTGGCCGGGCCGGACTACGTGCCCGTGCTCGGGACCATCAACGGCGGCGCGGCGGATCCCCTGGCCACGGTGGCGGATACGAGTTACGGCGACCAGGAGATCACGGGAAAGCTGGGGCTCGACTACACGTTCGAGAACGGCACGATGATCTACGGCAGCTTCAACCGCGGCTATCGCTCCGGCGCGTACAACGGCCAGGCCTACTACAGCCCCGGGGAGCGCAACTGGGTGAACCCCGAACGGCTGGAAGGCTTCGAGGTCGGGCTCAAGAGCCTGCTCTGGGACGGCCGCGCGCGACTCAACCTGTCGGCGTTCAGCTACTCGTACGAGGACCAGCAGTACATCGATATCGACATCGTTTCGTTCCAGCAGACGCTCCGCAGCATCGACGAGGCCGAGGTTTCGGGCGGCGAGATCGAGTTCGGCGCGCAGGTGACGCCGACGCTGCTGCTGACTGCGGCGGTGGGCCTGCTCGACGCCACCATCAAGAAGGGGGTCTTGAGCGGCGCGGACGTGTCGGGCGAGAGCCTGCTCACCGCCCCGGACCGCAACGTCACGGTCGCGGCGAGCTGGGACGCGTACACCGGTCCCGCAGGTCGACTGACCCTGTACGTGGATGTCCTGAACCGGACCGACTCGACCTCCTCGGTCGGTAACGCGGAGGGGAACGGCCATACGCGGTGGAACGGCCGCGCGAGCTTTACCGGCAGCAGCGAACGGTGGACGGTCGGCGTCTGGGGCAGGAACCTCGGAAACGAGGAGTACACGAACTTCTACCTCGACGCCCGTGACAGCATCGGGGTGATAGCGGCTATCATCGGCCCGCCGCGTACCTACGGCGCCGACGTCACGCTGCGCTTCTGAAACCAAGAGGGAATCGACATGGCCGAGCAGGCAACCACCACGGAGCAGACGCACGCGGGCGGCGCGCCCGTGCGCATCGACCCGGCCGTGCTGGCCGGGGAGGGCCTCGACCCGGGGCCGGAGCAGGATGGCGTCCAGTCGTTCTTCAAGTCCGTCTTCGAAGGCGACATCGTCGCCGCGGTGTACGAGTCGCCGCCGTTGGCCATGCAGGTTGAGGACCTCTGGTACGACGAGTTCATCTACGTCCTGGCGGGCGAACTCGTGCTGACCGGAGCGGACGACGGCGTGGCGCATACCTTCCGGACCGGCGACCACCTGGTGCTGCCCAAGGGCTGGTGCGGCACCTGGGAGATGGTCGGCGGCACCTACCGGGAACTCATCGTCGTCGAGACGCAGACGTACCTGCAGAGCATGCAGGAACTGGGTTTGGACGCGTAGGGGAGGCCCTTGTGGCCTCCCGTTCGGACGCCATGCACGCATTCGAGCCGGGAGGGGACAAGCCCCTCCCCTACGATGCCCGGGTCCAGATTGTGCAGGCCGTTGGAATGGGGACGTAGGGAGAGCAAATGCGACACAAGACCGCGGTCCTCGCGCTGTTGCTGGCGGCGGGCCACCCCGTGTTCGCGGACGATCCGCCGAACACGGACTGGCCGCTGCTCGGCAACACCCACGAGATGCAGCACCACGCCGAGCTCTCCCAGATCAACACCGACACCGTCGGCCGGCTGGGTCTCGCCTGGTGGGTGGACCTGCCGGCGATCAAGGGCTTGGTCGGGAATCCGCTGATCGCTGACGGCCGGATCTTCCAGAGCGGCGCCGGCAGCGTCATCTATGCCAACGACCTGCGCACGGGCGAGCAACTGTGGACCTTCGACCCGCGGCCGGACCCGGGGGAGGGGGCGTTCGTAGAGGCCTACGGCATGATGTTCAACCGCGGAGTCGCGCTGCACGGCGATCTCGTCATCGTCGGCACGGGCGACTGCCGCCTGGTGGCCGTCGACCAGGAGACGGGCACGCAGCGCTGGGAGGCGCGGGCATGCGAGCAAGGCAACACCCAGACCATCACCGCGGCGCCGCGCGTCGGGGGCGGCATGGTGTTCACGGGCAACTCCTGCGGGGACTCCGGGATGAGTCGCGGCCACGTGGACGCATTCGACGCCGACACGGGACGACACGCATGGCGCTTCTACACCGTGCCGGGCGATCCCTCGAAACCCCCGGAGAGCGACCTCTACCGCATGGCGGCCGCCACCTGGGGCGACGGCTGGTACGAACGCACGAAGGGCTGCGGCAGCGTGTGGGACGCGATGGTCTACGACCCGCGCTCGGAGCGGCTCTACATCGGGGTCGGCGGCGCGGCGCCGATGAACCCGATGGCACGCGTGGCGGGTGCGGGCGACGAACTGTTCACGAGTTCCGTCGTGGCCCTCGACGCGAAGACGGGCGAGTACGTCTGGCACTTCAAGCAGAATCCCGGCGACGGCTGGAACTTCGAGCCGTCGGTCGGGCTCATGCTCGCGAACGTGCCGGACTTCAACCGGGAGGACGGGGAGCGGCGCGTGGTCATCAGCGTGCCGAAGGACGGCTTCGTCTACGTGCTCGACGCGGACACCGGGGAGTTCTTGTCCGGGCGCAACTACGTACCGGCGAACTGGGCCAGCGGGCTCGACGAGGAGGGCCGGCCCGTCTACCTGCCCGACGCGCGCTACTGGGAGCGGCCGGACGGGCGGGCGGTGGTTTCGCCGGGGGGCATGTGGGCCCATAGCTGGGACGCGATCGCGTTCGACCCGGAGAAGCACGTGGTGTTCATTCCCGCCCAGACCATGCCGGCGCTCTACCAGGTGGCCGGTGACGCCGACGGCCTCACGGGCCAACTGGGTGTCGCGTTCGACGGCCATTACGGGAGCAGGGGAGATCCCGGCTGGGAGGCCTTCGGGGAACTCGTGGCCTGGGACCCGGTGCTGCAGACGGAGGTCTGGCGCGTCCGGCATGCGCTGCCGACGAACGGCGGCGCGCTGCACACCGCCGGCGGCCTCGTGTTCCAGGGCCTCGCCGAGGGGTACCTCGTGGCCTATGACGCCGCGACCGGGGAGCGGCTCTGGTCAGCGCCCGCCGGCGGCGCGGTCCGCAGCGCGCCGTCGACGGTGATGGCCGACGGCAAGCAGTACATCGTGGTGGCGAGCGGCAACGTCGCCACCGCCGCCGGCGGGACCGGGTTCTCGAACTACAGTTCCGTACCGCGGGCCCGCAGCCGCCCCCGCCTGCTCGCGTTCGCGCTCGACGGCAGCGCACCGGCGCCGCCGTGGGCGGAGATTCCGCACATCCCCGTGCCGCCGGCGCCGCGTCTCGACGCGGCCCTGGCGTCGGCGGGGGCCGAACTCTTCGAGGCATACGGCTGCATGGCCTGTCATGGCCCGGAGGCCGTCGCGGTCGTGGCCGCGCTGGACCTGCGCATGCGGCCGCCGGCGAGCGTGGAGTACCTGCAGACCGTGTTCGGCGGGGCCCTCGTGACGCGCGGCATGCCGGCCGTCGAGATGACGGACGAGGGTGCGGCCGCCCTGCGCGCCTATCTGATCGATCTCGCCTGGGATGCGCACGAGGCGCAGGAGGGACGTGAGCCGTAGGGGAGACCCTGGGGAGACCCTTGTGGTCTCCCGCCTCACGTCCTGACACCGGCTTGAGTGGCCTTGACGCCCCCCGAGGGCGGGGCGTA
>JAJDTI010000162.1 GCA_022827245.1 Pseudomonadales bacterium | reverse complement strand
GCGGTCGCGGTCCCGGCCCCCGGCGAAGCGCGCGAGTTCGGACTCGAGGAACACCAGGCAGGCACAGTCCTCGAGCGCCTGCGCTTCCGGGTCGCGCAGGCGGTTGCGCTTCAGCATCAGCGCCTGCACGCGCGTGGTCGTAGCGTCGTCCACCCCATTGGATTCGAGAATCGCTCCCACGGCTTCCGCCTGGCGCCGGGCGGCCTCCGCGCGCCAGCGCAGGTAGCCCTGGCGCCCCGGCGGGAAGTCGCTACGCGGGTACAGCCAACGCTCGAAGTGCTGCGCGCGCACCGCGATGCGCAGCGGTTCCGAGGGCGCCTCCAACAACGCGTCGAGGTGCGTCGTCATCGCCCGTGCGTAGGCGAGTTCCCTGCCTGCGGGGTCCTCCGCGTGGCGCCGGTCGATCGTCCCGACGGCCCGCTCGAACAGGGCGCGCTCCACGACAGTTCGTGCCCCGCGCGTCAGAGCGTCAGCGGCGGCTCGTCGAGCGCCGCCAACTGCTCCTTCAGCGTCAGGATGTGCTCGCTCCAGTAGCGCGTGCCGCCGAAATCCGGGAACGCCACGGGAAACGCGGGGTCGTGCCAGCGCCTGCCGATCCAGGCCGCGTGATGGATCATGCGCAGCGCCCGCAGCGGCTCGATCAGCCGCGTCTCGAGCGCGTCGAAGACATGGAAGACTTCGTACGCCTCGACCAGGTCCGCGAGCTGCCGGCTGCGGTCGTCCCGGTCGCCCGACAGCAGCATCCACAGATCCTGTACCGGCGGCCCCGTCATGGTGTCGTCGAAGTCCACGAAGTTCGGTGCGTCGTAGCGCCAGAGCAGGTTGCCGAGATGACAGTCGCCGTGGATGCGGATCTGGGTCCGCGCGGTCTCGATCACCGGGGCGACCCGTTCGATCAACTGCGACGTCACCGCCCGGTAGGCGTCGGTGAGTTCCGGTTCGATGAGGCCGCTGCCGAGCAGGAACGCCGCCGAGTCCGCCGCGAAGTCGCCCACGGTCAGCCGCCGACGGTGCGCGAAGGGCGTGGTCGCGCCAACCGCGTGCATGCGGCCCAGGGCGTGGCCGAGAATCCGCAGGACCTCCCGGTCCTCCACGTTCGGCGGACGGCCCGCCTGCCGCGGAAAGACCGCGTAGCGAAACCCCTCGTACTCGAACAGCGATACGCCGTCCCGGGAGATGGGCGCCACGCACGGCAGGCCCGCATCGCACAACTCCGCGATGAAGGCGTGTTCCTCGAGGATCGCGGCATCCGTCCAGCGGTCGGGGCGATAGAACTTGGCGACGACCGGCGCGTCGTCCTCGATGCCGGCCTCGTAGACGCGGTTCTCGTAGCTGTTGAGCGGCATCAGCCGCCCGTCCGTGCGAAAGCCCGCGCGGTCCAGGGCATCGAGCATGGTCTCGGGCGAGAGGCCCTGGTACGGCGCGTCGGACATCGCCGCGATGCGGGACGTTTCCATGGGCACGCAGTCTGGGCCATCCGCGCCCCGTTGCATAGGCGCGACGGCCCCGGCTACCAGGCGCGGCTGACCGAGACCCCCACCCGCATGGGTTCCCCGAGCTGCGTGAAACCGCGGTCCGTGTACCCGTCGCGCGGATCGTTGCCGAAACGGAAGCCGCGCACGAAGTAGTCCTCGTCCGTGAGGTTGCGCCCCCATGCGGTGACGGACCAGTCGCCGCCCCGGTAGCCCACGCTCGCGTTCAGCAGTTCGTAGGCCTCCGAGCGCTCGTTGTGGCTGTCCGAGAAGTAGAACTCGTCCCGCCCCTCGAGCTCCAGCCGCACGAACCAGCCGCCGCCGAACTCGAGGCTGCCCCCGAGTCCGAACTGATGCCGCGGGGCATGCGCCTGGGTGCGGCCGTCGAGGTCCATGCCTTCGCCGTTGATGTAGTCCTCGTACTCGGACCGCAAGAGGCCCAGCCGCGCGAACAGCAGGACGCCGCCGGCCGGTGCGTACTCGATGTCGAGTTCGACGCCACTGTTCGTGCCCTGCGCCGCGTTGCCGACGAAGTCGATGAACTCCGTGCTGCCGTCCTCGTACATCTCGACGATGGAGCTGTCGATCTGCACGTCGTCGCGGCGCATGTGGAAGACGGCGCCCCGCAGGCGCAGGCGCCCGTCGAGGACACCGGCTTTCAGCCCCGCCTCGTAGTTCCAGAGGATCTCGGGATCGTAGGAGCGCAGGTGCGGGGGCAGGCTCCCGTCGATGTTGAAGCCCCCCGCCTTGTAGCCGCGCGAGACGGAACCGTAGGCGACGACGCCCGCGCCGAGGGTGCGGTCGAGCGCCACGCGGCCGCCGACCAGGCTGTCGTCGGGCCCCGCGCGCACGCCCGCGCTGTCGTCGTACGACGCGGAGTGCCGTTCCAGGCGCAGCCCGACGGTCAGCGTGGAACCGGCGCCGAGCGCCGTTTCCGTCTGTCCGAACAGCGCCTGTCGGTCGATGCCGTAGTCGCTGGTGAAGTCGGCGTCGATGAACGTGGAGCGGCGCGTCAGCTCCACGTCCTGACGCATCGCGTACGCGCCGGCGGTCCACGCCGTCGAGCCCCCGAACAGTCGCCCGGCGTCCTCCGACGTCAGGCGCACCTCCGCCGTCACCGTGCTTCGGTCCCGCAGGTACTCGTCGGTGCCGGAGTAGCCCCAGGGGTGAAAGCCGACGAACACCCAGTCCGCGTCGTAGCCGTAGGCGATGTCCGAGTCCGCCGCACCGAGGTGGCCGTGTACGGTGAACGCGGGGTTGCCGGACCAGGTCACGCCGCCGGAGCCGTAGACCGTCCGCTGACGGTCGTGACCCGGCTCGTCCGCCAGCGTCGTGCGGACGTTGTCCAGGGAGAACGCGTCGTAACCGTTGTCGGCGTCGACGTACCCGGCGGACAGGTCGATGACCGTGGACGCGTCCGCGTCCCACGACAGCCTCCCGCGAACGGTGGTCTCGTCGGTGTTGTCGGTGTCGTCGGCGTCCAGGTAATCGTTCTCGATGAAGCCGTCGGCACGGTCGACCCGCGCGGCCAGCCGCCCCCGCACGCCCTCGCCCAACGGCCCGGACACCACGGCGCCCGCCCCGAGAGCACCGTAGTTGCCGCCGGCCAGTTCCACCCGGCTCTCGAACGTGTCCGTCGGCGCCCGCGTCACCACGTTGACCAGCCCCGCCAGGGCGTTCGCGCCGTAGCGCGTCCCCTGCGGCCCGCGCAGCACTTCCACCTGCTCGACGTCGAACAGCGTCGCCACCGTGCCGATGCCGGACAGGTCGACGCCGTCGACCACCAGTCCGACGGACGAGTTCAGCGGCTCGCTGAACTGCCCGCGCTCCCCGATGCCCCGGATCTGCAGGAAGCGCGCCCGGGACGCTCCCTTCGCGTAGTTGACGTTGGGCATCATGTCAAGGATCTCGTCGAGATGGGTCGCGCCCCGCCGTGCGATGGCCTCCGCCGGGACGACGGCGATGCTCGAGGGCACCCGCGACAGGTCGTCGCCGCGGAAGGTGGCGCGGACCACGATTTCCTCGATGACCGGCGTGTCCCCGCCCGGCGACGGGGCCCCGCCCGCGGCGAACGCGGGCGCACCGGCGGCGGCCGCGAAGGCCAGGGTGAGCATGGCGGGCTTGTACATCTCGTCCTCCCGAAACAGCGGTGGAGGGAGATGCTTCGATGGCCCTATCCCTCCGCCGGCATTACCCGGATCAGGTTCAAAGGGTCCGCGGACCGCTTCCGCGTCTCAGGCACCGAGGCCACCCCTTGGGTTTCACCGCGTACCCTAGGGGCTCGCGCCGTAGAACGCAACGCCGGTGAAGGCTACGGCGCGAGGCCATGGGACGAACCCGAGCTACGCCGCCGCGCCCAGGCCGTACAGGTCGTCGAGGGAAATCCAGCCGGCCGCGCCTTCTCTCGAGGCCGGCTTGCCGCGTACGAAGTACCGGCGCCCCAAGGTCGCGCCGCGGCTGTTCGGATAGAGGGCCACCTTGCGCTCCAGTTCAGCCTCGACCGCGCGCGGCGACCGGACCGCGCCCCACTTGCACTCCCCGAGGTCCGTCCAGTTGTCCTCCCGCATGCCAACGACGTCGATCTGCACGGCCGGGCTCCAGTACTCGCCCACCTCCATCGCGGCCGTGACGCCTTCCCGCCGGGCGATCAGCGGTAGCGCTTCGCGGCACAGACGCTCGAAGCAGTCGCCGAACCAGGCCTCGAGGAACGGCGCGACGCGCTGGGTGAAAGCAACCGTCGCACCGCTGCCCCGGATGACGCTCATGTTGGGGAACACGAACCGGAACCAGAACCGCAACAGTGGGTCGTCCATTCCGAAACGCACCTGCTTCGGATTCGGACGGCGACGCTCCAGGGGGTAGCGGCGCCGCAGGTAGCCGAGCGCCACCAACTGCTGCAGGTAGTAGTGCAGGTTCCGCTCCGGCAGGCCGGTGGTCGCGGCAATCTCGCCCACTGTCCCCCGCCCGGCCGCGACGGCGAAGAGGATCGACTGGTACGGCGCGACTTCGCGGAGTTCCTCGCGGAGCAGAAACGTCGGCTCGTGAAAGAGCGGCGCAAACTCGTCCATCAGGTTGCGCCGAATGTTCTGATCGATGGAGCGCGAGTCGTCGAGTCCGAGCAGGTACTGGGGGAGGCCACCCACCAGGCCATACGCCTTCGCCCGGTCGACAGGGGACCAGCGCGGGTGGAACTGCGCGGCTTCCAGAAAGCCGAACGGCTGCAGGTGAATCTGCGCCGTGCGGCGGCCGAACAACGGGCTCGTCTTGCCCAGGACGTCACGCTCCATGAACCCGAGATACGAGCCACAGAGCACGAGTACGACGTTTCCGGTACTACGCCAGACCCTATCCCAGCAATGCTGCAGGTCCGAGAGCACGGCAGGACTCGACGCGGCGATCCACTGGAATTCGTCGAGTGCGAGGATCAGCTTCCGGGACGGATGGGCCGACGTCCACTGTTCGACGACGGTCAACAGTGCGCGCCGCCAGTCGGAAGCGCGCAATTCCGCCAGCAACGGCATGTCGAGCGCTCGCGCGGCCTCGCGCAGGAATTCCTGGAGCTGCAGCTCGGACGACGATTGCTGGCCGAGGTAGTAGATCCCGGCCCGGTCCTCCATGAATCGGAGGATGAGTTCGCTCTTGCCCACCCGCCGTCTCCCGTAGATCGGGATCAGTTCGGAGCGACGGGAGTCGAATGCCCCCGCCAACATGCTCAGCTCCGCCTGGCGTCCGATGAAACGCACCATGCGCCAAGTGTGTCCGCAGCGGAACATTTCGTCAAGTCATACTTAGACAAGTCTTGTTTAGACAAGCCGTGTCTAGTTTATGCAGCCCTCCGCGACGCACCGCCACACCCGCAAGGGCCGAGTTCGAAGTGGTATGGTCCCGCGCGCTGACGTCGACCCCGAGTAACGTCCGTGCGCACCCGGCACCTGCTGATCGTCTACCACACCCAATCCGGCAACACGGGCCGACTGGCCGAGGCGGCCTGGCAGGGCGCCACGGACGACGAGGTCACGGACGTGGAGGTCCGCATGATCAGGGCGTCGGACGCCGGCCCGGACGACCTCCTGTGGGCCGATGCGCTCCTGCTCGGCACCCCGGAGAACTTCGGCTACATGTCCGGCGGGATGAAGGACTTCCTCGACCGGACGTTCTATCCCGTGGAGGGCAAGATCCAGTCGCTGCCGTACGCCATCTTCATCAGCGCCGGCAACGACGGCACCGGCGCGATCCGGGCCATCCACCGCATCGCCAACGGTTATCCATTCAGCGAGGTGCAGGAGCCGATCATCGCGAAGGGGCCGCCGACGGAGGAACACCTGGCGCAGTGCCGGGAACTGGGGATGGCGCTGGCCATCGGGCTGGAGGCGCGGATCTTCTGACGGGTGGGCGGCCCTTGCGGTCTCCGGTTTCAGCCGCGTCGGACTGCCCTCGTGGCCTCGACCGGAGGATAGTACTAGCTGCCGACCGTCCTCCCCCCCATTGCCGTTGGGGCGGTTGAGGTTCCCCGAGAGCGCGTCGCGGGCAAGCGATACGGCGGCATGTAGCGACGGGAGCACAAGTACGCCGAGGTAGTCGGAGAACGCACGGAGGTTTCCGCGGTCGGCAGACTCCAAGGCCGCAATGTAGTCGGGTTTGCCCTGTGCCGTGACGATCGGTGGGAGCAGACCGTCCTTCAGGAACGCCCAGGCCATCAGGAGCCTCGACACGCGCCCGTTGCCGTCCTGAAACGGGTGCGTCCGGACGAACCTGTGATGCAGCCACGCGGCCTTCGCATTGGGAGGATAGTCCCGTCGTCCGGCGATGCCTTCGTAGAGTTCGAAGAGGCGATCCATCTCGGCGTCGACGTGCTCGGGAGGGCAGTACTTATGGACGATGCCATCCGGCCGCACCGGGTTGTTCGGCCGCTCCTTCCAGCGCCCCTTCGTCTCGAACGGGACCTGGACCCGGTTGCCCTCGAGGTCGATGCCTGCGACGGTGGCCTGATGGCGGGTGATGAGCTGGTGCCAGCTCTTCACGTGGTACGCGGACAGAGGGCGGCCCCCCGCCACGTCCTCGAACATCATGTCGTAGGCTGCTTCCTGGTCCGTGAGCAGCCCGCGAATGACCCCGTCGTCGATCCCCTCGAGGGTATGCGCGCCCACCGCCGCCGCGAACCCTTCGGCCACGAACTGCTCCGTCACGCCCCGGCGCAGGGTGTAGAGTCCCTCGATCTGTCCGGTCTCAAGCGCGAACGCGCGCACTCGCTCCCGCAGCCAGCCTTCCAGGAACCCCTCCGCCGCCGCGTCTCGCTTCAACGCGGCGCGGCACGCGGACCACTCCTCGGCAAGCGCGGCATAACCCGGTGTCGACCAAGTGTCCGCGTCCGCGGGCATCCCTTCCAACGGGCGCCATTTCGCAGCCGTCTCGGGGTCCATGGGCGAGGCGTCTCCCGGTGGCAACGCCGGCGACTGTACGCCTCCGGGCGGGCCGCTTTACGCGCTCCACGCCCCTCGCCAGGCAGAACAGCCACCCGCAGCGACGCCGGTCGCTGACCGGATCATTGCATGCTGTAGCCGACCTCGATGCCGATCTGGCGCGGCGCGTGCCAGTAGTACGTCGATGCGCCCTGCAGGTTGCGGATGATCTCCTCGTTGGTGAGGTTCGTCGAATAGAGCGCGACGCGCCACTGGTCGCGCCGCGCCGTGATCCGGGCGTTCGTCTTGTCCCACTTCGGGATGCTCCGGGTGTTCGCCGTGTTGGTGAACTGCTCATCGACGATCGAGTGGTCCGCGTGCAGGCTGACCATCCAGCCGTTGCGCAGGGGAATGTCGTAGTCCAGCGCGATGGACACGCTCTGGTTGGGGGCGTAGATCAGCTCGTTGTCGTCTTCGAATCCCCGCGCAAACAGCGGTGACTCCTTGACCGCGGTGTCGTTCACGTCGCCGGCCACCCGGATGCTGAGCCGATCGGTCAGGAACGCCACGATCTCCAGTTCCACGCCCTCGATCTCGGCTCCGCCGCTGTTGGTGTTGTAGAAATTGAGCTGGTTGCCCTGGTCGCCGAGCACCGGATCGGTCTCGACCACGATCATGTCCTCCCAGTCGAGGTAGTACACGGAAGCCATCAGGCGGACCCGACCGTCGAACAGCGTGCTCTTGAAGCCGAGTTCGTAGTTCGCGACCTCGTCGCCGTCAAAGAAGCGCCGCGAGAGTGCGAGGGCCTTCCCCTCGTAAAGGTCCGTGGCGTCGAGGCCCAGGGCGAGGCGCGCCGGAATGAGTTTCAGGTCGTACTGGCGCGCGTTGAACTCCATGTGGTTGTTCACGTTGCCCGGGCGGAAACCCGTGGCGTAATTGAAGTACACCAGCATGTCGTTGCGCGGACGCCAGGACAGGTTGAACTTCGGCGAAACCGGAGAGTCGTCGGTGCCGGAGAGCGTGTTGGAGAAGTACTGCTCGAGGGACGACACGCGCACGCCGACCGTCGCCTCGAGCGTGGCCGTCAGGTCGTAGGTCACCTCGCCGAACACCGCGTACTCTTCCAGCGTGTCCGTGTGCGTGTTCGCCGGCACCATCAGCAGCGTGTCCAGCAGGCGGCCGAAGGTCTCGTAGCGGCCCGGGAAGTACAGCCCTTCCTGCTGGGCCTGGCTGTGGTCTTCGCTGTCCTTCCAGAAGGCTCCCACCGTCCAGCGCAGCCGACGGTCGCCCGGCGAGACGAGGCGGAACTCCTGCACCCAGCGCTCGCTATAGGAGTCGATGAAGCCGACGAGCCCGACGAGGTTGTTGCCGTCGGGGATGGTGCTGTTCGGATCCCCGAGGTTGAAGAATCCCGGGTAGCCGCCAGGATACGCATGGCAGAGCGCCTGGGTGTGACACTTGGGATGGTCCTGCGCCTGGCTGGCGCCCCCATAGAAGAAGTCCAGCCCGTCGCGCGACTCGAGCGAGAACTCGTAGGTGGCCTCGATGCTGCGGTCCACGAACGAAGTCAGGGACTGGAAGTTCGCCCAGGAAAAGTCCCACTCGACGATGAAGCTGTAGATGTCGAGGGTGTCGCTGCTCTCCGGCGGCAGACCGGGTATTCGGAACGTGCGCGCCACGTACGGTCCGACGGTCGCGGAGCCGCCCACGGTCGCCTGTTCATTCCGATAGTAGCTCCCCGTCACCGCATAGCGGTCCCCTTCGTACCTCAGCACGGCGCGGCCGCCGGTGGTTTCGCCGTCGTTGTAGTCTTCCTCGTAGGGTTCGGTGTTCTCGATCCACCCGCCCGTCTCCGAGCGCCAGCCCGCGAGACGCAGGGCCCAGCCGTCGCCGAACGGGACGTTCACCATCGCGTCCAGACGGTTCGACGAGTCCTTCGACTCGGCCATCTCGGAGTAGTTCATGTTGAAACCCGCGTCGAACCCGGTGGGATCGGGCTGCTTGTAGAGGTAGCGGATGGTGCCCCCCTGGGAGCCTTCCCCGAACAGCGTGCCCTGCGGACCCTTCAGCACCTCGACCCGCTCGAGATCGAACAGGTTGCCGCTGACCTGGTTGTCCGGGCCCAGCGCCGCCGTCACCGGAGTGCCGTCGAGATAGACGCCGACGGAAGCGCCGACCAGGAAGTAGCCCGTCGCGCCCGTCTGGGAGGTCAGTCCGCGCACCGAGTACCGGTTGTCGCCGTCCCGGCTGCCGGTCATGTTGAGCCCCGGCACCATCATGAAGACGTCCGCCATGCTCTGGGCGCCCACGTCCTCGACGAAGTCGTCCGTGATGGCATTGATGGACTGGGCGGTGTCCATCAGGTTCGTCTCGCGATAGGTCGCGGTGACGATGATCTCTTCGGTGATTGCGGAGCCGGACTGCTGCTGGTCCTCCGCCAGCACGGAACCCGATGCCATCAACGCACATGCCGCCAGTGCGGCGAGTCGGATTGCTGTCACTGTCATGCCCCCCTAACAGAACCAACAGAAGTAGCTAGCGCCCACCGGCCCCTAACCGTGGAGCAGGTCACCTAGCGTGACACAGGGAGAGAGTCGACTACCGCTTCCTGTCTGTCAAGCGCCGACCAAGGCCCATGTCGGCAGCGGTTTCGCGCAAAGAAAACCCGCGACGGAGGCGCCTCCGTCGCGGGTTCCAGTCGCTCCCGGCGAACGCCGGTCCAGCTTTCTTATCTCATGCTGTAACCGACTTCCAGCCCGATCTGGCGCGGCGGGTGCCAGAAGAACGTCGCGGACCCCTGCCAGTCGCGGAGGATCTCTTCGTTGGTGATGTTGCTTCCGAACAGCGCGACGCGCCACTTGCCGTCGTCGCTACGCGCCGTGACGCTGGCGTTGCCCTTGGTCCACCTGGGGACCGGCCTGGTATTGCCGGCATCCGCGAAGTGTCCGTCGACCCAGGCGTGGTCCGCATGCAACGTCAGGTTCCAGTTGGCCATGATCGGAAACACGTAATCCACCGCAAGCGAAGCGCTGTGACCGGGCGCCTGAAGGAGTTCGTTGCCCTCACCCGAAGTGATGTTCGCCGCGGTGCTCTCGAACAGCGGGCCTGTCTGCACTTCCGTCTCGTTCAGGTCCCCCGCGAAGCGGATGCTGAGGCGTTCGGTGAGGAAGGCCATCACTTCCAGTTCGAAGCCGGAAATCTCCGCGCCCCCACTGTTGGTGTTGTACACACTCAGCGGATTGGTTTCTCCTATGACAGGGTCGTTTTCGACCATGATCATGTCTTCCCAGTCGAGATAGTAGGCGGCCGCCATCACCCGCACGCGGCCGTCGAACATCGTAGTCTTGACGCCGACCTCGTAGTTCGCGACCGAGTCTCCATCAAAGAACAGGCGCGCGATCGCAAGATCCCGCACCTGATTGAGCTCCGCGACATCGCACGCCGGGTTGGCCTGACAGCGCGGAATCAGGAGGTCGTTGTACTGGTCCACGTTGAACTGCATGTGGCTGTTGACATTGCCGGGACGGAATCCAGTTGCATAGTTGAAGTACAGGAGCCAGTCATTGTTCGGTCGCCAGGACAGGTTGACCTTCGGCGAAATCGGCGTGTCGTCGGTGCCCCCCTCGGTGTAGGCGAAGAACTGCTCCAATTCCGAGACGCGCACGCCGACCGTCGCCTCGAGCGTGGAGGTCAGGTCATACGTCACTTCACCGAACACCGCGTACTCCTCGAGGAAGTCCGTGTGCGTATTGGCGGGCACCATCAACAGGTCGTCCATCAGCGAGCCGAAGCAGTCCGGCATCAACGTCGTCGTCGCCTTGCACACGTCAAGCGGGGCCCCGAAACGGCCCGGAAAGTAGATGGCTTCCTGCTGCGCCTGGCTATGATCCTCACTGTCCTTCCAGAACGCCCCCGCGGTCCAACGCAACCGTCGGTCGCCCGGCGACACGAACCGGAACTCCTGCACCCAGCGCTCGCTGTAGGAGTTGGTGAAGTTGTCCATCCCGATCAGGTTCCTTCCATCCGTCGCGGTAACCTGCCCGGCAAGGTTGAACTGGCCCGGGAAACCGGGTCTCCCGACGCCAAAGATGTCCACGAAGCACAAAACCTGGCGCGAGCAGCTAGGATGATCCTGCGCGTCGTACGACCCCCCGTAGTAGAAGTCGAGAACGTCCCGTGTGTCGAAGGGGAACTCCGAAATCGAGTCGATCTTGCGATCCGTGAACGAAGTCAGGGACTGGAAGCTCGCCCACGCAAAATCGTACTCCACGACGAGGCTGTAGATGTCGATCTGGTCGCTGCTCTCCGGGAAAAGCCCAGGCACGCGGAAACTGTACGCCTCGTACGCTCCCACCGTGGCGTGGCCCCCGGTGGTCCCCTGATCGTTGTTGTAGATGCTCCCGGTGATGGCGAAACGGTCACCTTCGTAACGGAGCACGGCCCGCCCGCCCTTGGTGTCCCCCTCGTTGTAGTCAGGCTCGGAGGGCTCGCGATTGTCGACGTAGCCCGCCCGCTCCGACCTCCACCCGACCAGCCGCAGCGCCCAGCCGTCGCCGAACGGGACGTTGACCATCGCATCGAGCCGATACGAGTTGTCGTCCGACTCGTCCATGTTCGAATAGCTCGCGTTCACGGCGGCATCGAACTCGGTGGTGTCCGGCTGCTTGTAGAGATAGCGGATGGTGCCGCCCTGGGACCCTTCGCCGAACAGCGTTCCCTGCGGGCCTTTCAGCACCTCGACGCGCTCGATGTCGAACAGGTTGCCGCTGACCTGGGCGTCCGGGCCGAGCGCGGCCGTCACGGGCGTACCGTCGAGATAGACGCCCACCGCAGCTCCGACGAGGAAGTAGCCGGTGGCGCCGGTCTGCGACGTCAGTCCGCGGATCGAGTATCGGTTCTCCCCGTCACGACCGCCTGACATGGCGAGCCCCGGCACCAGCGTGAAGATGTCCTCCATGCTCTGGGCGCTGATGGCCTCGACCAGGTCGTCGGTGACGGCGTTGATGGACTGCGCGGTGTCCATCAGGTTCGTCTCGCGGTACGTGGCGGTGACGATGATCTCTTCGGTCACCGCCGAGCCGCGCTGCTGTTCCTCCTCGGCCAGCGCGGGCACCGCCCACCCAACCAGCGATGCCGCCATCACGGCGACCGTTCGGAAAGTCCTCACAGGTGTCTCCTCCTGATTTCCGGCACGCAAGTCGGCGGGCATCGAACTCCCACCCGCTCTCCCCGACCCGGGTACCTCTCTCCAATAGTCGACTAGCCTGTTGATTCGCCGCCGTATTGTCAAGTTCACGGCGCCGCCGCTGGCCGCCGGGCACCAAAGAAAAACCCGCGGCAGAAGCAGCTCCGCCGCGGGTTCCAGTCGGTCCCGGCGAACGCCGGTCCGGGGCTTATCTCATGCTGTAGCCGACTTCCAGCCCGATCTGGCGCGGCGGGTGCCAGTACATGTTGTCGACCGCCAGCAGGTTGCGGAGGATCTGCTCGTTCGTGATGTTGCTCCCGAACACCGCGATGCGCCACTTCCCGTCGTCGCTGCGCGCGGTGGCGCTGGCGTTGGCCCTCGTCCACTTCGGGACCGCCCGGTCCGCCGTGTTCCCGGCATCAGAGAAGTGTCCGTCGATCCAGGAATGGTCCGCATGCAGCGTCAGGCTCCAGTTGGCCATGACCGGAAACGTGTAATCCACCGCCAGCGACGCGCTGTAGCCTGGGGCGTGCAGCAGCTCGTTGCCTTCGCCCGAGACCAGACCCGCGGACCCGCTCGGGAACAGCGGCCCGCTCTGCACTTCCGTTTCGTTCAGGTCCCCAGCGAAGCGGACGCTAAGACGGTCCGTCAGGAACGCCGACACCTCCAGCTCGAAACCGGAAATCTCGGCGCCCCCGCTGTTGGTGTTGTACGCGCTCAGCGCATTGCCCGTCGCCCCGATGTCCGGGTCGTCCTCGACGAGGATCATGTCTTCCCAGTCGAGGTAGTACGCGGCCGACATGACGCGAACCCGGCCGTCGAACAGCGTCGTCTTGAGGCCGACCTCGTAGTTCGCCACGTGGTCGCCGTCGAAGAAAAGACGCGCGTACGAGAGGTCCCGCGCCTGGATCAGCGGGGCGACGTCGCAGGCGGGGTTGGCCTCGCAGCGCGGGATCAGGAGGTCGGTGTACTGGTCCACGTTGAACTGCATGTGGCTGTTGACGTTGCCGGGGCGGAATCCCGTGGCGTAGTTGAAGTACACCAGCCACTCTTCACCCGGCCGCCAGGACAGGTTGAATTTCGGCGACACCGGCGTGTCGTCCGTCGTTCCCCCGGTGTACTTGAAGTACTGCTCCAGCGACGAGACCCGCACACCGACGGTGGCCTCGAGGGTGGCCGTCAGGTCGTAGGTCACCTCGCCGAACACCGCGTACTCCTCCAGGAAGTCCGTGTGGGTATTGGCGGGCACCATCAGCAGGTCGTCCATCAGGGGGCCGAAACAGGTCGGCATGAAGGTCGTCGTCGTCTTGCACAGGTCCAGCGGAGAACCGAAGCGGCCGGGGAAGTACTCGGCGTCCTGCTGCCCCTGGGTGTGGTCCTCGCTGTCCTTCCAGAAGGCCCCCGCCGTCCAGCGCAGCCGGCGGTCGCCCGGCGACAGGAGCCGGAACTCCTGTACCCAGCGTTCGCTGTAGGAATCGGTGAACTGGTCCATGGCGATCAGGTTCAACCCGTCCGTGTGCGTGATCTGCCCGGCCAGATTGAATTGGCCCGGGTAACCCGGAACGCCGAAGCCGAAGTCGACGAAGCACAGGAACTGCCGGCCGCACGCGGGATGGCTCTGCGCGTCGAAGGACCCACCGTAATAGAAGTCGAGGACATCCCTGGTGCTGTAGGGAAACTCGACGATGGAGTGGATCTGGCGGTCCGTGAAGGAGGTCAGGGACTCGAAGCTCGCCCACTCGAAATCGTATTCCACCGTAAAGCTGTAGATGTCGATCTCGTCGTTGCTCTCCGGGAACAGCCCCTCGATGCGCGGGCTATACGCCTCGTACGCCTCGACCGTCGCGCCGCCCCCGGTGGTGCCCTGGTGGTTGCGGTAGATGCTTCCGGTCAGCGAGAAACGGTCACCCTCGTAGCGGACCACGGCCCGCCCGCCCCTGGTATCCCCCTCGTTGTAGTCGGGCTCGAAGGGTTCGCGGTTGTCGATGAAGCCCGCGCGCTCGGACTTCCAGCCGACCAGCCGCAGCGCCCAGCCGTCGCCGAAGGGCACGTTGACCATCGCGTCGAGCCGGTACGAGGAGTCGTCCGACTCCTCCATGTTCGAATAGCTCGCGTTCACCGCACTGTCGAACTCGGTGGGGTCCGGTTGCTTGTAGAGGTAGCGAATGGTGCCGCCCTGGGATCCTTCGCCGAACAGCGTGCCCTGGGGCCCCTTCAGCACCTCGACGCGCTCGATGTCGAAGAGGTTGCCGCTGACCTGGGCGTCCGGACCGAGCGCGGCCGTCACCGGCGTGCCGTCCAGGTACACGCCCACCGTCGCGCCGACGATGTAGTACTGGGTGGCGCCGGTCTGCGAACTCAGGCCGCGGATCGAGTACCGGTTCTCGCCGTCCATGCCGCCGGACATGGCGAGCCCCGGCACCAGCGTGAAGATGTCCTCCATGCTCTGGGCGCTGATGGCTTCCACCAGGTCGTCGGTGACCGCGTTGATGGACTGCGCGGTGTCCATCAGGTTCGTCTCGCGGTACGTGGCCGTGACGATGATCTCTTCGGTGACCGCGGCCCCGCGCCGCTCTTCGTCCTCGGCGAGCGCGGGCACTGCCCACCCAGCCAGAAGCGCCGCCAGCGCGGCCAATCGGGAAGTCCTCACAGATGCCTCCTCCTGATTCCGGCACATAGACCGGCAAACGGCGGGCTCCTGCCCGTCGTCGTCGACCTGGGTACCTCTCTCCAAGAGTCAGCTAGCCTGTTGATTCGGGCGCCCATTGTCAAGCACCCGCCACCGAGCGGACGGTCGACCGCCGGCGATCTCCTACGCGGAATCCGCGAGCCGCCGCATGGTCCCGATCAGCGCGTCCGTCTCCTCGTCGCGCACCCGGTTGGCGCGTCGAAAGCCGCAGCGCTCGCACTCGTGCACGAGCCTCCAGCGGCCCGCGCTCCGCAACACGTCCACCGGGCGCATCAGCCCGCCGCACGAGGCGGCCCGGTCCCCGGGGTGCACATCCACGTGCTTGCTGTAGAGGCACTCGCGGCAGTGGTTCGTGTAGCCGTCGCCCGTGTTCGCCGCACCGCAGCGCTCGCAGACGAAGTCCTCGACCGTGCGCTGGAAGCGGGGCGCGGTCACGGCAGGTCCGGCGCCTTCCAGTCCGGCGGAGGGACGAAGCCCTCGCGGCCCGCGTTGTAGGGCGGCACGGCGTCCGCCGGCTGCAGGGCGCGGAAGGCCACGGCCTTTTCCAGCATCCGGGACACCACGTCCGGGTGCTCCGCGCTCAGGTCCTCGAGTTCGTGCGGGTCGGTCGCGATCGCATAGAGCAACATGCGTGATCGCTCCGCCGCCCCCGGCTCCGCCAGCTCCGGGCCGACGACCACGAGCTTCCACTCCGGCTCGATGACGGCCACCTGTTCGAAGGCGCCGCTGCCCACGGCGACGTACGAGTACAGGTCGCGGGGAGCGTCTTCCTCGGTCCCCGCGAGCACGCCGAGGACGTCGCGGCCGTCCAGGGCGCGCTCGTTGGGCGCTGCCATGCCCACGATGCCGAGCAGCGTCGGCAGCACGTCGATGTAGGCGACCGGCGCCGACACCTCGCCTCCGCCGGAGATCCCGCCCGCCGGCCACCGCGCCGCCGCGGCGACCCGGATGCCGCCTTCGTAGACCGAGGCCTTGGCGCCCCGGAACGGCGTGTTGTCGCTGACGCCGACGACGCCGCCGTTGTCGCTGAAGAACAGGACGAAGGTGTTGTCGGCGATGCCGCGTTCGTCGAGCGCGTCGAGGATGCGGCCGACGCCGGTGTCGAGCGACTCCCCCATCGCGGCCGTGATCCGGCGTTTCTCGCGCCGCCCCTCGGCGTCGCCGACGTAGCCGAGGATGTCCTCGTTCGACTCCTGGTGTCCGGGCGGCAGGTCGATCCCGGGCAGGTCCGCGTACCTTGGCAGGATGCCCTCCCGCGCCTGCCAGGGGCTGTGGACGGCGTTGTAGGGCACGTAGAGCAGGAACGGCGCCTCCCCGGCCGCGTGTCGCGCGATGAAGTCCACCGCGTAATCCGTGAGCAGGTCCGTGCTGTAGCCGTGCTCGTCGACGGAGGTGTAGCCGTGCTGCCAGTCGCGCTCGCCTTCCCGTTCGTGCACGAAGTAGTCGATGCCGCCGTTGTAATGGCCGACGAACTCCGTGAAGCCGCGCCGCAGCGGGTGGTAGCGCACGGACGTGTGGCCGAGGTGCCACTTGCCGAAGATGCCGCGTTCCGCGTAACCGGCCTCCGCCAGGAGTTCCGGCAACAGGACCTCGTCGGTATCCAGGCCGTAGTCGCGCCATGGCGGGATCACGGACCGCATCAGGCCGTAGCGGATGGGGTAGCGGCCCGTGAGGAGTCCCGCGCGCGTCGGGCTGCACACCGGGGCCGAGTAGAAGCGCTCGAGGGCAACCCCTTCCCGGGCGATGCGGTCGATGTTCGGCGTCGGCAGCACGCCGCCGTGGAAGCTGACGTCGCGGCGGCCAAGGTCGTCCGCAACCACGATCACGATGTTCGGGAGGCCCGGACCGGTCTCCCCGGGCGCGCAGGCGGTCATCCCGAGAACGAGCGTCAGCGCAATGGCGATCGTCGGCGTTGTGTCCCGCATGGCGACCTCCTTCAGAAATAGAGCTGGATCGTCTGCCCGTCCAGGGTGTCGAGCGTCGAACGCGTGCTCGTCCACATGGGTTCGGCGAGGCCGGCCGACCAGGCGGCAAGCTCGGCGTCCATGCGTTCGACCACGTCCGGGTGCCGGTCCGCCACGTTCTCCCGTTCCCCGATGTCGGCGGCGAGGTCGTAGAGCACCGTCGCCTGCCCGAACTCCGAGACCGGCGGGTACTCCTCGATCGGCAGCAGACGCCCGCCGGCGTCCATCGCCTCGCCGACATCCCGCGTGGTGAGATCGACGCGCCACAGCTTCCAGTCCCCCCAACGCACCGCGAAGTTGGGCGCCGACCGCCAGAACAGGAACTCGTGGGGCGGGTTCTCGGCTTCGCCCCGGAGATGGGGCAGCAGGTTCACGCCGTCCACCTCCCGCGCCGGGAGCCCGGCGGCGGCAACCATGGTCGGCAGGATGTCGAGCGAGATCACCGGCTCGTCGTAGACGGCGCCGCCCGGCAGCCCGTCCGGCCAGGCGGCGATGAACGGCACGCGTATGCCGCCCTCGAGGTGGTAGCGCTTGGCGCCGGAGAGCGGCGTGTTCGTGCAGATCACGTCCGGCATGTAGTTGATGCAGCCGTTGTCGGAGATGAAGAAGATCAGCGTGTTGCCGTCGAGGTCCCGTTCCCGGAGCGCCCCGACCACGTCGCCGACGGTGTCGTCCACGGAGGAGACCATGGCCGCGTAGATGCGCGCGCCCTCCGCCTCGATGTGCAGGTTGCGGTCCACGTACTCGTCCGTGGCCTGGATGGGCATGTGCGGGGCGTTCAGCGAGAGCATCAGGAAGAACGGCCCGCCGGCGTGGCGGTCAATGAAGTCCACGGCCTTCGCGGCGAACACGTCGGTCAGGTATTCCGGGACTACGACGTAGTCGTGCCCGTCCATGACGGCGCGCGCGCCCTCGGCGGGCCGCTCCGTCGGCGCGCCCTCGGCCGGCCAGGAGTGGGTGCCCGGCAGGCGCGAGTCGATGTAGCTCGAGCCGCTGGCGAGGCCGAAGAACTCGTCGAACCCGCGGTTCATCGGGTGATACTGGCCGTCGATGCCCAGGTGCCACTTGCCGACGAGGCCCGTCGCGTAACCGGCCTCCTGCAGCACGTCGGCAAACGTGGCCTCGTCAAGCGGCAGCCCGCGCCCGGCCTCCGCGCCGCTCGCGAAGTTGAAGCTCGGGTTGTACTCGTAGCCGAACCGGCTCTGGTAGCGGCCGGTGACCAGCCCGGCGCGGCTGGGGCTGCAAACCGCCGCCGAGACGTGCCCGTCCGTCAGGCGCACGCCGGCGGCGGCGAGGGCATCGATGTGCGGCGTCGCGATCGTGTCGCTGCCATAGGCCCCGACATCGCCGTAACCGAGGTCGTCGGCCACGATCAGGACCACGTTGGGCGGCGCGGGCGCAACCGCTTCGGTCGCCGCGGCCTCGTCCGCCGGCACGGCCGCCTCCCGGGCTTCCTCCGCCGGACTGCACGCCCCGACCGAGACCACGGCGGCCAGGGCGAACGTCAGTGGAACGGTGATGGTCGGCGTTCGGTTCCGCATCGCGGCCTCCTTCAGAAGTAGAGCTGGATCGTCTGTCCGTCCCGCGTGTCGAGGGTGGACCGGGTGCTCGGCCACATGGGTTCCGCGAGGCCGGACGACCAGGTGGCAAGCTCCGCCTCCATGCGCGCAACGACCTCCGGATGATCCTCGGCCACGTTCTCCCGCTCCCCGATGTCGGCGGCGAGGTCGTACAGCAACGTGGTCTGGCCGGACGGCGAAACGGCCGGGTAGTTCACGAGCGGCAACAGGCGGGCCGGGGCGCCCATCGCCTCGTCGAGGTCGCGCTCCGAGCGGTCGACGCGCCAGAGCTTCCAGTCGCCCCAGCGGACGGCGACGTTCGGCGCCGACCGCCAGAACAGGAACTCGTGCGGCGGCGCTTCGGTCTCGCCCTCGAGGTGCGGGAGCAGATTGACGCCGTCGATGTCGCGCGGCGCGAGTCCGGCGGCCGCGGTCGCGGTCGGAAAGATGTCGAGCGAGATCACGGGCTCGTCGTAGACCCGCCCCGCCGGCAGCCGGTCCGGCCAGGCGGCGATGAACGGCACCCGTATGCCGCCTTCGAGCTGATACCGCTTGGCGCCGGAGAGTGGCGCGTTCGTGCAGATCACGTCGGCCACGTAGTTGATGCAGCCGTTGTCCGAGATGAAAAAGACGAGCGTGTTGCCGTCGAGACCGTGCGCTTTCAGCGCGCCGACCACGTCGCCGACCGTGTCGTCCACCGACGAGACCATCGCCGCGTAGATGCGCGCGCCGTACCCGTCGATGTGCAGGTTGCGCTCGACGTACTCGTCGGTCGCCTGGATCGGCGTGTGCGGCGCAGTCAGGGACAGCATCAGGAAGAACGGTCCCCCGGCGTGCCGGTCGATGAAGTCCACGGCCCTGGCCGCGAACACGTCCGTCAGGTACTCCGGCACGGCCACGCGTTCGCGCCCGTCCATGATGGCGCGGGCGACGTTGGTGTCCCGTTCGGCAGGCGCGCCTTCGGCCGGCCACGAGTGCACGCCGGGCAACCGTGAGTCTATGTAGCTCGTGCCACCGCCGTAGATCCCGTAGAACTCGTCGAAACCGCGGTTCAGCGGGTGGTACTGCTCGTGGACCCCGAGGTGCCACTTGCCCACGAGCCCCGTCGCGTAGCCCGCTCCCTGCAGGACGTCGGCGATCGTCGTCTCGGTCACCGGCAGACCGAGCCCCGCCTCCGGACCGCTCTCGAAGTTGAAACTCGGGTTGTACTCGTAGCCGAACCGGCTTTGGTAACGGCCGGTCATCAACCCCGCCCGGCTGGGACTGCAGACCGCCGCGGACACGTGCCCGTCCGTGAGGCGCACGCCGGCGCCGGCGAGCGCATCGATGTGGGGCGTGGCGATCGTCTCGCCGCCGTAGGCCCCGGTGTCCCCGTAGCCAAGGTCGTCGGCCACGATCAGGACGACATTCGGCCGCTGTGCGGGCACGGGCGTTTCCGAGCCCGCCAGGCTTTCCTCGGCGGGACTGCACGCCCCGAGGGCAACGACGCCGGTCAACGCCGACATCCCCATCCGCTTCCGGTTCATCGATCCCTCCCTGCCCCGGGTCTCTGTTTTCCGGTGCGGCTGTCTTCCTGGGGGCGCATCCCTGATGCCACGTTCCCCGAGCCCCTGTCAACTCGCGCCCCCCCCCCGGCCAGGCCTGCCCGGCGGGTCCAGATACGTTCGTATGACAGCCCACCGCCGGCGTCGTCGACCAGCGCGTACACGTCCGGATTCGAGAGGGACTGCCAAGCGTCATATCCGAAGCCCGGCCCGAGGGAGTTCAGCATCACGCTCAGGAATTTGCCGTGCGTGACCGCGACCGGGAGCCGATGGCGGCCCCGGAGCAATTCTTCCAGGGCGGGCCAGCCGCGGTCCAGCACATCGCGCGCGGACTCACCCCCCGGCAAGCGGAACTCCGGATCCCCGCACGACGCGCGAACCGCGTCCCGCCAGTGCGCCACCGGACCGGCGGCGAGCCGCTGCTCCACCAGGCGGTCGTCGGCATGCACGGGCAGGCCGGCCCGCGCGGCAAACGGTGCGATGGTCTGTTGCGCCCGCCGGTAAGGACTGGCGGCGACCCGGTCGACAGGAAAGCGGGACAGGAAGTCCGCAAGGGCTTCCGCCTGGCGCACCCCGGCTTCGGTCAACGCGGCGTCCCGCGCCTGACCGCTACTCTGGCAATGCCTGATCAGCAACAGGCGCGCGACCTCGCGGTCCCCCACTACGCCTCGGATACGTCGTCCTCGAGGGCCGTCGCCGCCAGGGCCGCCTCCGTCGGGATCTCGACGATCATCTCCGTGAAGCTGCCCTGTTCGGACTCGACGCGGATCGACCCGCCGTGCTCGCGGACCACGTCGTTGGAGAGCGACAGGCCCAGTCCCGTGCCCTGGTCCGTGGGCTTGGTCGTGAAGAAGGGGTTGAAGATCTTGTCGGCGACCTCCTTCGGCATGCCCGTGCCGTTGTCGCGCACCCGGATCTCCACGTGGTCTTCGTGCCTTCGGCTGACGATGGTGAGCGTCGGCTCGAAGGACCGTCCTTCCGCCTCCTCGGCGAGGCGCCGCTCATGGGTGGCGTAGCAGGCGTTGCCCACGAGGTTCAGGATGACGCGGCCGAGGTCCTGGGACGCCACCTCCAGGGTGCCCATCCCCGGGTCGAGGTCCTGCTTGATGTCCATCCGGAAGTCCGAGTCGTTGGCCCGGGCGCTGTGGAAGGCCAGGCGCGCGTGATCGTCGATGAGTTCGTTGATGTCCGTGGGCTGGCGCTGGGTGTCCGTCCGCTGCATGCGCAGCATGTCCCGCACGATCCGGTCCGCGCGGTCCCCATGGCCGCGGATGAGCTTCAGGTTTTCCGTCAGGTCCTCCCCCAGCTCGCCGACCAGGTCGCGCTGGTCCTCCGTGAGCGCGTCCTCGGCCTCCTGCAGGGTCTCGATCAGCTCTTCGAGGAGTTCCTCCGAGGCCTCCGAGAAGTTCTTGACGAAGTTGAGCGGGTTCTTGATCTCGTGCGCCACGCCGGCGGTCAGCTCGCCGAGCGCCGCGAGCTTCTCGCGCATGACGATCTGGTCCTGGGCCCGGTTCAGCTCCTCGAGCGTCTGCTCGAGCGTGTCGTTCTTCTCGCGCAGTTCCTCGGCGAGGCGTTCGACGAGGTTGAGCCGCTGCACCTCCAGCGCGTGACGGCGGAACACCTCGAGCGCCGCCGCCATGTCGGCGACCTCGTCGCGCCCGCTGATGTCGACCGTGGCCTCGAGGTCCCCGCCCGCCATCGCGCGCATGCGATCGGAAAGGCGCCCCAGCCGGCGCAGCAGCACGCGTCCCACGAACAGCCAGGCGATCAGGATCGCACCCACGATGCTGATGCCGTTGAGCACGAGGAGCAGGTTCTGGCCGGTGAGGATGGCGTCCGCCGAAGCCTGCGTGGCCTCGCTCGCGCTCTCGCGCGCCTCGCTCACGAGACCCTCCACCTCGAGCGCAAGGTCATTGGCGAGGGCGCGGTTCTCCGCCAGCAGACGTTCCTGTCGTTCCACGCCCTCCAGTTCCGCCGTGCGCAGGTCGAACCCGCCGCCGTCGCCGGTCCCAAGCTCCGCCAGTCGGGCCACCATCGGCGCGAGCTGCTCCCGGGCCGCGAGGTCTCCGAGGGCCGAGAGATGGCGCTCCATGCTCCCCGCGCTCGCCTGGAAACGGTCCCGCATGGCCTCGAGCAGCGCCCGGTCCGGCAGGTTGAAGATGTCCGTCAGTATCTGCGCGGCCACGTTCGACTCCGTACGCAGCCCCGCCAGGCGCCGGTACAGGCCGAACTCCTCCTCGACGAACCGGGCCTCCCGCGGGCGCGCCGGCGCGCCGAGCGTCCGGTAGCCGGTCACCGCGTAGAACAGTTGATCGTCGATCACGGGCACCAGGACGGCCGTCAGCCGCGCGCGCAGGTCGTTGAGTTCCTGCCTCACTCCCGCGCCGCGGTCGGCGAGATCGAAACCCTGGGCGACGGAGCCCTCGAGGGCCTCGACGTTGGCGATCAGCGCATCCGCCCGCTCGCGTACTCCGTCGTGCTGTTCACCCTGACCCATCAACTCGGACAGCCGCCCCTGGAACACGACCTCTTCCCGATCGAGTTCGGCCGCCACCAAACCGAACTCCTCGCGGTTCGCCGCCGCGGTCAGCCGCGGCGCCGCCGCCACGAGCGCCGCGCCCTGCCGGGCGACGCCGAACGCCGCCGCCATGCCGGGCACGCTGTGCTGGTTCACGCGGTCCTGGGCGTCGCCGAGGCGGTTGAACGACCACCAGGCCACCAGGCTCGCAATCAACGTGAACGACACGGCGATGCCGATGCCGGCGTAGAGCTGTACCGAGATCCGGTACCGGCTCGCCGCGAGCCGCCGCAGGCGTTCGCGCAGCCCCTGGGCAGGCTCCGGTTCCGGCGCCGGCGCATCGTCGGACCGCGGCACCGCGGACATCGCCCCGGGCTCCGTGGAGACCTCCGGCGACGACGGTCGTTCGCTCGTCTCCGTCACCGCCCCACGCCCGTGCGGACGGCGCGGCCCTCGGGCCGCCGCCAGCCGATGCGTTCCGCCAGGCTCTCCACGGCCCGGTAACGTCCGTCCGACCCGATCATGGTGAGGTACACGGCGCTTGAACCGCCGTTGTCCGTCTCGCTGTAGCGCAGTTCGAAACCGTCGAGATCGACCTGGGCCGCGTCGCGCAGGACCCCGAGGAAGCATGCCCGGTCCACCTCGCGTCCGCACCCCTCGAGGGCGACGAGCGCGAGACGACCCGCCAGGTACCCTTCCAGCGAGACGAAGCCGGGAGCCGTGTCCGGGGCCACCGCCTTGAGCGCGCTCGCATAGGACCGCACGACCGGGGGGCGGGGACCGGTGGGGAACGGGACCACCTGCGTGACGTACACGCCGGGGCCGTACTCGCCGAGTTCCCGGGCCAGCGCGTTGCTGCCGACGAACGAGATGGTGACGAACACCGGGTCGAAGCCGGTGTGCCTGGCCCAGGCAATGAGCGCGGCGACAGGCTCGTAGGCGCCCACCAGGATGACGGCCTCCGGGTCGCCGGCGCGCAGGTCCAGCAGCCCGGTCTTCACCGCCGTGGTGTTACGCGGATAGACGCCGGTCGCGACCGGCTCCATGCCGCGGGTCTCGAGCGCCTTCATGGCGCCCGTGTAACCCGCCCGGCCGAACGAGTCGTCCTGGTACATGACGGCGATGCGATCGATGCCCCGGTCGGCGATCAGGCGCGCCACCATGGCCTCCGTCTCCTGGCCGTACGACGCCCGCAGGTTGATGACGTTCCGCCAGCCCGGATCGCGCAGGAACGCCGCGCCCGTGAACGGTGCAACGTAGGGAACGCCGGCCTCGGCGGCGATCGGCACGGCGACCACCGAGGTCGGCGTGCCCACCGCCCCGATCAGGGCAAACACCCCCTCTTCGATCAGGCGCCGGGTGTTGGCGATCGCCCCCTCCGGTTCGTACGCGTCGTCGAGGGAGGACAACTCCAGGCGACGGCCGTGCACGCCGCCCCGCGCGTTGGCTTCGCCGAAGGCCGCTTCGATGCCGAGCCGCATGTCGGTGCCGAGTTCCTGCGCCGGCCCGCTGAAGGCCGCGGACTGGCCGAACAGGATGCGCTCGTCGGTGACGCCGGGCTCCGCCAGCGCACCTCCCCAGACGACGACGGACAGACCCAGCGCGCAGAGCCGCCGGACCCGCGCGGTCATCCGGGTCTCCGCTTGATCGCGGTCAGGCGGTTGCGACCGTCCTCGCGGCGATAGCTCAGCTCGTCCATGATGGTCCGCACGAGATAGACGCCGAGTCCGCCGATGGGCCGATCCTCGAGCGACGCGTCCAGGTCCGGCTCAGGCGCTTCCTCAAGCGGATCGAAAGGCCTGCCGCCGTCCACGATCTCGAGCGTGAGCGACCCGTCGCCCGACGTGACCGAGATCGAGAACTCGTGTTCGTCGCCGTCCTCGTAGGCATAGTTGACGACGTTGATCCCGAGTTCCTCGACGACCAGGCCGATCTGGAACACGACGTCCGCCGGCCACGCCTCGGCGTTGCAGAACGCTTCGATTTCGTCCTGCGCCCGTCGCAGGTCTTCGACGTTCGTGGCGACCTGCAGAGACAGGTTGGCGCTCACGTCAGGCCTCCCGCACCACGATCAGGCAGGTGATGTCGTCCGACTGCGGCGTGCTGCCCGCGAACTCGTGCACGGCGTCGAAGATCGCCTCGCTGACCGCTCGCGCGCTGTCCGGCTGGCGCTCCTCGAACACGGCCTGCAGCCGCTCGACACCGAACTCCTCGTCGTTCGCGTTCATCGCCTCCGTGACGCCGTCGGTGTACAGGACGGCGATGTCGCCCGGGGCCAGCGTCGCCACGCTCTGGCGGTAGGCCAACCCGGACATCACCCCGAGCGCCACGCCACCGGTGGTCGGCAGCAGGGCCGAAGACCCCCCGGGATGCACGATCAGCGGCGGGTTGTGACCGCCGTTGGCGTACTGCAGCGTGCCGCTCTCGGGGTCGAGCACGGCATAGAACAGCGTGACGAACATGGCCGCCTCGTTGTCCGCCTCGAGCAGTCCGTTGACCTCTTCGAGGACGTCCCCCGGAGCGGGCATCCCGATCGCCGAGCCCTTCATCAGGGTACGGCTCGACATCATGAAGAGCGCCGCCGGCACGCCCTTGCCGGAGACGTCGGCGATCGTCAGGCCGATCCGCCCACCCTCCAGGTTGATGATGTCGAAGAAGTCTCCCCCGACCTCCCGCGCCGCCTCCATCTGGCCGAACACCTGGTAGCCCGGCGTCTTGGGAAAGACCGTGGGCAGGATCGACTGCTGCATCCGGCTCGCGACGTCGAGTTCGTTCTGCAGCGCCACGAGCCGGTCTCGCGTCTCGAGCGCTTCCCGCAGCAACTGCAGGTGGCTCAGCGTCTTGTCGATGGTGACCTTGAGGTCGTTGAAGTCGATGGGCTTGGTGACGAAGTCGAAGGCGCCCCGGTTCATGGCCGTGCGGATGTTCTGCATGTCGCCGTACGCGGAGACGATGACGGCGCGGATGTTCGGGTCGACCTTCGGAATCTGGTCGAGCAGCGTGAGTCCGTCCATGCCCGGCATGTTGATGTCGGACAGGACCATCTCGATCTCGCGGTCCTCATGGAGACGCTCGAGGGCCTCGAAGCCATCGTGCGCGAAGGAGAACTCGTAGCGGCCGTCCCGTACCTCGCGGCGCATGCGTTGCCGCATCAGCCGTTCGAGGTCCGGTTCGTCGTCGACGACCAGTATCTTGCGTGTCCTGTCGCCCATCGTCCCGCTCCACGGAGACGCCGTGGTTCGGCCGGCAGCATGGCCGCGCCACCGGGGGGTGTCAAGCACGGAGCACGCTCCAGGCGCCCGGGCCGCGCTCGCGCATGGGACCCCGGAGCGGCGCGTCCTGTTCCTATAATCCGACCGCCAGGAGCGCCGCTACGGAGCTTGCGTTTTGGACCTCGACGCGTACAAGCCCGACCCCGCGATCCCGGACGAGGCGTGCACCGCGGCGAGCGAACTTCGCCCGCACTGGCGGCCTCTCCGCGACGCGTTGCGCGAGTCGGACGCCACCGCGCTCACGGCGGGCGAGCTTTCTTCCGGCGTGGCGGGCGACCCGGGCGGGCCACCGCCGGACGGCATCCCGCTGCTCCTGCCGGAGCGTGAATGGCGGCTTCTCGAAGCCGGGCTCGAACAGCGCGCCAGGGCGTTGAACCACCTTGTCGCCGACCTCTACCGCGATGCGGCGATCGTGCGGGATGGCATCGTTCCTGCCGCCGTCGTGCGTGGCAGTCCCCAGTTCCGCGTCGAGATGCGCGGCGCCGTCCGGCCCGACGGCGTGCCCGCCGCGGTGTGCCGCATCGACGTCGCGCGCGCGCCGGCGGGATTCGAAGTCGTGCGCGACAACGTGCGCTGCCCGGCGGGGGGCGCCCGCATGCTCGCGAACGACCGCGTCCTCAAGGACCGCCTCCGTTCGGCGTACGACGCCTGCGCGGTGCGGGACGCGCCCCTGTATGCACCGGCGCTACTCCAGACCCTGGAGGAGCTCGCACCGGCGACCGAAGATCCCCGCGTCGCCCTGCTCACGCCGGGGCGTTACGGCACGGGCTTCGCGGAGCACGCCTTCCTGGCCGAGGCGGCCGGGATGGAACTCGTCACGGGAGCGGACCTCATGGTGCACGACGGGCGAGTACACCTGCGCCACGCGGGCGGACGACGGCGCGTCCACGTCCTGTACCGGCAGGTCGACGACGACTTCCTCGACCCCCTCGCGTTTCGGCCCGACTCCGTCCTTGGCGTGCCCGGCCTCCTGCACGCATGCCGGCTCGGCAATGTCGCGGTGCTGAACGCACCCGGCACGGGCGTCGCCGACGACCCTGCCGTGTTCGCCTTCGTCGAGGACGCGATCCGCTATTACCTCGCGGAGGAGCCGACGCTCCCCGGCGTCGAGACCTGGGCATGCAGCCGGCCGGACCACCTCGAACACACCCTTGAGCACCTCGACCGAGTGGTCATCGAACAGCGGGGCAACAACGAGGTGGTGTTCGGCCCGGCGCTTTCCGCCGCCGAGCGCGCCGCCTGCGCCGCGCGTCTGCGGGCTGCCCCGGACGGTTTCGTCGCCCGGCGGGTTCCCGAGGTGACCACCGCTCCGTGCTTCCTCGACGGCCGGCTTCGCCCGGGCGCCGTCACGTTGCCCTGTTTCGTCCTGCAGGGACGCGGCACGCGCGTCGTGCCGGGAGCGCTGTGCCACCCGGTGTCGCAGGGTGAGACGGGCGGGAACGGCGGTTTCCAGGAACCCCGCGGCAAGGATATCTGGGTGGTCCCCGACATCGCATCCGGATAGCCGACGTGGTCCCTCCGGGCTCGCATGCAACCACCGCCGCCGGTCGCTATGCTCCCGTGAGGTCCGGTCTCCCCGAGGCAACGGCCGTGAGTCTCCGTTACCTGATCGAGCACGTGTCCCGCTACCGCTACGCTACCCTTGCGAGCGCGTGCGTGATGTCGCTGCGGCTGCGCCCGCTGGAGGACTGCCGCCAGCGGGTGCTCGCCTTCGCCATCGAGACCGAACCCCCGAGCAGCCTCGAGTGCACGCGGGACGGGTTCGGCAACGCGCACCACCTGCTCGCGCTGCACCGCGAACACGATGCGCTGACGATCACGGCCCGCTCGACGGTCGAGCTGCAGCCCGCGGACCCACGCCCGACCGGGCTCGCCTCCGACGCCTGGGATACGGTACGTAGCTGGACCGATCGCTTCGACCTCTGGGAGTTCACGCACGCCAGCGCCCTGGCCCGGCCCACGCCCGCGCTCGACGCCTTCGTCGGCGAGCTGGCGCTGGCGCCGCTGGGGGACCCGCTCAGTTCCGTCGCGGCGCTGTCGGACACGCTGCATGCCGCCTTCACGTACGCGCCGGGCGCGACGACCGCCGAGTCGCCGATCGAGCACATCCTGGCCTCGCGCCGCGGGGTCTGCCAGGACTACGCGCACGTCATGATCGCGATCGCGCGTTCCTGGGCCATCCCCGCGCGCTACGTGTCCGGCTACCTGCACGTCACCGGCGACGATCATGCACACGTGCCCGGCAACGCCATGCACGCGTGGGTGGAGTGCCTCCTGCCCGGGCTCGGCTGGGTCGGCTTCGACCCCACCAACCTCGGTCTCCCGGACCGGCACATCCGGGTCGCGGTGGGACGCGACTACCGCGACGTCTCCCCGACCCGCGGGGTACGCCAGGGCGGCGACGAGGAGGAACTCACCGTGCACGTCAGCGTGAGATCCGACGGGGCCCCCGCGGGGTAGCGGCCCATGCACGCCACCGTTCAAGCCGCGCCCGAAGGCTACCCCCCACCCCGGACGGGCCTCGCCTGGGCCCTCTACGACTGGGCGAACTCGGCCTTCACGACCCTCGTGGTCACGTTCGTGTACGCGGCCTACTTCACGGCGGCGATCGCCCCGGACGAGGTGACGGGGACGGGACAGTGGTCGCGGGCCGTCGCGGTCTCCGGGATCGCCATCGCGCTCCTGTCGCCGCTGCTCGGCGCGATGGCCGACCGCGGGGGTCATCGGCGACGCTACCTGGCGGCGGCCACGTGGATCTGCTGCGCGGCCACCGCGGCGCTGACGTTCGTGCGTCCCGGCATGGAGCATGCCGTGCTCCTGGCCCTGGTGCTCTTCGTCTTCGCGAACGTCGCATTCGAGCTTGGCGGCGTGTTCTACAACGCGTTCCTGCCCGAGATCGCACCGAAGGAGCGGATGGGCCGCATGTCCGGGTGGGCCTGGGGCCTCGGCTACGCGGGCGGTCTGGCCTGCCTCGCCATCGCCCTGCTGGTGCTCGTGCGGGACGACCCGCTGTTCGGCATCTCCACGGAAGGAGGCTTCAACTACCGGGCGACCAACCTGCTCGTTGCCGCCTGGTTCCTGGTGTTCAGCCTGCCGCTGCTGCTGATGGCGCCGCGCCAGTCGCACCGCGCGCCCGCGGCCGGCGGGCCGGCGGGGGCTTATCGGGCGCTACTGGGGACCTTGCGCAGGCTCCGCGGCTACCGGGAGATCGTCCGGCTGCTGGTCGCGCGCCTCGTCTACAACGACGGCCTGGTGACGGTGTTCGCCTTCGGCGGGATCTACGCGGCCGGCACGTTCGGGCTCAGCCTGTCGGAGGTGATCGTCTTCGGCATCGCCATCAACGTCGCGGCCGGTCTCGGCGCCGCCCTCTTCGGCTTCGTGGACGACCGCATCGGCGCCCGCACGACGATCCTGGTCAGTCTCGTGGCGCTGACGGGGGCCACGCTGCTCGCCGCCTTCGCGCCCAGCGTCACCTGGCTGTGGGTCTCCGCCGTGGCCCTCGGCATCTTCGTCGGTCCGAACCAGGCCGCCAGCCGGAGCCTGCTGGCCCGCTTCGTCCCCGAACGGCAGAGCACCGAGTTCTTCGGCTTCTTCGCCTTCTCCGGCAAGATCACCGCGTTCCTCGGACCGCTGCTATTCGGCCTCATGACCGAGGCGTTCGACAGTCAGCGGGCCGGGGTGGCGACCGTGGTGCCGTTCTTCGTCGTCGGCGGGCTGCTGCTCCTCACGGTGAACGAGGCGCGTGGCATCGAGGCGTCGCGGGACGCGGCGGGGACGTCCGACTGAACGCGGGTCACCCGCCGCCGGCGGCGGGGACCGTCATGAAGCCGAGGGCCCGGGCGACCGCGGCCTGCCGGGCATCCAGGGTCACGAACGCCAGGTCCTCGGGTCGTGGCGTGACGTACAGGGCGGTCGCGACGTGCCACAGGTCCGCGCCTCGCAGGTAACCACTGGCCAGAACGGCGGACAGTTCGCGCGTCAGGGGCCGCTCGGGGAGGACCCACCGCACGTCCCCGAGTGCGCGGCGCTCGAAGGGCAGGCCTTCGCGCGAGAACGCGGAACGCAGTTCGGCCTCCAGCAGGTTGGACGACAGCAGACAGTCGTACGCAGCCAAGTCGCCGAGGAGGTCGCCGAGGCTTCTCGCCTCCGCGTCGCCGAAGGCCAGGGCGGCCAGGACCGAGGTGTCCACATAGGCGAGCTTCATTTGCTCGCTGCTCATTCGCCTCTTATTCGCCCCTGTCCGCCAGAAAGCGCTCCAGCGCCCCGGGACGGTTCGCGATGGGCTCGAAACGCCGTTCCCCGGACCCCGGGATGAGGACGCCCCTGCGTTCAAGCGCCTGCAACCGCTCCTCGAGAGTCTCTTGCCGGTCGGTCAACGGCCGAATCTCCGCCACCGGTTCGCCGCGATAGGAGACGGTGACGGTCGCACCCTCACGCACCTGTCTGATCACCTCCGAGAAGCGGGCCTTTGCCGCGTGCAGCGAATATGTCACTCCCATGCGGACGCCGTCCTGGTCAGATTGACCAACTACCCTAACTGGTCCAACTGACCAGAGTCAAGCCGTTACCCGACAGCCTGCGTCTCCGACAGTTCGTCGATCTCGCCCGCGGAGAAGCCGAACTCCGAGAGCACTTCCCGGGTGTGCTGACCCACGTCCGGGGCGGCCCGGTCGAAGCGTTCGGCCTGCGGGAACCGGGACAGGTTGATGGGCGAGCGGATGAGATCGACATCGCCGAGTTCGGGGTGCGGGGCCGGTTTCTTCATCTTCAGGAACTCGGCCTGCGGATTGTCGTACCCCTGCGCGATGGTGTTGACCGGTCCGCACGGTACGCCCGCGGCGTTCAGCGCCTGCACGAGTTCCTCCACCGAGAGGTGGGCAATGGCCGCCTCGATGTCCCGGTTGAGCGCTTCCTTGTGTTCGCGCCGGCCCCGGAACGACCGGTACCGCTCCGCCTCCCGCAGCGCGTCGGCCCCCACGGCGCCGCAGAAGCTCTCCCACATGCGGTTCGACGCGGCGGCGATGTTGACCAGGCCGTCCGCGCAGGCGAACGTGCCCATCGGCGTCGCCGTCGGGTGGTCGTTGCCCTGGGGACCGGGCACGTCGCCGAGCATCGTGTAGCGGGCGCCCTGGAAGTCGAGCTTGTTCAGCATCGCCTCGAGCAGGGAGGTGTGCACCCACTGGCCCTCGCCGGTGCGTTCGCGATGCAGCAGGGCGAGGAGGATGCCCTGCCCGAGGAACATGCCGGCCGCGGTGTCGCTGATCGCGATGCCGACGCGGAGCGGTCCGGTCTCCGGCGTGCCGGTGACGGACATCAGGCCGCACATGCCCTGCACGATCTGGTCGACGCCCGGCCGCGCGCTGTAGGGACCCTCCTGGCCGAAGCCCGAGATGCTCGCGTAGACGATGGCCGGGTTCACCGCCTTCAGCGACTCGTAGTCGACCTTCAGGCGCCGCTTCACGTCGGCGCGGAAGTTCTCGACCACCACGTCCGCGCGCTCGGCGAGCCGCAGGAACGCCGCGTGCCCTTCCGGGCGCTTCAGGTCGATGGCGACGCCGCGCTTGTTGCGGTGCAGGTTCTGCTCGTCGGGCCCGCGCCGCACCCCGGTCAGGGCGCCGTTGGTCGCGGGAGGCTCGACGCGGATGACATCGGCGCCCCAGTCCGCGAGCAGGCGCACGGCGCTCGGCCCGGCGCGCGCGATGGTGAGGTCGAGGACGGTATAGCCTTCGAGCGGCTGTGCGGACATGGCGGCAAGCTCCTTGAGGCGGGAACCGCCCCGGATCATACCCGCCCGAACACCACTTCGTTACCCTCCCGCGGACGCGCCGGGATGTTCTGCGACAGCACCAGCGAGCCCACCGCCAGCGCCGCCCCGATCAGGAACACGGCGCTGTGGGAGACGATCCAGACGAGGCCGAGCGCGGCCGGGATCGCCACCGCGGCGATGTGGTTGATCGTGAAGGAGACACCGGCCGTCGATGCGATGTCCGCGGGATCCGCGATCTTCTGGAAGTAGGTCTTGATCGCGATCGCCAGCGCGAAGAAGAGGTGGTCCGCGACGTACAGTCCCGCCGCGAGGTACGCGTTCTCGACGAAGGCGTAGGCCACGAAGATCGCGGTCAGCCCGACGTACTCGAAGGTGAGCGCGGCGCGTTCCCCGATGCGCCCGATGAGCGCCCCGATGCGCTCCGCGAAGAGCCAGTTGAACGCGTGGTTCACGAGGAACAGCGCCGCGATGTTGGCCGCGCTGTAGCCGAACTTCTCCACCATCAGGAACCCGGCGAAGACGACGAAGATCTGCCGCCTCGCGCCGGCCAGGAACGTCAGCCCGTAGTAGAGCCAGTACCGCTGCCGGAGCACGAGCGACTTCCGCTGGGGCGTCTTCGACTCGAACCGCGGGAACGAGGACAGCGACAGCGCCAGCAGCACGGCGCCGCCGCCGGCCACGAGATAGATCCACACGTAGTCCAGGGCGAACACTTCGAGGGCGACCCACAGCACGCCGAAGCAGATGAGGGACGTCATCGAGCCCACCGCGATCAGGCGGCCGAGGACGCGGGGCGCCTCCTCCAGCGATAGCCACTGGAGGGAGAGGGACTGCTTGACGGTTTCGAAGTAGTGAAAGCCGACGGACATCAGCACCGCCGTGCAGTAGAGCCCATACTCGAACGGGAAGAAGCCGGTCAACGCCGTGCCGATCCCGAACATCGCCAGGGCCAGGATGGCGAACGTCTGCTCGCGCAGTGCCAGCAGGACGAAGACCGCCGTGAACGCAAGGAACCCCGGCACCTCGCGCAGGCTCTGCAGGATGCCGATCTCGACGCCCGTGAACGCGGCGCGCTCAACGGCGAAGTTGTTGAGCAGCGCCTGCCACGCGGCGAAGCCGAGCGGCACGGCGACGCTCGCGACGACCAGGAAGCCGATCGGGGTCCGGTACCGCCTCGGGATCACGAACGCGGTCCCGTGTGGCCGGTCACGTCACCGTGAACGTGACTTGCCCGAGGACGCCGTAGTCGGCCACGTAGGCGCCGGGCTCCGCGGGGTGGATGCCGCCGAGGGCGCCGGTGATGAGGAGCATGCCGTCGGCGAGCGGACGTCCGAGGTCGCCAAGCGTCTCCACCATCCACGCGACCGCGGGCACGGGACCGCCGAGGGCCTCGTCGAGGCTCGCCTGCAGCACGGTGTCTCCGTCGCGCGTCAGCGTCACCGAGAGTTCCCCGTAGTCGTCGCGGAGCGCGGACTGCGGCCCGGCCACGATCCGGTCCGCGGCGATGTTGCAGGCGCACAGGTTGATGCCCGTGGCGTCCTCGCGCCGGGAGAAGCCGATTCGCGGCACCTCGATGACCGGTCCCGCGGACCGCGGCGTTCCGTCGGCGTCGATGACGACGCCCATCTCGCACTCGAGGCTGACGCCGGCGCCACCGGCGAACACGGCGCCCGACTCCAGCCGTCCCGCCTCGTACAGCGCCCCGACCAGCGGGTGGTCGATGCCGAACTGGGCCTGGCCAGCGGGTGCGGTCAGACCGGCCTTGTAACCCGCCAGCGCATCGCCCGCGACAGCGCGCACAAGCGCCTCCTGCACCTCGTAGGCCGCCTCGATGCTCAGCCCCTCGGGCATGGGCGGCAGGGCCTCGCCGGCCCGCACGGCCGCCGCCATCGACTCGATCAGTTCGTTCATGTGGCTCCCGCCGGCGCGGCGGACGCCGCGCCGGAATCGTGTTGCCGCAACCTCAGTTGCCGAAGTCCCAGGTCTCGCCGGCGTGGTAGCGGCGCAGGACGTTCTTCGCGATGAGGATCTTGTGCACCTCGTCCGGTCCGTCCGCGATGCGCAGCGTGCGGGCGCCCTGGTAGAAGCCCGACAGCGGCAGGTCGCCGGAGACGCCCTTGGCGCCGAACACCTGGATGGCCCGGTCCACGACGCGGTGGAACGCGGCGGGGACGAAGACCTTGATCGAGGAGATGTCCGTGCGCGAGTCGGCGCCGATCTCCATCTTGTTGGCGCAGTCGACCACCATCAGCCGCGCGGCCTGGATGTCCATGTAGGAGTCCGCGATGAAGCCCTGCATGAACTGCTTCTCCTCGAGCTTCTCGCCGCCGTGCACCTCGCGGGTCATGATCCGCTCGACCATCAGGTCGAAGCTGCGCCACATGGACCCGACGGAGTTCATGCAGTGGTAGATCCGGCCGGCCCCGAGCCGATCCTGGGCGGCCTGGTGGCCGGTACCCGTGCGGCCGAGCTGGTTCTCCTTCGGCACGCGCACGTTGTCGTAGACGATCTCGCAGTGGCTCGACGCCCTGCCCCAGACCGGGACGCCGCGGATGATGTTCACGCCCGGCGTGTCCTTCGGCACGATGATCTGCGTCATCTTCTCGTTGACGCCGCCCGGGTCGTCCGGGTCCGCCGTGCGGCACATCACGATGTAGAAGTCCGCGGCGTGGCCGTTGGACGTGAACCACTTGTGGCCGTTGATGACCCACTCGTCACCGTCGAGGACGGCACGGGTCTGGATCGAGCGGGGGTCGGAACCGGCGTTGTGCGGCTCGGTCATCGAGAAACCGGACTGCATGCGGCCTTCCGTCAGCGGGACGAGCCACTTCTGGTGCTGTTCGGGGGTACCGTACTTGACGAGGATCTTCTGGTTGCCGGAGTTCGGAGCCACGACCCCGAACAGCGATGCGGCGCCGGGGCTGTAGGCCAGCACCTCGTTCATGTAGGCGTGCTGCAGGAAGGACAGGTCCATGCCCCCGAACTCCTGCGGCAGGTGCGGCGCCCACAGCTTGCGCCGCTTGACCGTGTCCTGGATCTGGTGGCGCAGTTCGCGCGCTTCCGCGACGGCGTCTTTCGACGTACGCGAGCCGTCGGACGTCCAGCCGTACAGCTTGTCCTCGACCGGCAGGATGTCCTCGTTGACGATCTCCGCCGTGGCGAGCCGGATCTCGTTCACCTCGTCGTCGAGATGCGGTACGGGCTTGACGTTCATGGTCATCGTTCGGTTCTCCCCTTCATGATTCCCTCGCCCTGGCAAACCGACATCGGCCGCGGGCGGCGCAAACCCCTAATGTACCAGCTTTCCCGGACCCGCAGGCGCGTCAGCGATCGTCCCTGCCACCGAGCGTGCGCACCGGCGCCAGCGGCAGCCCGTCCCGATCGAACAGCCAGCGGATCCCCCGCGACAATGCAAACGGGATCACCGACGCGTGCGTCTCGCCGGGGATGATCTCCGCCGTCCAGGCGAGCTCCGGGTAGGCCCGTTCCCGGAGCAGGGCCACCAGCCGCTCGTAGTTCCGGCCTAGCAGCGCGTACGCCGTACCCGAGTCCGCCTGTTCATGCTCGCCGATGGAGAGATAGGCGCGCCCCTTGAGCGGGACGCCGGCGTCGAACTGCGCTCCCTCGACCGCGAACACCGCATCGTCCTCCGTCACGATGCCCGGGCTGCCTAGCAGGTAGTGGCTGAAGGCCGGGCTCTGGCGGAAGAGCGCGTAGAGCCCGAAGAGGCCGCCGTAGGAGTCCCCGCAGAAGCATGTCGCCGACGGGTCGTGCTCGTAGCGCTCGCGGATCAGCGGGTCCAGCTCCTCCTCGACGAACGCGAGGAAGCGGTCCGCCGCCGGTTCCGGGCCGGTGCCTCCGAGCGCCTCGACCACCCAGTCCGGGATGCGCGCGCCCGGGGTCACGAGGTCCCGGTTGCGCAGCAGCATGGGCGCCGTCCGTTCCCGGACATCGTCGGGATAGCCGATGCCGACGACCAGCAGGGGGCCGATGTCCCGGTTCAGGTCCATTGTCAGCATCCGCGTGATCTCCACGAGCTGGGCGCCGTAGACCTCCGCGTCCACGCAGTACACGATGCGCGGGGCGGCCGTCGCCCACGACGCCCCCGGCAGGGCGTCCGGCGGCCGGGCGACGAAGATCTCGAACCGGTCACCGACGCGGTCCGACCCCAGTTCGAAGCAATCCGTGCCGTGCAGCCCGTATCCCCTGCCCATCGCTCGCCTCCCCGGTTCCCGTTGACGCGCGCCGCCGCACGAAGCCGCGGCTTCGCCCCCTATAATGCACCGTTTGACTTCCCGAGCACGTCCCATTCGTTTCCTCGTACTCCTCGCGGTCCTCGGCGGCCTGAGTGTCCAGGGAGCGCCGACCGGCCGCGCCTATCCCCTCGAGCAGGTCCCCGTGCTCGACGGCGTCGTCGAGGCGGACGACGCTTGGGATGCCGTCGAGCCGCTCTCCGGCTTCGTCCAGATCCAGCCCGCGGCCGGCGCGCCCGCGACCGAGCGCACCGAGGTGTTCCTGGGCTACACGGACACGGCGCTTTACGTCGGCGTCATCTGCCACGACCGCGAGCCGGAAGCGATCGTCATGTCCGACACCCGGCGGGACGGAGGACTCGACGACGCCGACAGCTTCCGGCTGGTGCTCGACACCTTCCTCGACCGGCAGACCGGCTTCGTGTTCGGCACGAACCCCTCCGGGGTCCAGTACGACGCCCAGATCGACTTCGAGGGCACCCGGACCTTCCGGTCCACGCCCGGATTCAACCAGGACTGGGATGCGGTCTGGGACGTGCGGGCGAAGATCACCGAGACCGGGTGGAGCGCCGAGATGGCCATTCCCTTCTCGTCGCTGCGCTACGGCAACGCCGATGTCCAGAGTTGGGGCGTCAACTTCGAGCGCGTGGTCCGGCGCCGCAACGAGATCGCGTTCTGGGCCCCCCTCCCCCACCAGTTCGGACTCGAGAGGATCGCGCTCGCGGGGACGGTCGAAGGCATCGCCGTCCCCGCCCATCGCAGCCTCTCGGTCACGCCCTACGCCCTCGGCATCACGGTCGACGGCGGCGGCCGGAGCGACGAACAGGAACTGGGGGTCGACCTCAAGTACTCGCTGACCCCGAGCCTGACGCTGGACCTCACCTACAACACGGACTTCGCCCAGGTCGAGGCGGACGAGCAGCAGGTCAACCTGGACCGGTTCAGCCTGTTCTTTCCCGAGAAGCGGCCCTTCTTCCTCGAGAACGCCGGCCTGTTCAGCGTGGGCGAACCCGAGGAGGTCGAGCTGTTCTTCAGCCGCCGGATCGGCATCGGGGCCGGCGGCGTTCGCCTGCCGGTGGATGCCGGAGCCCGGGTCTCCGGCAAGGTGGGTTCCACCAACATCGGACTGCTGCGCATGAGCGCCGGGGACCTCGGCGAGATGCCGGCCGACGACTTCTCGGTCGTGCGGGTGAGGCAACTCTTCGGCGAGCGCTCCTCGGCCGGGTTTCTCGCGGTGGGTCGGGACAATCCGGATCACGACAACCGGACCTACGCAGTCGATGGCCGCTGGGGGATCGGCGAGGGCGGCAGGATCGAGGGGTTCGTCGCACAGACCGACACGCCCGGCATCGACGGGGAGGACCATGCGTGGAGGTTCGCCGGCAACTACGAGTCGGAGACCTGGGAGACTCGCGGCAGCGTCACGGAAGTCGGTCAGGGCTTCAACCCGGAGGTGGGTTTCCTCGCGCGCCGCGACTACCGGAAGCTCGAACTCTACGCCGGCCGCCGAATCCGTCCCCAGTCCATGTGGGGCCTGCTGGAATTGCTCCCCCACGTCACGTACCGACGCTTCACCAACCCCGACGGCTACCTTGAGACCAGCTTCCTGCACGTCGACAACTACTGGCGGTGGAAGAACGGCATCTTCGCGTTCAGCGCCGTGAACTGGACGGAGGAGGGCGTCCGCGAGCCCTTCGAGCTCCGCGGGGTGACCGTGCCGGCCGGACGCTACAAGCACAAGGACTTGATGACCGGCATCAACACCGACCCCAGCCGACGGATCTACACCAATGTCTTCGTGCGCGCCGGCGGGGCCTTCGGCGGCGACCAGGTCTCGGTGAACGCGTCCGTCAACTACCGGGCCGGCGATGCGTTCGGCGCCTCCCTCTCGGTCCAGCGCTCGGACTACGAACTTCCGGGCGGCGACTTCGACGTCACCCTGACGCAGTTGCGCGCCAGCTACTCGTTCACCCCGAAGGTCTCCTTCCAGGCCCTCGTCCAGCACAACGCCCAGGACGACGTGCTCGCCGTCAACCTCCGCTTCGCCTGGCTGCAGTCCGCGAACGCCGGGCTCTATCTCGTTTACAACGAGACGGACGACGACGGCCGCTTCGGCCTCCCCGCCTCCCAACGCGAGGTCATCCTGAAGTACAGCCACATCTTCAACGTGTTCTGACCGGCCGGCCCGCCCGAGCCCCGGCCAGTGGCTATAATCGAAGCGATGCAGCGCGAACTGAACTACCCGTACGACACGCACCCCGCCCCGGGGACGACCGTCGAAATCGCCGACGGCGTCCGCTGGCTGACCATGCCGATGGGCGGCTCCCTGAACCACATCAACCTCTACCTGCTCGAGGACAGGGGCGGCTGGTACGTCGTGGACACGGGGCTCGGAACGCCGCGGACCGCCGAACTGTGGGATGAGATCTTCACCGACGAACTCGGCGGCCGGCCCGTCCAGGGCGTCATCTGCACCCACATGCACCCGGACCACATCGGGCAGGCCGGCAACATCACGGAACGCTTCCGCTGCCCCCTCTACATGACCCGGGCCGAGTACTACCAGGCGCGCGCCTATTCGTCCGGCAGCGGTGGCTTCGGCGGCGGCTCCCATTCGAGCTGGCAGGGGGCCGTGTTCTACGAGCGCTACGGCATGCCGCGCGACTACCTCGAGCAACTCGCGGTGGCGTGGCGCGGGCGCTCGAGCGAGGGCATGTCCATGCCGGAGATGCCCCTGGGCTACCATCGGTTGCAGGACGGCGACATCCTCTCGATCGGCCACCACGACTGGCAGGTGGTGGTGGGATCCGGGCACTCGCCGGAGCACGCCTGCCTGCACTGCAAGGCGCTCGGCATCATGATCTCGGGCGACCAGATCCTGCCGATCATCACCTCCAACGTGAGCGTGCATCCGACCGAGCCGGAGGCGAACCCGCTGCAGGTCTGGATGGAGTCCCACGACAAGTTCCTCGACACGCCCCCCGACACGCTGGTGCTGCCGGCCCACAACCTGCCTTTCCACGGCGTGCGGGAACGCCTTCGGCAGCTCATCAGCCACCACGAGGACCGGCTGCTCGCCATCGAGGAGAGCTGTGTCGAGCCGCAGGTGGCCAAGGACCTGCTGCCGGTGCTGTTCGCCCGCGAACTGGACGTCCGCCAGACCATGATGGCGCTCGGCGAGGCCATCGCGCACTGCCACCTCCTGATGCACCGCAACCGGCTCGAGCGCACGCTGCACGAGGACGGGCGCTATCGCTTTCTCTCGATCGACCCGGACCTCGCCCGGCGCGCCCATCCCGACCAGCACGACGCGCCCGACGACCGGCCGATGATGGTCTGACGGGCGTCGCGTGACACGTCCCGTGGCACAACGCCGCGACGGGCCCGCCCGGACCGGCGGCGCGCCGAAGGACGGCGCGCCGAAAGACGGCGCCCCGGACCCGACCACGCTGCCACGCGGCACGCTGCGCCGCCGGATCGCGAAGACCACGCTGCGCACGCTCCAGTGGGGGGAGCGCCATGTGCCGGTCGGCGTCCGCAGCCTGGTGGGAGTACTCCTGATGGTCGGGGGCGTATTCGGGTTCCTTCCCATCGTCGGCTTCTGGATGCTGCCTCTCGGGGTCGCCTTCATCGCCCTTGACATCCCGTGGACGCGGCATCACATCCACAACTGGATGGCGCGCCTCGAAGGGCGCCTCGGCAGGCGCGGAGGCTGATCGGGGCGGCTATATGCTTCTGCCGAATCGGTCGGTGGCCGGCTTGGAGATTTCCCTTGAATTCTGCTAGGTTACGCGCCCCGCACGCGGCGTAGGCCGCGTCCTGAAAGCGCCTCCGAGCGCCGACGCCAGCCGACCTGAGCGACCTGAGATGCACCGTCCGTCGCACCCCATCGACCGTCACATCGCAACCGCCGGACCGGAAAGCACTCCGTGCCGCCGTTTCGAGCGATCCCGGTGACCGAGCACCGCCTGCGTTCGATGACCGGCAGGGCCGAGCCCGGGCCCCGTACGGTGGTGCGCTTCGCCGGGGACTCGGGAGACGGCATCCAGCTGCTCGGCGGCGAGTTCTCGAAGGCCGTCGCGCTCGAGCACCACGACCTCCTGACGCTGCCGGACTTCCCGGCCGAGATCCGCGCGCCGGCGGGCTCGACCTTCGGCGTCTCCGCGTTCCAGATCCAGTTCGGCGGCGACGGGGTCCTCACGCCGGGCGACGAGGCCGACGTCCTGTTCGCCTTCAATCCTGCGGCGCTCAAGACCAACCTGCACACGCTCAAGCCCGGCGGCCTGATCGTGGCCGGCGAGGGCGCCTTCACCGACCGGAACCTGAAACGGGCCGGCTACGCCGAGAACCCGCTCGAAGACGGCTCGCTCACGGGCTTCCGGCTGATCCGCATCGACATGACCCGTCTTTCCGCGGAGGCGGTGGCCTCCACCGGGGTCGGCAAGAAACAGGCGGGACGCGCCAAGAACTTCTGGGCCCTCGGGCTTTGCTTCTGGCTGTTCGGCGGCCGGCGGGAACCCGCGATCGACTGGATCAGCCGGAAGTTCGCGGCGGCTCCGGACGTCGTGGCCTCCAACGTCGCCGCCCTGAACGCCGGACACGCCTACGGCGAGACCATGGAACTCGACGCGGGCGACGCGGCCCTCGGCGCCCGCGGCGAACTCCACCACGGGCTCTTCCGCACGATTACCGGCACGGACGCGATGGGCCTTGGGCTCGCCGCCGTGGCGGCGCTGTCGGGTCTCAAGATCACGTACTGCTCCTACCCGATCACGCCGGCCTCCGCGCTGCTGCACTTCCTGGCCTCCCTCAAGGGCCAGGGCATCGTGACGTTCCAGGCCGAGGACGAGATCGCGGCGGCGACGGCGGCGCTCGGCGCCTCGTACGCGGGCGGGCTCGGGGTGACGACCAGTTCCGGTCCCGGCATCGCCCTGAAGTCCGAAACGCTCAGCCTCGCCGTGGCGGCCGAACTGCCGCTGCTGGCGATCGACGTGCAGCGCGCCGGACCCTCGACGGGGATGCCCACCAAGCCCGAGCAGGCGGACCTCAACCTCGCCCTGTACGGCCGCCACGGGGAGGCGCCGCTCCCGGTACTCGCGCCGGCCACGCCCTCGGAGTGTTTCGACATCGTCATCGAAGCGGCGCGGATCGCGACCGACCACATGACCCCGGTGATGATCCTGTCCGATGCCTACATCGCCAATGCGGCGGAGCCCTGGGAGTTGCCGGAAGTGGACGCGCTGCCGCCGATCGCGCCGACCTTCCGCACGGATCCCGAGGGGTTCGAACCTTTCGCCCGGGACCCCGACACGCTGGCCCGGCCGTGGGCGAAACCCGGGACGCCCGGACTGGCCCACCGGGTCGGCGGCATCGAGCGCGCGAGCGGCAGCGGGGAGATCTCCTACGATCCCGAGAACCACCAGCGCATGACCGACCTGCGCGCCGAGAAAGTCGCCCGCGTGGCCCTCGACGGCCTCGACCACGACATCGACAGCGGCGCCGACCGGGGCGACCTGCTGGTGCTGGGCTGGGGCAGCACCTACGGCGCCATCGAGGAAGCGGTGTCGCGGATGAACCGCAACGGCCTCGCCGTCGGTCACCTGCACCTGCGTCAACTCGCTCCGCTGCCACCCAACCTGGGAGCCATCCTGGCCCGCTTCTCCCGCGTCGCGGTCGCGGAACTCAACAAGGGCCAACTCGTGCGGCTCATCCGCAGCGAGTTCCTCGTCGACGCCCGGAGCGTCACGCAGGTCAACGGACTGCCCTTCCGGGTGTCCGACCTCGAAGCCGCGCTACGGGATTGCCTCGACGGCAGCCAGGGCCGGCCTGGGCACGGCCTGCGGACGGTCACCGGCTCCGCGGGCAAGACCGCCTGAGGAACCCGTCTTGGCCGAACGACTGATCCAGCTGACGCCGCGCGACTTCGAGACCGACCAGGAGGTTCGCTGGTGTCCTGGGTGCGGCGACTACGCGATCCTGAAGTCCGTGCGCAAGGTCCTCGCCGAGGTGGGCACGGATCCCGACTCCGTCGTCTTCGTCTCCGGCATCGGCTGCGCCGCGCGGTTCCCCTACTACGTGGAGACCTACGGCATCCACTCCATACACGGCCGCGCCCCGTCCCTCGCGACCGGCATCAAGCTCGCGAACCCCGACCTCGACGTCTGGGTGGTGGGCGGCGACGGCGACTTCCTGGCGATCGGCGGCAACCACGTGCTCCACGCCCTGCGGCGCAACGTGGACATCAACCTGCTGCTCTTCAACAACGCCATCTACGGGCTGACCAAGGGCCAGTCCTCGCCCGCGTCGCTACCCGGCACGCGTTCTCCCTCCACGCCCGGCGGTTCCTTCGACGCGCCGGTCAACGCGACGGCGCTGGCCCTCGCCGCGGGCGGGGGGTTCGTCGCCCGCACCGCCGACACGCTGCAGGACCACCTCCCGGAAGTGCTCCTGCGCGCGCACGCCCACCGGGGCGCCGCCATGGTGGAGATCCTGCAGAACTGCATCGTCTACAACGACAACGCGTTCGGCGACCTCGCGCGCAAGAAGAACCGCGCCGAAGCCACGGTCATCGTGCGCCACGGCGAGCCCATGGTGTTCGGCGCGGCCGCAGACAAGGGGCTCGTGTACGAGGCCGAACGGGGCACGTTCCGCGTCACGGCCGAGCCGTCGGAGGCGAGCCTGCACGACGAGACCAATCCCGCGCTGGCCGCCGCGCTCGCGCGCGTCGACGACCCGAGCCTGCCGAAACCGCTCGGCATCTTCTACTGCGTGGAGCGCGCCGACTACACCACGGCGCTAGAGCGGCACCTGCCCTACCGTCCGCTGACGCGGGAAGCCCTTAAGGACGTCCTCCACGAGGGAAGTTGGACGGCCTGAACGACCCGCATCCCCCGGGATCGGCGTTATCCGTCCAGCCCCTTCACCGACTCGTGCGCCGCCGCGATCAGGGTGCGCGTGCGGGGGTCGTCGCCCAGCACGAGCTGCATCTTGTTCATCACGTAGCCGAAGGCGATCCCGGCCTTCGGGTCGGCGAAGCCGAGGGAGCCGCCGGCGCCCCCGTGCCCGAACGCGCCGTCCCGGCCGAGACTTCCCTCCACGTTGAGCGAGAACCCGGTCCCGAAGCGTGTCGGCACCCGCACCACCTCGTCGCGCCCGTTCGACTGCTCCGCTATGGCGCGCGCGACGGTCTCCTCGGTCAGCAGCCGCACGCCGTCGACGCCGTCGCCGATGAGGGAGGCGTACATGCGCGCCAGCGAGCGCGCATCGGTAACCCCGTTCCCCGCCGGGATCTCCGCGGCCCGGAACGCACGGGTGTTCATGTCCACCGGCGCGGTGGTCGATGGCCGGTTGAGCAGGGAATCCGGCTCCCGGGACGCCTCGAGGACCGCGCGCCTCCTCTCCGTTACCGCCTGCTCGTCGACAGCGCCGTCCTGCAGGTCGATCCCGATCATCGGGACCACCCGGTTCTCCTGGCTCTCCGGAAGGCCGATCCAGAAGTCGAGACCGAGGGGTCCGGCAACCTCGTCGGCGAAGAACGTCCCCACGCTCTTGCCGCTGATCCTTCGGATCACCTCGCCGACCAGCCAGCCGTAGGTCCCGGCATGGTAACCGTGCGTCGTCCCCGGCTCCCACACCGGGCGCTGGGCCGCGAGGGCCTGGACGGGCGGGTCCCACGCCAGCCATTCCTCCGGCGTCAGGGGGTTGTCGAAGACGGGAAGCCCGACCTGATGGGAAAGCAGCCAGCGCACCGGGATGTCCTGCTTGCCGGCGGCGGCGAACTCGGGCCAGTAGTCCGCGACCGGGGCGTCGAGGTCGAGTTCGCCGCGCTGCGCCAGCAGGTGCGCGCAGATCGCCGTCGCCCCCTTCGTGCTCGAGAACACGAGGACAATGCTGTCCTCCGCCCACGGCCGACCGGTCTCCACGTCGGCTGTTCCGCCCCAGAGGTCCACCACCTTCACGCCCCGGTGGTACAGGCTGAAGGCGGCGCCGACATCGCCGTGCTGTTCGAAGTTGGCGGCGAAGGCGTCCTTTACGCGTTCGAAACCCGGCGCCACCGTTCCGTGGACCTGGACTGCGGGCGAGTCGGCCCCGAGGCCTGTTCGCGAAGCGCCGGCCAGGGCGCCGCCGAGCGCCACCATCGAGAGCCTGCCAAAGTCACGGCGCGTGAGTCTCTGTAGACGTGTTCGGGTCATGGAAGTCCCCTTCAACTTGCGTGCAGCACAACAACAACCGAGTCCCACTATCGTACGGGAGACAGGGACGATGTTGGAGGCCCGCAAACAAGCCCGCGCTCCGTGGCTGGCTGACCCTCAGGGGAACAGCGACTTCGGCGCGTCCCTCGAGAACTGGCATTTGTCGTCCAGAGCAGCTCTCATTCGTCTATCCTCGTGAGACTTGGATCGAGAGTGCCATGCCCGAGGACGGCGAGGAGCAAAGGTGAACATCGCCCAGCAGAAAACCCTGCCGAGCCTCGACTCGATCATGTCCGACATCGAGCGCTACGAGCTGGCCCGGAACGCCGTGGAACTGATGACCTACGGCTTTACCGTCGCCTCACCCGAGACGCTCGGTGTCGACGACGCGTGGACAGAGCGTTTTCGCGACGCGACGCTGGCCGCCTACGAAAAGGGGAACAACGTATCGGTGGGCGACTATCGAACCTCGACGATCACCGCGGATGTCTCGTCGGCCCAGCTCTACGACGAGGACGATGTGTTCATCGAGGCAGCCATCAACCCGGCGAAGCTGGCGCTGGTCCGTCTCATGCTGGGCCAGCGCGCGGTACTCAGGACCAACACGATCATCCTGAAGGGCCCCGCTGACCACGCCCCTGCCGACTACTACTTCTACCAGAACGTGCCCCTGCACACCGATAACGATGTGGAAGGGATCCCGATGGGCGCCGGCCGGATCTGCCACAGGTTGAACTGCATGTGGATCTGCACCGATCAGGTCGACGAAGCGGACGGCCCGACCCTGTTGGTCCCCGCCAGCCAGCATGTCGGCCATGGCGTCCTGCCCCACGACAGCGACCTCGCCAACACGCCCTACCCGGTCGTGCGCCTCGATGCCAAGGCCGGCTCGGTGGCGATGTGGCAAGGGGGCACGTTTCACTCCGCCTTGCCGCGCACGCGGACCGGGCTGCGGGTCACGCTGAGCGAGAACTACACCCGCCACTACATCCAGGGGCCGCACGCCAGGAGTCATTACGTTCCGAACCTGGGACGGCTATCCCCCGAGCTGCTCGCTCGCCATCCAGAGCTCAAGCGCGTGCTCGGACTCTCGCAGAAGCAAAGCGGCATCAATCCTCCCTTTGACCCGTACGCGTAGGGAGGCTGGGCCGGAAGGCAACGGGTGGCGCAGGAGAGGAGGCGCCGCGTGCTGGGGTGGTGGTCGGGGCGGCCGGATTTGAACCGGCGACCACCACACCCCCAGTGTGGTGCGCTACCAGGCTGCGCTACGCCCCGTGAGGGCGGCATTCTACGCGGCGGCGCATTGGTTCGCACGGACCGACCTGTCTCAGTGCCCGTGCCCCACCCGCACCGTGCAGCGCACCCAGTTCGGCTCCACGCGAAACACCGCTCCCCGCTGTCCGTTCTCCCTCAACGCCCGCCGTGCGGCGGGGATACCGAATCCGACGCGCTGCACGAGGCCGAGCACCCGCATCGCCTCAGCTACGATCGGATTGCGGTAGTCCAGGGCGCCCGGTTCCCCGAAGTTCTCCGCCGTCACCGAGCCGTACGGACCGCCCGGGCTGTTGATCTCGATCCGGTCATCGAACCAGTACACCTGGACGGGCGCTTTCGTGCCTTCGTACGCACGATGCATGACCGCGTTGCGCACCAACTGGTGCAGGGCCTCGATCGGGTAGGTCGAGCGGCGGATCTCGGCAGGACCCGAAGTGAAATCCACCGATGTGCGATTGTGGCGGTCAGCTTGTCCTCCAGCCGCCGGATCAGTTCGACGACCGGTCCCGTGCAACGCGCCTCGTCGGTGACATCGTCGCCCCACTCCACGCCAGCGATTCGCAGGAACTGCACGTACGCGCCCGGCAAGTGGTACTGCGGGCGCTTGCCGAGCATGAGGACTCCGGCAACGGTGGAGACCGGTTCGTCGACGGACAGGATCATCTTCGCGGCGGCGAGGCATTCTTCAATGGGCCGGTCGTTCGCCGCGAGCGCCTCGGGAGCGAGGGCCGCCGGCAGATAGTCGTCCTGAAAGCTCCCCAGCTTCAGATCGGAGAGCGTGGCGCCCTGGACGGACCGTGCGTCGAAGCGCGGCTCCCGATGCCGGCGCTTTTCGTTCAGCGCGCTCTCGTCGCCCCGACGAATCATCTCAACGTCCCCATGTAACTCGCGAAAAGCCCCGAATGGACAGCCTTGAGCCCGGCACGCAGTCGAACGCGCCGGTCGTCGGACACTGCGCCGCTCCCCAGTTCCCGCAGGAGGTTGAACGCCCGCGCAGGGCCGTCCGTCCCCGCTGCCTCAGGCAGCCGTCGGGCAAGCCCCCGTTCACGAATCAGCATCCAGGCCGGGAACCACTCCGGCGACAGGTCCTCGGCGAGTTCGTCCGCGTCCATCGCCTGGCGCCACGCCCCCGCCACACTCCCGTCGGGAAAGTCCCGTCGGCGAACCAGCTCGACGAAGTGCCGCGGCGCCGTCCAGCACAGGGCGAACCAGAGGCGCACGGCCTCGGTCCGCTCGTGCAACGCGTACTCCGCTTCCGCGAGCCTGCCGACGAGGAGCGGATACGTCCCGAAGTCGGGCACATCGAGCACCGTTCTCTTGACGTGCTCCCAGTCGAGACACCGCCGGAAGACCCAGCTCGCGTGCCGGTCCGGGTGATGCGGATCGAAGTCCGCGCCATCTAGGGCCAGGGCGACATCGCGCCATAGGGGCGCCAGGAGACGCTGTCCATCCGCTCCGAGCAGCGCCGCGGCAGCGGGCGTCCAGTGCCCGGCGATGAGGTCGCGCCTTTCCAGGGCTTCCGCCGGCCCCTGCGGAGGCTCCGTTTCGAGGGCGCCGATCAGCGCCGCCGCCTGCGCGGCGCCCGGATGGTCTGGCTGCAGTTCGAGCAACTTCGCCCGCTGCCGCCGGGCGCCGGACGGGTCGCGCGCGGTCAGGGCGTCGCGCAAGGCGTTGAGCGTTACGGTCGTCGCATTGTCGACGAACAGGTCACCTTGCCGGTCGTCGCCGGCGGGACGCCAGGTGGCGCGGAGCAGCGCGTCCAGCTCGGAGTCGCCGGAAGCGGCCAACCGCGGCTCCGGCGCGCCCTCGATCAGCCCCAGGTTCCGGGCGAACAGGGCTGCCTCCCGCAGCGCGGCGCGCGCCGCAGACGCATCCTGGAGGTCCTCGTCCAATGTGGGGCGCTCTCCCGCCCGCCAGGCGTCGTGTCCTTCCTGCGAGAGCTGGTCGGCGGCGAGCAACAACTCGACCGGCACGTACGCGCCTTGCTCGAGCAACGCGCGGCAGACGATGTCCTCTACGCGCACGAGCGGGCTCCCTTGCAAGGGTCCCGAACCGTTCAGTAAGCCTGCGCCGGCAGCCAGGTCACCAGCGCTTCCCAGTTGAAGATCACCGCGAGTCCCACCAGCTGCAGGAGGATGAACGGGACCACGCCCCGGTAGATCGTCGGCGCGTCCACGCCCGGCGGGGCGACGCCCTTGAGGTAGAAGATGGCGAAGCCGACCGGGGGCGTCAGGAAGCTGGTCTGGAGGCATACGGCGAAGAGCACGGTGAACCACACCGGATCGAAGCCGAGCAGCACCACGACCGGGGACACGAGCGGGAGGATGATGAGGGTCAGCTCGATCCAGTCGAGGAAGAAGCCGAGCAGGAACGTCACGAACAGGATCGTGATGACGATGCCCGTCGGCCCGAAGGGCAGGTCGAGGAGGGTGCGCTCGATGAGTTCGTCGCCCCCGAGGCCCCGGAGCACCAGCGAGAACATCGTCGCGCCGATCAGGATGCCGAAGATGAAGGCGGTGGTCCGCGTGGTTTCCCGTACCACCTCGGTGAGCACGGGCCGGTCGAGCGCCCGGTTGGCCCAGGCGAGGAGGACGGCGCCGGCGGCGCCGACGCCGGCGGCTTCGGTCGGTGTCGCGAGGCCGAAGAAGATGCTGCCGAGCACCATCAGGATGAGACCCGCCGGAGGCAGGATCGCCAGGGCAAGCTGACCCAGTGCCGCGAGATTCAGCGGCTCGTCGGTCGAGGCCTTCGGCGCACCCTCGGGCCGCACGATGCCGTAGCCGAACAGGTAGACCACGTAGAGACCCGACAGCAGCAACCCGGGGAAGAGCGCGCCCAGGAAGAGGTCGCCGACCGGCATGGCCATCCGGTCGGCCATCAGCACCAGCATGATGCTCGGCGGGATGAGGATGCCGAGCGTGCCCACGGCGCATACCGTGCCCGCCGCCAGGGAGCGGTCGTAGCCTTGCCGCAGCATGACCGGCAGCCCCAGCAGCGCGAGGAGCACCACCGAGGCGCCGATGATGCCCGTCGTCGCCGCCAGCAGGACCCCGATCAGCGTGATCGTCACGGCCAGGCCGCCGCCCGCGCGTCCGAACAGCCGGGCGAAGCTGTGCATCAGCCGGTTGGCGATCCCGGAACGGTCGAGCATGAGGCCCATGAAGACGAACATGGGTAATGCCACCATCACCCAGTTCTCCATGACGTTCCAGATGCGCTCGACGCCGATCGACGCGTAGGCCCAGTCGACGCCGATGGGGATGCCGAAGTCCACCTCGAACACGATCGCGAGCGCCGTGAAGAGGATTGCGAGTCCCGCCAGGATCCACGCGATCGGAAAGCCCGTGAAGACGAGGCCGATGAAGGCCGCGAACATGAGGAGGGCGAGGATTTCGTTGGCCGGCATGGCGATCTCGTGGAGGCGGCGCGGCGTCTACCGGCCGCCGCCGAGGAAGAGGTACTTCCAGAGCCGCGTCAGCCGCGACACCGCGGCGAGGCCAAGCAGGCCGAACCCGGCCACGAGAACCGCCTTGATCGCCCACCGGTAGGGCAGACCGCCCGGAGAGCTCGAGACCTCCCCCGTCGCGAAGCTGTCCGCGACGAAGCGCGCCCCGTAGATCAGCATCAGGGCGACGAACGGGAGTACGAAGAGCGCCAGCCCGTACAGGTCGATCCACGCCCGCGTCGCCGGCGCGAAGCGCTCGTGCAGGACATCGACGCGGACGTGGGCGTCGGACTGCAGCGCGTAGCCGAGCCCCAGCATGAAGCCGATCGAGTAGAGGTGCCACTGGATTTCCTCGAACTCGATGCGGCCCTCCGCGAGGGCGTAGCGGAGCACGACGTTGCAGACGATGACCGCCAGCAGCACGATCCACAGCCACGACACCGCGTTCCCGATGGCCACCAGGAGCGGGTCGACGACGCGCGAGAACGGCGTGTCGGGCAGTTCGAGGGCGGCCAATCAGAAGTCCCGCGGCAGGTACGCGAAGCGCTTCCACAGCGCGTACTGGTCCCGAAACGCGCGCTGCGATGCGTGGATGGCGCGGAAGTCCTCGTCCCGCGCGGCCTCCTCCGCCATCACCTGCGCGGTCACGCGCTCGAGCTCGCGCAGGATCGGCAACGGCAGGCGTACGGCGGTCACGCCCTTGTCCGGGAAGCCGGCGAGCACGCCGCCCTGCAACGCCTCGGCCTTGGCCAGGTTGCGCGTGACGCCGGCGGTGCATGCCGTGTCGATCACACGGCGCTCCATGTCGCTCAGGCCCGCCCAGACATCCGCGTTCACGACGAGGTGGACCGAGGTCGCCGGCTGATGCCAGCCCGGGTAGTAGTTCAGCTTGGCGACGCGGTCGAAACCCAGCTCCTGGTCGACGTTGGGAAGGGCGAACTCCGTCGCGTCGATGGCGCCCTTCTCCAGGGCCTGGAAGATCTCGCCCCCGGGAATCATCGTGACGGACGCGCCCAGCCGCTCGATCACGCGCCCGCCGAGTCCCGCGAACCGGATCTTCAGGCCCTCCATGTCGGACAGCGCATCAATGGGCTCGCGGAACCAGCCGGCCGTCTCCGGGCCGATGAGGCCGCACATCACGGGATGCACGCCGAACTTCCCGTACAGCGCCTCGCCGTGCTCGCGCCCGCCGCCCTCGAACCACCACGCCATGAACTCCCACGGCTCCATGCCGAACGGCACCGCGCCGAGCAGCGGCGCCGCCGGGATCTTGCCCTGGTCGTAACCCAGCCACGTGTAGCCCGCGGGGACCTTGCCCTCGCGCACCGCGTCGACGATGTTGAAGGCGGGAACGATCTCGCCCGGTTCGTAGGGACGGAGCACCACGGCGCCGCCGGACGCGCGCTCGATGGCGTCCACCACCCACAGCACGTTGTCCCCGAGCACCTCCAGGTTGGTCGAGAAGGCGACCGGCACGCGCCAGCGCACCGTCGCCGCCGCGGCCCCCGATGCCGCTCCCCCGGATGCGGACGCGACCGGCCCTCCGTCACCCGGCGGACGGACGGCCAGCGTGGCGAGCATGCCCGTGAGAAACGCCACGACCACCGCGATCAGCGCGGTCCTGTTGGTGATGCCCATGCCGGGAATCCGGAGTCCGCGGAAACCGCCCTATTATGCCGCGCCGTTGCCCGAGTTCCCCCGGGTGCTGGCGGTGCGGGAGTTTCGCGCCAGCGAAACTCCGAACGCGACCGTCAGGTCGCGCGCGCTCTGGTACGCTTTTCGCGCCCGCCACAAACCAGGTAACTCGAACCCCATGACCGCAGCAAGCTATGACCATTGGCGCGCGGACGCGCAGGCCAGGGACGACCAGACCGGCGCCGCCGGCTGGAAGGCCGACGACCGCACCGACCTGTTCGACTATCGCGTCATCCGCCGGCGTCGGGACGAACTGGTCGAGTTGCGGGCGGAGGGAGACGTGCCGCGCCTGCTGTACTACCTCAACGAGGGGCTGCACGGAAACATGGGCGGCATGGGTTCCTCCCGGCTCTACGGCCACGCCGCGTTCGGGACCAAGGACCTCGTCTCGCAGTACATCCAGGAACTCGCCGGCGCGCTCGAGCAACTCGCCGACGCGGACGACGCGGCCCTGCCCTTCGACCGCAAGCTCGCCTTCTTCCGGCAGGCGCGACAGGCGTTCGGCAATTGCGCGCTGATGCTCTCCGGCGCCGGGTCCCTGGGGCCCTTCCACCTCGGCGTCGCAAAGGCGTTGGCCGAACAGGGCCTGTTGCCCGCGGTCATCTCGGGCGCGAGCGCGGGGGGCCTCGTCGCCGCGGTGGTCTGTACGCGGGCCGACGCGGAGCTGCGGGCGCTGTTCGAGGAAGGCACGCTGTCGGAGGCGTTCCAGCAGCCCCTCGACGGGCAGGCGTTCCAACGCAAGCAGGTGACGCGCGACGACCTGCGGGACGCGGTCGAGGCACTCGTTCCGGACATGACCTTCGCCGAGGCGCTCGAAGCATCCGGACGCGACCTGAGCATCTCCGTCGCCCCAGCCGAGGTACAGCAGCAGTCGCGCACCCTGAACGCTGTCACGTCGCCGAACGCGTTGATCCGCGAAGCGGTCATGGCGACGTGCGCGATCCCCGGCGTCTTCCCGCCGGTGACCCTCGCGGCCCGCGGCGTGGACGGCACGCGGCTGCCGTTCGTGCGCTCGCGCAAGTGGGTCGACGGCTCGGTCACCGACGACATGCCCACCGGGCGCCTCGCGCGCGTCTACGGCTGCAACTTCTTCATCGCGAGCCAGGCGAACCCCGTAGTGATGTGGTCGCCCCAGGTTCCGGCGGCCGCCGGCCCCCTCGCCCAGGTCGGGTCCATCTACGCGTCCGCGTGGAAGCAGTGGTTCCGTCTTTCCTATCCGTTCGCCATGCGCCTCGTGCGCGACGCCTACCCGCTCAACGTGATGACCCGGATGTGGTTCAGCGTGCTCACCCAGGACTACACGGCCGACGTCAACATCATGCCGAAGCGGCGCTTTCTCGACCCCGCGTCGCTGCTGTCCACGCTGACTGCCGACGAGACCGGCAAGCTCGTGCACGAGGGCGAGGCCGCCACCTGGCCGCACGTGGAGCGCATCAGGAACTCCACGCTGATCGGGCGCACGATCGCGGGCATCCTGGACCGCCTCGCGGCGCCCGTGCGGCTGCAACCCCGGCGGACGGCGAAGGCCTGAGCAGCGCCGCCCCCGACGCGGCGCTTCCCCCAAAGTGTTAACTTCGGGGAAATCGAACCGGCAGGAGGCACGATGAACTCGCAGGAGATCCACGCACGGCTCAAGCACCCCGTCATCGATTCGGACGCGCACTGGCTCGAGTTCGGGCCGATGATGAAGGAACGCATCGCGAAGATCGCCGGGCCCAAGGTGGCCGAGTGTTTCGACGGTCTCGACTCGCTTATCGGCGAGGCGCAGCGCATGGGCCCAGAGGGTCGCCGTCACCACCGGGCCGCCCACCCGGGATTCTGGCAGTTGCCCATGGCCAACACGCGCGACCGCGCGACCGCGATGATGCCCGGGCTCCTCTACGAGCGCCTCGACGAACTCGGCCTCGACTTCTGCGTCATGTACCCGACCGGCGCGGCGGCCGCCACCGAGGACAAGGACCTGCAGCGCCAGGCCATGCGCGCCTTCAACACCTTCGCGGCCGAGTACTTCGCCGACTATTCGGACCGGCTCACCCCGGTGGCCGTGATCCCGACCGCCACCCCCGAGGAGGCGATCGAGGAGCTCGAATACGCGACCGGGACGCTCGGCATGAAGGCGGCGCTGTTTTCCGGCATGATCCCCCGGCCCGCGCCCGCCGCCGCCGACGGCGACGCGGGCGCGGCCCGGCTCGGCTACTGGTACGACGTGCTGGGGCTCGACAGCATCCATGACTACGACCCCCTCTGGCAGAGGTGCGTGGAACTCGGCATCTCGCCCACGTTCCACGCCGTCGGACGCGGCTACGCCCTGCGGCGGTCGCCGTCCAATTTCACGTACAACCACATCGGGCACTTCGCTTCCACCGCGGAGGCCATCTGCAAGGCGATGTTCCTCGGGGGCGTGTCGCGCCGCTTCCCCACGCTGACGATGGCGTTCCTCGAGGGGGGCGTCAGCTACGCATGCCAGCTTTACGCCGATCTCATCGGGCACTGGAACATTCGCAATCCCCAGGCGCTCGAGGTGGTCAACCCCGAGAACCTCGATCACGAGGGGCTGATCGAACTGGCCCGCCGGTACGGTCCCGAAGACATGGCACGACTGATGGTCGACCGGGAGGCCGCGCTCTGCGCCGCCATGAACGCGCAAACTTCAGTGGACACCGGGGGCGAGGCGACCCTGGACGACTTCGCCGCCTGCGGGATCGAGCGCGTCGAGGACTTCCGGGAGCTGTTCGGAAACTTCTACTTCGGCTGCGAGGCGGACGACCGGATGAACGTCTGGGCGTTCAACGATCGGGTGAACCCGCTCGGCACGCGCATCAACGCGCTGTTCAGCTCCGACATCGGGCACTTCGACGTCGCCGACATGTCCGAGGTGCTCGAGGAGGCCCACGAACTGGTGGACGACGGCCTGATGACGCCCGACGACTTCAAGGAGTTCACCTTCGACAACCCGGTCCATTTCTGGACGAGCGGCAACCGCGACTTCTTCAAGGGGACGGCGGTCGAAGCCGACGTGGAGGCATTGCTCGGCGAGGCCGGGATGGCGGCGGGAGGGTGACTGGCCGGCGCGGTCAGCCCCGGAGGACCTGCAGGACCTCCTCGAGTTCCGAGATCGTCTGCCGGATCAGGAGCCGCGAGCGGATCTGGTCCTGCTTCGCCTCGCCGCCGGTCAGTTGCTGGCGGGCACCGCCGATGGTGAACCCCTGCTCGTACAGCAGGGCGCGTATCTGGCGCACCACCATGACGTCCTGGCGCTGGTAGTAGCGCCGGTTGCCGCGGCGCTTGTCCGGCCGGAGCTGTTCGAACTCGCCCTCCCAGTACCGCAGCACGTGCGGCTTGACGTCGCAGAGTTCCGCGACCTCACCGATGGTGAAATAGCGCTTGCCCGGGATCGGGGGCAGTTCCTTATTCGGAGGCTCCAGCATGCGCCTCCACTCGCGCCTTCAACTTCTGCCCCGGGCGGAAGGTCACCACGCGGCGGGCGGTGATGGGGATGTCCTCGCCGGTCTTCGGGTTGCGGCCCGGCCGTTCCCGCTTGTCCCGCAGGTCGAAGTTGCCGAAACCCGACAGCTTGACCGGCTCGTTGCGCGCGAGCGCCACGCGGACTTCCTCGAAGAAGAGTTCGACGATCTCCTTCGCCTCGCGCTTGTTGAGTCCGAGTTCCTCGAACAGGCCGTCGGCCATGCGGGCCTTCGTGAGGGTGTCCGGCCTGGTCGGCCGGTCGGGAACTCCGCTTTCTTCGCGTTCGCTCACGGGGCCACTCGTTGCAGATCGTTGCAGATCAACGCAGTCGAGCGCCGAAATCGGCCTTCAGGCGTCGCAGCGTCATATCCACGTGGCGAGTGATGTCGTCGTCGGCAAGCGTGCGCGAAGGATGCTGCAACGTCAAGCCCAGGCCGAGACTTTTTTCATTGGAATCAATACTTTTTCCCTGATAGACGTCGAAGAGCGTGAAGCTGCTCAGGATGTCGCCCAGGACGCTCCGGACCGCGCTTTCGACCTCGGCGGCGGACACCGCCCGATCGACGACGATCGCGAGGTCGCGCCGGACCCGGGGGAACCTCGGCACGGGACGGTGCGTCCGCGCGCGACCGACCCCCAGGGCATCGGCATCGAACTCGAAGGCGAACACGGGCACTCCGAGGTCCAGGGCGCTTTCCACTTCCGGGTGCAGACGGCCGAAGCGACCGGCTTCCCGGTCGCCTTCCCGGTCGTGGAGGAACACCGCCGCCGACTGTCCCGGGTGCAGCGCCCGGTCGGCGGAGCGTGCGATCCGGTACGCCAGGCCCCCGACGTCCAGCAGCCGCTCGACATCGCCCTTCACATCGTGGAAGTCGATGCCGTCCGTGGCGGTGGCCCAGGACTCCGGGAACCGCGGACCGCACGCGATGCCTCCGACCCGGAGCACCATCGACGCTTCCGGCGCCGCGCCCGAGGCCTCGGGAAAGCATTGCCCGAGTTCGAACAGCCGCACCCGGTTCTGCTGGCGCGCGAGGTTGGTGCGCAGCGCGCCCACCAGTCCCGGCAACAGGGAGGTGCGCATCACGGACTGGTCCACGGACATCGGGTTGGCGATGCGGACCGGCTCGGCGCCCGGCGCGAGCAGCTCCACGAGTCCGGGCTCGACGAAGCTGTAGGTGATGGCCTCGCGGTAGCCCGCCGCAACGAGCGCGTCCGCGAGCCGGGCGGGCGGAACGATGTCCCGGGGGATCTTTCTCAGGGGCAGCGCCGCGGCCGGGTCGTCTCGCCCGATCCGGTTGTACCCGTGAATGCGGCAGACCTCCTCGACCAGGTCCTCCTCGATGGCGATGTCGAACCGGTGGGGAGGCGCCGTGATGCGCCACTCGGGCCCGTCTTCCCCCGCTTCGCGCCGCGGCGCGAACTCCAGGCGCTCGAAGATGCGATCGACCTCGCCGTCGGGGACGACCTCGCCGACGAGCAGGTCGAGCCGACGGCGGCGCAGGCGCACCGTCCGCCGCGCCGGCAGGTGGGGCCGGCTCTCCGTGACGGCCACCGGTCCCGCCTCGCCACCCGCCACCTCGATCAGGAGCGCGATGGCGCGCTCCATGGCCGCCTCCTGCAGGGTGTAGTCCACGCCGCGCTCGTAACGCTGCGAAGCATCCGTCTGCAGGCCGTAGCGGCGGGCCGTGCCGTGAATCGCCTCCGGAGAGAAGTACGCGCACTCCATGAAGATGTTGCGGGTGTCGGGACCGACGGCAGAGTTCGCGCCGCCCATCACTCCGGCCATGCCGACCGGTCCCCGATCGTCGGTGATGAGGAGCGTGTCCGGCTCGAGGGCGACCTCCCGGCCGTCGAGCATCGCCAACGACTCGCCCGGGCGCGCCCAGCGGACCACGACGCGGTTCTCCAGGCGATCGAGGTCGAAGGCGTGCATCGGCTGACCGAGTTCCAGCAGCACGTAGTTCGTGACGTCGACGACCGGATCGATGGATCGCAGGCCGGACCGCCGCAGGCGTTCCCGCAGCCACACCGGCGTCGGACGGCCCGTGTCCACACCCCGGATCACGCGGCTGAGATAGCGGGGGCAGCCTTCGCCGGCGGCGATCTCGACCGGGAACACGTCGTCGATGGTCGGCGCGACGGCGGGGCAGTCCGGCGCGCGGACCGCCACGTCGTTGAGCACGCCCACTTCCCGCGCGACACCGCGTAGCGAGAGGCAGTCTCCCCGGTTGGGCGTGAGGTCCAGCTCGATGCACCGGTCGGCCAGCCCGAGCGCGCCGCCGAGTTCCTCGCCCGGCGCAAAGGCGTCCGGCAACTCGAGGATGCCGTCCCCGTCGTCGCCGAGATCGAGTTCCGCCGCGGAGCAGAGCATCCCGTCGGAGACGACGCCCTGGATCTCGCGCGCGCCGACGGCCATGCCCGGCAACCGCGCCCCGACGCGCGCCAGCGGCGCCTTGACGCCCGGGCGTACGTTGGGCGCACCGCACACCACCGCCACGGTCCCCACGCCGTCTTCCACCGCGCACACCCGGAGATGCCCGGACGTCGGATGGGTTTCGGACCGCAGCACCGTACCCACGACCACGCCCTCGAAACCCGGGTGCGCCGGGGCGACCCCGTCGACTTCGAGGCCCGCGCCCGTGAGCTGCTCGCACAACCCGTCCGTGTCCACCGGCGGGTCGACCCACTCGCGCAGCCAGCGTTCGCTGAATCTCACGACAGGCTCAGGCGAACTGCTGCAGGAACCGCTGATCGTTCTCGAACAGCAGCCGGAGGTCGTCGACGCCGTAGTACAGCATCGCGAGCCGGTCCGCCCCGAAGCCGAACGCGAAGCCCGTATATCGCTCGGGATCGATGCCCGACATGGAGAGCACGTTGGGATGCACCATCCCGCAGCCCATCACCTCGAGCCAGCCCGTGTAGCCGCACACCCGGCAGCCGGCGCCCCCGCAGTGCACGCACTGCGCGTCCACTTCGGCCGACGGTTCGGTGAAGGGGAAGTAGGAGGGGCGGAAGCGCACTTCGGTTTCGCGGTCGTAGAACCGCTGCACGAATCCGACCACGGCGCCCTTCAGGTCGGTGAAACCGATGCCTTCGTCGACGACCAGCCCTTCGACCTGGTGGAACATCGGCGTGTGGGTGAGGTCGGAGTCCCGCCGGTAGACCCGCCCCGGGCAGATGATGCGGATGGGGGGGCCCATCCGCTCCATGACCCGCACCTGGACCGGCGAGGTGTGGGTGCGGAGCACGTGACCGTCCTCGAGGTAGAACGTGTCCCACATCGCCCGCGCCGGGTGGTTGGCCGGCAGGTTGAGCGCTTCGAAGTTGTGGTAGTCGTCCTCGATCTCCGGTCCCGTGACCACTTCGTAACCGGCCCCGACGAAGATCTCCTCGATGCGCCGGAGGGTCTGGGTGACGGGGTGCAGGCTGCCGACGTCCTGGCGGCGCCCGGGCAGCGTCACGTCGAGGGCTTCCTCCTCGAGCGCCCGCGCGAGCTGCTCCTGCGAGAGCTCCGCCCCACGGCGGTCGATCGCGAGTTCGACCGCGCGCTTCGCCGCGTTGATGTCCGCCCCGGCCGCCGGACGTTCGTCGGCCGGGAGCTTGCCCACGGACTTCAGCAGCCCGGTCAGGTCGCCCCGGCGCCCGAGGAACCGCACGCGAATCTCGTCGAGCGTGCGCGCATCGCCCGCGGCGGCCACTTCCGCCAGGGCGCGCGTCCTGATGTCGTCGACTTTCGGGGCGTGCCCCCCCGGTCCGCTATCTTGCGGGGCGTGCCGCCCCGGCCCCCTGCGATCCATCGTCGCTCCCTGCCCGAGCCGAAGGCGCGACGGGCCGCTATGCCGCCAGCGCTTCCTTGGCCTTGCTCGCCAGCGCGCCGAACGCGTCCTTCTCGTGCAGGGCGAGGTCCGCCAGCACCTTGCGGTCCATCTGGATGTCCGCCTTCTTGAGGCCGGCGATCAGCCGGCTGTACGACAGGCCGTGCTCGCGCGCCTCGGCGTTGATGCGGACGATCCACAGCGCGCGGAACTGACGTTTCCGCTGGCGCCGGTCGCGGTAGGCATACTGGCCGGCCTTGATGACCGCCTGCTTCGCTACCCGGAAGCTCCGGCTGCGCTGCCCCTGGTAGCCCTTGGCGGCCTTGAGCACCTTCTTGCGGCGCGCGCGGGCGACCGTGCCCCGCTTGACTCTCGTCACGGCTCCTGCTCCCTGCTAGCGCGCCTTGCCCGGCAGCATGCGCTTCACGCTGGCCTTGTCCCCGTCGGAGACGGGCGCGAGCCCGCGAAGCTGACGCTTCCGCTTGGACGACTTCTTCGTGAGGATGTGGTTCTTGAAGGCCTTCTTGTGCTTGAAGCCTTCGGCGGTGCGGCGGAACCGCTTGGCGGCGCCGCGATGTGTCTTGAGCTTCGGCATCCCTGTGCTCCCGTCTGTGCTCCCGTCTATAACTGGGCGGAGGTCCGGTCCGCACCGTCCGCTCGCTCGCTCCGCCCGCCCGCCAGAGGTGACGCGACGAGCCGCCCCGCGCAGGGGAATCGTACGATGTTCGTCTGTCCGCCGGAGCGCCCCGCCGGCGGTCTCGCCCGTCAGTTCTTCCGCCGGTTGCGCGGCGAGAGAACCATCGTCATCTGGCGCCCCTCGAACCTGGGCGCGATCTCCACCGACGCGTAGGGCTCCAGGTCGTCCTCTATGCGCCGCAGCACCTTGGTGCCCAGTTCGGGGTGGACCATCTCCCGCCCGCGGAACCGGAGGATCACCTTGGCCTTGTCGCCGTCCTCCAGGAAACGGACCAGGTTGCGGAGCTTGACCTGGTAGTCGCCCTCTTCCGTCCCCGGGCGGAACTTCATCTCCTTGACCTGGATCTGCTTCTGCTTCTTCCTCTGTGCCGTCTTGGCCTTCTTCAGATCGAACAGGTGCTTGCCGTAGTCCATCACCTTCACGACCGGCGGGTCCGCATCGGGTGCGACGAGCACCAGATCCAGTCCTTCCCGCCTGGCCTCGCCCAGGGCGTCCTCCCGGGGGACGATGCCGACTTGCCCGCCGTCCGCACCGACGAGCCGCACCTCCCTGGCGCGAATATCCTCGTTCAGCACGGCACGGGGTGGCTGTGCTTTCGCTGTTGATCTCTTGATAGGCAACACTCCACGCAAGATTCGGGCGTCCCGGCAGCGCCGGGACGGAACCGTCGGGGCGGCGATTCTACTGCCGGAGAGCCCCGGAGAACAACCGTCCAGGGCAGGAGCGGCGTCGGTACGGGAGCGACCGGCGAGGCTCGGCCCGGCCCTTCCCGACGGTCGCAAGCCGGCGCCGGTTGAAGCCGTCTCGGGCGCGGTGATACCGTACGCGACCTTCAGGCGCGTAGCTCAGCCCGGTTAGAGCACCACCTTGACATGGTGGGGGTCGTTGGTTCGAATCCAATCGCGCCTACCAGTTCCTCGTCCAGCTCCTTGTCGGAGGCGCCGCTCACGCCAGTCCCGCCGCCTTGACGTCCGCCGCGTACGCCCGGCTCACCGGTACCTCGCGACCGCCCGTCAACGTCAGGATCGTGCGCCCGTTACGCCGCGTCGCGCCGGTCACGTGCGCGCGAGACACCCAGTGCGAGCGGTGCACCCGCAACCCGTCGGCCGCCTCGAGTTCGGACAGCGCGTCCGCGAAGCGCATCAGGATCAGGGTCGACCCCTCCGTGGTGAACACCTCGACGTAGTGATCCGCCATGCTCAAGCACACGATGTCGCGTCCCACCTTCTCGGGCAGGCGGTCGAGGAAGCGTGGCGCGCCCGCACTCGCCACCTCGTCCACCGCCGCCGGTACGGGAGCCCACGCCCTGCTCACCACGAGGACCAGCCCGCTGATCGCGAGCATCACCACGAGCACCGACACGTAGGCCGTCGGCAACAGGCCCGAGTCCACGTAGCCCGGGCGGAACAGCGCCTCCGCCGTGAACACCACCGCCGTGCCGGGTACGGCCGCGAGCGCGTTGGCCCCCGCGACGGCGAACGCACGGCGCGGCAGCGAGGCTCGCGCCATGGCCCGCAGGGTGAGCATGTTGACGCTGGCGCAGACCAGCCAGTTCACGCCCAGCGCCACGGACCAGTACGCGACGCGCCCGAGGGGGCCGAGGGTGTCGTACGTGCCGAAGGGACCGGCGAACGCGAACAGGGCGATCAGGCAGACGAGTACCACGCCCTGTCCCGCGGGCGACAGGACGGCGGGTCGTTCGCGATTCGTGGACTGCGTTTGCTGCAAGGTCACGAAAAAAACCGGGCGTTGACGTAAGGGGCCGTGACCCGGCCCGGTCCGTAGGCCAACAATCCCGAGCCATCGTAGCGCACCACCCCACCCGGAGACGCCATGTTCCCTCGCCCGCTCACCTGGATCCTGTCGACAGGAGTCCTCCTGTGCACCGCCGCCGGCCATGGCGCCGACCTCGAAGTGGAGCTTCGCGGCATCCATTCCAGCGAGGGCCAGGCCCTCGTGGCCATCCACCGCAGGACGCAAGGGGGTGACTTCCCGAGCGACGCGAGTGTCGTCGCGAACGCGTCGGCGCCCGCCGCAACCGAAGCGGTGGTCGTCGTCTTTCGCGGTCTCCCCCCCGGCGAGTACGCGGTGGCCGCATTCCACGACGCGAACGGCGACGGGGAGCTGAACGCGAACTTCGTCGGCATGCCCACGGAGGGTTACGGCTTCTCCAACGACGCACGCGGCTTCATGGGGCCGCCGCCGTTCCACGACGCCGCGTTCTCCCTCGGCGCGGACGCCGGTACGACACGACTGGTGGTGAACGTCGCCGGCGCGGAGCCGGCCCGATGAACCACTTCGGACTCTCCCGCCGCAACGCGCTTCGTTTCCTGGCGAGCGCCCCGCTGCTGTCGGCCGGGGCGCTGCGCGCAGGCACTGCCGAGGAGTTCGCCGCGGGCCTGGCACGCGACCGGCGGCTGCTGGCCTTCGCCACCCCGCGTGCCCGGGAGGTCGCGGCGCCCCTCCGAACGGTGGCAGGCCGCCTGCCGGCCGAACTGACGGGAACCCTCTGGCGCAACGGACCGGCCGAGCACGACCGCTTCGGCCACCGCTACGGCCACTGGTTCGACGGCGACGGGATGCTCCAAGCGTTCACGTTCGACGGCACGGGCGTCACGCATCGCGGCCGTATCCTCGACACGCCCAAGCGCCGCCGGGAGACGCAAGCCGGCCGCCGCGTGCTACCCGCCTTCGGCACCGTTCCGCCGGACCCGGACGCCATCCGGCGCCCGGATGACATGAACGCCGCCAACACGTCCGCCCTCGCGCATGGAGAACGCCTGCTGGCCCTCTGGGAGGGCGGCTCGGCGCTCGAGGTCGATCCCGAGACGCTCGCCACACGCGGCTTCGTCCGCTGGCGCGACGACCTGGCCGGTCTGCCCTTCGGAGCGCATCCCAAGCGGGAGCGTGACGGGACGGTGTGGAACATCGGCGTGGTGATCAACCCGCGGCCCATGCTCCTCCTGTACCGGATCGGCCCGGCCGGCACGCTCGACGGATTCGGCCACCTGCCCGTCGACCCACTGGGCATGGTGCACGACTTCGTCGTCACGGAGCGGCGCCTGGTCGCGCTGCTGCCACCCTTCGTGGTCGAGCCGGAACGCTTCGCGTCGGGTCACACGAGCTTCCTCGACGCCCACGCGTGGCGGCCCGAACTCGGCACGCGCGCACTCGTTTTCGACAAGGACACCCTGGCGCCCGTGGGCCGCCACGCGCTACCCGCGGGCTTTCACTTCCACCACGGGAACGGCTGGGAGGAACGCGACGGCACGATCCATCTCGATGTCTGCCAGGCGCCCGACCCCCAGTTCGTCCTCCGGGACCTGCGCGCGCCCATGCACGGCGAGTGGCGCTTCCCGTCCGTGCATCCCGGCTACCGGCGAGTCGCGCTGCGACCGGACGGCGCGGCGCTGATCGACGACGCGGCCCCGGGCGTAACTGAGTTTCCCCGGATCGATCCGCGGCGCGTGGGACTGCGGCACCGACGGGTCTTCGTGCTCCACGGTCCCGGGCCAACGGAGTCCGGTCCGGCCACCTGGGTCCTGCAACGCATAGCGAGTCTCGACCCCGACGGCGGGGTCGTGGAGCACTGGTCCTACCCTCCGCACCAGCTCCCCGAGGAGCACGTGTTCGTACCCCGTGGACCGGCCGAGGGCGACGGGTGGCTGCTCGGTCCGTTCCTGGACGTGGCGCGCCGGGAAGGGGGGCTTCACGTCTTCGACGCACGCCGGCTGGCGGACGGTCCGCTTTGGGAGGGGACCCTACCCTACCCGATGCCCCTGGGCCTGCACGGGACGTTCGTCGCGGGCTGACGGAGGAACCGCCGGCCCGAGCTCCGGCTCAGTCGCCCTGGCGCACCTCCGCGCCGCGCGGCAACTCCGTGACGTTGGAACCGCTCCGGGACGAGGCCTGGCCGTTGCGCCGCGCCTCCTGCCACACCAGGTCCTCCACGTCCTCGATCGGCTCGTAGTCGACCACCAGCTCGAGGAGCCGGCGCGTGCGCTCGCAGTCGAAATCGGCCCCCGCCTGCCCGATCCGCTCGAGGATCCCGTTGAGTTCCGGCCACGGGATGAACTCCTCCTGGGCACGCAGGATCATCGGGTGCCGCGTGCCGGTCACGTTCCGCCCGATCGCCAGCTCCTCGTAGAGCTTCTCCGCGGGGCGCAGGCCGATGTAGCTGACCTCGACGTCGCCACCCGGGTTGTCGTCGTCCCGTACGGTCAGTCCCATCAGGGCGACGATCTTCTCCGCGAGGTCCTTCACCCGAACGGGCTTGCCCATGTCGAGGGCGAACACGTCGCCGCCGTGCGCCATGGAACCCGCCTGGATGACCAGCGACACGGCCTCGTCGATGGTCATGAAGTAGCGGGTCACCTCCGGATGCGTGATCGTGACGGGCCCACCGCCCCGGATCTGTTCGAGGAACAGGGGCACGATCGAACCCGACGCGCCGAGCACGTTGCCGAACCGGACGATGGACAGCTTCGTGCCGCCCCCCCGCTGCTGGAGGCCCTGCAGCACGAGTTCCGCCAGGCGCTTGGTGGCGCCCATGATGCTGTTGGGATTCACCGCCTTGTCGGTCGACACGAGGACCATGTTCTCGACGTCGGCGCGCAGGCATTCCTCGGCCGTGTAGAGCGTCCCGAACACGTTGTTCTGGACGCCCTCGATCATGTTGTACTCGACCAGCGGCACGTGCTTGTACGCCGCGGCGTGGTACACGGTGTGCACGCGATACGACTCGAGCACGTCGCGCAGCCGGGTCCGGTTGAGGACCGATCCGATAAGGGGGACGACGAGGTCGTCCGGCAGGCCCTCGCGGGCCACCACGGCCCGCATCTCCTTGTCGATGTTGTAGAGCGCCGCTTCCGACAGGTCGAGCAGGATGAGGCGCCGCGGCTTCTGCGTGAGGATCTGCCGGCACAGGGCCGCCCCGATCGACCCCCCGGCGCCGGTCACGAGCACGTTCTTGTCGCGTATGCAGGTCTCGAGCAGGTCCTGCAGCGGCGGCACGGGGTCGCGATCGAGCAGGTCCACGACATCCACGTCGCTCACCTCGGTCAGCCCGACCTGCCCCGCGATCAGCTTGGACACGTCCGGAATCGTCTGGACGCGCACAGGCAGCGGCGCGAGGCGTTCCATCACGCGCCGCCGCTCGCGCCCGGGGGAAATCGTGAGCAGGACCCGGGAAAGGCCCAGGGTGTCGATCAGCCGCGGCAGATCCGACGACCGGTGCACTTCGAAGCCGTCGATGGAATGGCCCACGAGATCCGGGTTGTCGTCGACGAGCGCCACCGGGGCGATGCTCCCGTGACCACGGATCAGGGCCGCGAGCCGCGCGGCCTCGTACGCCTCCCCGTAGACGACGACACGCTCACCGCGCGGACGCGCGACGCCCGCCAGGCTCCCGGCGGCGAAGCGGCTGCCCGTCACCCAGACGAGTCCCAGCGCGAGGAACGCCACACCGGT
>JAJDTI010000189.1 GCA_022827245.1 Pseudomonadales bacterium | reverse complement strand
TCGGCCCCGGGGTCGAGGTCGATCCGAACCGGGCGGCGCCAGCGCTCGTCGATGTCATCGACATCGATACGCACGAGACCGTCAAGAGCATCGAGGTGCACTATCCGGTGCACAACGTCTTCGTGACCCCTGACGAACGGTGGGTCGTGCTCGGTCTCAGGGGCGTGGCCGGGCCGGATGATCCGACGATCCAGGTGATTGACCCCGAGACCGACACGGTGGCCTGGTCGCTCGGGCTGAGTGGATACGAGCAATACGGCCGGACGCACCACGAAGTGCGACCGATGGCCTTCGAGGCAAACGATGACGGGTCGACCAAGCGGATCTTCGCGCAGGCGACCGGGATCAATGCCGTGTGGGTCATCGACTGGGAGAGCCGCGAGGTCGTCGACATGCTGTGGCCGCCCGAGCTGCCCTTGTGGGAAAAGAACGCCGACGGGATACAGACCGGTGACATGCACGGTCTCGAGGTGCTGGCGGATCGTTCCGCCGTGTGGGCCTCGAGCCGGCTCGACAGCCGCATCTACGGCTGGAGTCTGCCCGACCTCGAGTACATCGGCGGCGTCGAGGTGGGCCCGAGCGCCAACTGGATGACGTCGACACCCGACAGCAAATACATGTATGTCGCGGTGTCCGGGACCGACCAGACGCTGGCGATCGATCTGGAGAAGCTCGAGGTGGTCGCCAGCATCACGACCGGCTCGCGGCCGGCCCGCATCAGCACCGTCATCCTGCCCCCCGACCGCGTGAATCCCAAGGGCACCAACATGCGGTCGGAGGAGGAGTAGGCATCATGATGACGAGAGTCGGCCTGGGGCTGATCTGCTGTCTGGCTGCGGTGGCGGCCGTGGCGCTACCGCCAGGCATTGTCGCGCCGGTCGCCGCCCAGACCCTGAGCAGTGGCGAGTTGGAGACGTATCGCGGCACCGTCGAGAGCGTCTTCATGGAAGACCGCGGGGGCACGACTCGAGGCTATGCGTCGTGCGTGATGTGTCACACGTGGCAGACGAGCGTGCGCTTCAGTCTGGAGACCCCGAACTCCAATGCCGGCTGGAGCAGCGAGCAGTCGATGCGCAACTTCGAGGTGGTGAGCCAGCTCATCAACACGGCCGACCCCGAGAGCAGCCGGCTGCTCTTGAAGCCCCTGTCACCCGATGCGGGCGGACTGACTCACACCGGGGGGACCTACTGGACCTCCGCTGACGACCCGGAGTACGTTGCGCTGCTCGATTGGATTCGAAGCATGCCGGATGACGCCTTCGTGCCTCCGCCGGAGCCCGAGATCGACTTCGAGTTCTTCCGCGCGTGCGTGCAGCCCGTCTTCGCCAATCCGCGCGAAGGGCAGCTCCGCTGCAGCAACTGCCATTCCGGGGGCCTCATCGGCTTCGCGCCGGCTCCCGGACGTGGCGACGAGTGGAGCGACGAAGAGGCGCAGCGAGCCTATCGGCTGATCACCCGCGTGATCACGCCGGGCAACCCTGAGCAGAGTCGGTTCCTGCTGAAGCCCCTTCATCCCGACGGCGGCGGCGCTTACACGCACAACGGTCCGCGACGCTGGCAGAGTCGTGACGACCCGGAGTGGCAGATGCTGGCCGGGTGGGTTCGCGGGGAGCGAACCGGGTCCGGTTGTTCCTAGAGCCTGATGGCGGGGCGACCGACGCGCGTCGGTGGCCCCGCCGGTCTCGGCGCCGACACCCGCCACACCCCTCGTATTTCGGCGCGCTTCTCGTAGTTCCGAGGGCGGGCCAAATCTCTGAAAGTCAAGAACCTGTCGGCGTGCCGCCAGCGGGTGCATCCGGTGCGCCGCGCGGGTCCTGAAAGTGAATCGGTGCGGTCCGTCGCCCCGTTCATCGAGCGCGATTGACATATTGATGCATGTCAGATATGTTCAGGCATCTTGCGAACCACCATCCGCCTGCCGGACCCCCTTCTGCGGGAAGCGAAACGTGAAGCAACCAGGTGCGGCATGACGCTGACGGCGATCATCGAGGAGTCGTTGCGCGCCCGGCTGGCCCGCACGACGGCCGAGCCCCGTACGCGGGTACGGCTCACGACCACGGGGCGGGGCGGGCTGCTTCCGGGCGTCGACCTGGATGACACGGCATCCCTGCTCGACGTGATGGACGGCGTGGAGTGATTCTCCCCGACGTCAACGTGCTGGTCTACGCGCACCGGGAAGATGCGCGCGACCATCAGGCCTATCGGGACTGGCTGGCAGCAGCGGCCAACGCCGACGCCGCCTTCGGGTTGAGCGACCTCGTGGTCGGCGGGTTCGTGCGTATCGTCACCCACCCCCGCATCTTCGCGGCGCCGAGCTCCCTGGCGAAGGCGATGCAGTTCGCCGAAGACCTGCGGACGCGTCCCAACCGTGTTGCGGTCTTCCCCGGCCGCGACCACTGGCGCATCTTCCGCCGCCTCTGCGACGCCGCTGGTGCGAAGGGCAATCTCGTGCCTGACGCCTGGCTCGCCGCCATGGCCATCGAGCACGGCTGTGAATGGATCACGACCGACGGGGACTTCGCTCGGTTCCCGGGACTCCGGTGGCGGCATCCCCTGAAGTCGTGACGCGGCTCGTCTACCACCAACGCCGCCGCGTCGCCCTCTCGTCGAGCATCCATCAGTCGACGGCGAAGCAGTAGAACAGGCCGGCCCCTCCCGTAGCCACCAGATTGTCCTGCGAGCAGCCGCGTGACGGGTGGGCGGTGTTCCAGGGCGAACCCGGCGTCGTGAAGGAGTAGCGGTCGGCGTGGCCGAGCATGGCGCTGCCTTCGCCGCTGCTGGTCCAGTTGCCGCACGTGCGATCCTCGCCCTCCGGATACGCCGTGCCGTCGAGCCGCGTGCCGGTCAGCACGTCGTGCACCGTGAAGTCCGGGTCTCCGTCGATGCGTGACGCGAACTGGTTGCCGTTTTCGTCCAGCGTGTGGGTCCAGTTGAAGTTGGAGTTGTCGTAGTGCAGGCTTTCGACGCCGGTGGCCATGACGAGGCCCTCCGCGTTCGCCCACGGTCCTGCCCCGATCCGATCGCGTGCGTTGACGGCCCCGGGGCCCTGCGTGCTCAGGTAGGCCCGCCAGGTGCGGTCGCCGGCGCCCACCGTGGCCGCCAGCGTCTGGCAGTGGGCGTCCGCGCCGTCCAGCCCGCCCAGGTTGGCGCCGTCACCGACGCCGGTACTGGTGATGAAGAAGCCCATCGGCGGCGGCTCCTGTGCCTGTCGCCCGGCCACGGCCGCCAGCCCGGACAGCACCAACGCACCGCAGACCGCCGCAGTCGCCAGCAGGACTCGTCTGTTTCTCATCTGAGCGCCCTCCTCTCGGCATGGCGAACGGGTCAAGGTGTCATTCTACGCCACCCTCCGGGCGTCAGG
>JAJDTI010000204.1 GCA_022827245.1 Pseudomonadales bacterium | reverse complement strand
GCATCCAGGGTCACGGACAGGGAAGGCGTGGCGGGAATGTTGCCCGGTCCCGGCCGTTTCCCCCAGTACTTCACCAGCGCGATGTTGGGGTGGGCGGTGGCGGTCGCTCGATCGGGCATCGACGGATCCTGCTTCCCGGTGTCCGGCCGCGGCGCAGGCCCCTGGGTGCGCGGCGATCATAGCATCGGGGGGCGCGGGGCCATGCTCCGAAGCGTCGCGGAAGTGCTTTAATCCGGCCATCGTGGTGCCGGGAGGGTCCGTCATGGCGGGTCGCTTCGAGACGGTCGAGGTCGATGGTTCGGTCATGCCCGTGTACCTGGCGGGCGGCGACGGTGGCGCGGGCGTGCTCGTGTGCATGCACGCCCCCGGCGTGGACGAGTTCATCCAGGACATCTGTCACCGGCTTGCCGACTCGGGGTTCGTGGCCGCGGCGCCGGACCTGTATCACCGCCAGGAAGAGGGCGACCTCAACCCGCTCGAGCGGATGGGCCTGCTCCGGGACGAAGAGATCCTGCGCGATTACGCGGTGGCCGCCGACTGGCTCGCGGGCCACTCCGATCCCCGGCGGCAGTGCGTGATCGGCTTCTGCATGGGCGGGCGGCTGTCCTACCTCTGGGCGGCCCAACGCGACCGGCTCCAGGGGGCGGTCGTGTTCTACGGGGGCAACATCCTGGTGCCGTGGGGAGACGGCCCGACGCCGTTCGACCGTACGGCAGAGATCGACTGTCCCCTTCTGGGACTCTTCGGCAACGACGACGAGAACCCGAGCCCGGCGGACGTCGACCGGATCGCAGCGGAACTCGACCGGACCGGCAAGGTCTACGAGTTCCACCGCTACGACGGTGCGGGCCACGCGTTCCTGAACTTCATGCGCCCGTCGCTGCGCGAGGAAGCCGCCGCCGACGCCTGGGAGAAGTGCACGGCGTTCCTCAAGGCGCACACCTGAGGGGCCGTTACCCGGACGCGTCGCTCCAAGGAATCCACCCGGTCCCGCGATGCCCGAAGCCGACCGCTCCCGGGTGGAGCAGTTCGGCCAGGATCTCCGCGGACTCCACCAACCGGGGTCCGGGACGGTTGAAGTACTGGTTGCCGTCGGTCACGTAGACGCGTCCGGCGCGCACGGCCGACAGCCGCGGCCAGTCGGGGTGCGTGGCCAGGGGAGGCATCTCCCGCAGCGAGCGCTCGATGTCGAATCCGCAGGGCATGACCGCGATCACGTCGGGGTCGCGGCGCACCAGTTCGTCCATCGGGAAGTAGCCGGAGTGACGGCCGGGCTCCCCGATCATGATCGTCCCTCCCGCGATCCGGACCAGTTCGGGCACCCAGTTCTCCGCGTGCATGAGGGGATCGATCCACTCGAGGCAGGCGATCACGGGACGTTCCGCCAGGACCTCCGTCCGGGCGCGGATGGTGTCGAGTCTTGCCGTGAGCGTGTCCACGAGCCGGTGTCCGCGGTCCGGCGCGCCCAGGGACGCGGCCACCGTGCGGATGCCCCGCCAGACATCACCGAGGTCCATCGGCGCCAGGGAGACGACCCGCGGTCGTGAGTGGACCAGTTCGAGGACCGCGCGCTCCACGTCGGCGAGGCTGACGGCGCAGACCTCGCACTGGGTCTGGGTGATGATGTGGGTGGGGGCCAGGCGGTCGAGCTGCGCCGGGTCAACGCGGTAGACGGACAGCGCGTCGGCGACGAGGGCGCGGACCTGTCCGTCGATCCGTAGGCTCGTCCCACCGGCGTCGACCTTCGAGGACGAACACGCCGGTAGAAGCTCCACACCGGGCGGGAAGTCGCATTCGTGAGATCGGCCGACGAGCTGTTCCTCGAAGCCGAGCGCGGTGACGATCTCGGTCGCGCTCGCGATGAGCGAGACGATGCGGGCGTCCGCCATCGAGCGGACCCCGGCGCTACTGAGGCGCCGCCGGCCGCGTCACCGCGAGAGGGCCGGTGCGAGTTGCGGCCGGCGCAGCGTCACCCGGCTGAAGAGCAGCGGCAGGAAGAGCGCCATGCTGACGAGTGTGTTGCGGAAGAACGGGATGGCCTGTACGTAGCAGTCCACCAGCCCCGCGGCGTTGTGGGGGTAGCGGACGCCGTCGCCGAGCGCCCAGACGCCGAAGTTGGAAACCACGAAGAAGACGACGGCGGAAGCCAGTCCCGTCGCCGCGATCCGGAACCAGGTGCGCTGGCGCCGGAGCACGAAACCGCACGTCACGACCAGCGCCACCGAGAGATACAGGACGGGTTGCGCGTCGTAGAAGGCCCAGTCGGCGCGGCCGGTCAGGAGCCAGATACCCAGGTCTCCCGCGGCGTAGATCGCGAACGGGGCGAGATACGCGGCGCGGCGCGTCGCGTAGCAGGCGGCGCCGAACACGCACAGCGGCAGCACCGGCGAGAAGTTCCAGGGATAGTCCGTGTTCGCGGGATCGATGGGGACGCCGAACAGGTGCAGGACGTAGGGCGTCACCCGGAACGCCAGCGCCACCAGGACGAACACGGCCAGGGTCGAGCCTCGCGGCTGCATCATGGGCACCTCCCTTCAACGTGGCCGCAAGATCGTGGATCGTCCGGAGGCTGTCAAGGAGCGGCGGGTCGCCGTTGCTAGAATCGGCGACGAAGGGTCAAAAGAACGGCCCGCAGATTGCCGCAGGAGGAACGATGGCGGATCCCGCACAGTACGAACTGATCGATCACGTGGCCGTGGTGACGTTGGACGACGGCAAGGCGAACGCCTTCAACCCCCACATGATCGCCACAGTGAACGGCCTGCTCGACCGCGCGGAAAGCGAGGCCAAGGCGGTCGTGTTGATGGGCCGGTCCGGCGTCTTCTCCGGGGGATTCGATCTCAAGGTGATTCGGGGCGGCGACCCGGTGGCCGCGCGCAACATGTCGGAGGGCGGGGCGCGGCTGATGATGCGGCTGTATGGCTTCCCCCTGCCGGTGGTGGCGGCGGCGACCGGGCACGCGGTGGCGCTCGGCGGGTTCTGCCTGCTGACCGCGGACTACCGGGTCGGCGCGGAAGGCGAGTTCGTCATCGGGCTGAACGAGACCGCCATCGGCATGTCGCTGCCGGCCTTCGCACTGATGCTCGCCCGGGAACGCCTCTCCAAACGGTACGTGTCGCGCGCGGCGATCGGCGCGACGATGTTCGCTCCGGCCGAGGCGCGGGACGCGGGCTTCCTCGACGAGGTGGTGGCGCCCGACGCGGTGCGGGACGCCGCGCTTGCGGCGGCGGGCAACCTCGTGAAGCTGGACGGTTCGGCCTACGCCCAGGTCAAGCAGGGCCTGCGCGCGGAATCCATCGCCGGCGTCCTGGCGGGCCTCGACGCCGCGTAAGGGCGACCCTCGTGGTCGCCCGTCCGGGGTCCGCCTGGCGTCCGAATTCCTGGTGCTGACCGCCGCCGCGCCCTGGCGCGGTGCGCCGCGCCGGCCGCCGCTGCCGGACTGGGGCAGCACACTAGTACAATCGTCCCCATGGCCCCCAATGACCAACCGGGTCCAATAACGAACTTTCCGTGTCCCGGCGGCAGGTTCCGTTGATGTACAGCCTGCTCCTCTCCTTCTTCTTCCTCGCCCTGATCTTCTCGTTCTTCTGCTCGTTGTGGGAGGCCGTCCTCCTCAGCATCACGCCCAGCCATGCGCGCCTGAGATTCGGGCAAAGCACCCGCGTCGGGCGCTACCTGGAGGATTTCAAGGCCAACGTGGACCGCCCCCTGGCCGCGATCCTGACGCTCAACACCATTGCCCACACCGTGGGGGCGATTGGCGTGGGGGAGCAGGCCGCGGCGATCTGGGCGGAGGCGAATCCGTGGATCACCAGGTTGGCCGTTCCGGCAACCATGACCATTGCGATTCTGGTTTTCTCGGAGATCGTGCCAAAGACGATCGGCGCGCTCTACTGGCAGTACTTCGTCACCTTCACGGTGCACTCGTTGCGGCTGCTTACCGTGGGGCTCGGGCCCTTCGTCTGGCTGAGCCAGTACATCACCCGCCGGTTGAAGCGGGGCACGACCCAGCCGATCCTGACGCGCACCGATTTCGTGGCCATGGCGGAACTCGGCGCCGAGGAGGGCGTGTTCGAGGCGGAGGAAAGCGAGATGATCGGCCATCTCATCCGCTTCCAGACGGTTCAGGTAGGGGATGTGATGACTCCCCGTACGGTCGTCGAGGTGGCCGCGGAAGACGAGAGCATCGCCGACTACTACAGGGAGGTGAAAAGCCTGCCGTTCTCCCGCATACCCGTCCACGACGAATCGAAGGACCACATCACGGGTTACGTGTTGCGGGCCGACCTGCTCATGGCGCTGGTCGAGGGACGTGGCGAGCAGCGGATCGCCGCCGTGCGCCGCGACATCGTGGCCGTCGATGAGACCTACGCCATCACCGACCTGTTCACCGCCCTGCGTGCGCGCCAGGAGCACCTGGCGGTGGTGCTCGACGAGTTTGGCGGCATGGCGGGCATCGTGACCATGGAAGACGTCATCGAGACGCTGCTCGGCCTGGAGATCGTCGATGAGACGGACGCGACGACGGACATGCGCGAACTGGCCCGGCGCCGTCGCGTTCAGCGCGCGAAGGCGATGGGTGCGCTGGAAGGACCCGTCGATCCGGTGGAAGAGTGACTGCGAGTCCGGGGCGCTAACAGGGCGCGTCCCGGCTCGCGAGCAGGGCATCGTCCGATACCGCTCCGACGTGCCGGAAGCAGGTCTTGCCGAGGCCGTCCAGGCGCACGACGTACGCGGCGTCCTGTGACTCGGGCTCGAAGCCGACCCACGCGCGCCATGCGTCCCCGTCCTGCGTGACGACCAGCACCGAGTCGTGCTGGTCGTCGGGCATGGCGCGACGCACGCCGCGGACGATGAGGCCCCGGACCCAGCGCGGCGCGCCTTCGAGGACGAGCACGCTATAGGCCAGCGGCGCGAGTTCGGCGTCGGCGTCCACCCGCTTGCGCCACGGCTCGGTCTGGGCGTTCGATCCCCGCGAGAAGCCGACGATCAGCAGTGCCCCGGCCGGCAAGTCGTCCGGTACCGTGATGTCCGCGTCGGCGAGCGTCCGGGCGGGCAGGTCGGCCGGTGTCGTTGCGGCGGCCGCGAATCCCAGCAGAAGCGCCACACCGACCGCGACCCGCGCGGACGGAACCCCCCGCATCCCGGGTCAGCTCCGCGACGCGATCTTGAAGATGGCGGTGTGGCGGATCTCGGTCTTTACCGTGCCATCGACGACGTAGGCGACGTACAGCTCGATGAACTCGTGCCCCTTGCGCCGCCACTTCTCCACCGGCACCGCCCGCACTTCGATCTCGTCGCCGATGCGCACGGGTTCGCGAAACACGATCCGCGACCCGACGTGCAGCCATGCGGGGAGCTGGAACCGCCTCGACAGCGCCGTGTTCGCCATCCACAGGACTCCGTGCGGGTGCAGCAGGTCGGTCTGCCAGAGGGGGAGGTCGTCGTTGACGTGGCCGGCGTACAGGGCCTGCTCTTCGAGGTCGGGCGACCAGCGGAACGCCGGGAAGGCTTCGCCGACGTGGATCAGGTCCCACGCGATCTCCGGTTTCCCGTCGACGGGCGACCCACCGGGGACCGCGGCCATCGTGTCGACGGCCGGTACCTCGGCCCGGGAGCGCAGCTCGGCGATCAGGACGCCCCGGCCCGTGCAGCGGACGACGTGTTCGCCGGCATCCTCCGAGTGCTCGATCGCGAGTTCGTCGCCGTCGTAGGTCGGCTTGATGAGGCGGACATCCGCCGAGTAGCCGCCGAGCCAGTCGGCGCCGAGGGACTCGACCAGGGGCCGGGTCATGTGGCCGAACACCGCGACACCCGGCACCAGGGCGGCATCGAAGCCGAAGGTGCGCGCGGCGCCGTCGCTGTGGATCCGGTTCTCGGACTCCTCGGAGTAGTTGCGGGCGACTGCGTTGTGGACGTTCATCGTGGTCTCCTTACGCGGCCTGCAGGTCGGACGCGACGACCAGCCGGTCGGCGCGCCGTTTGAGGTCTTCGAGGTTCGTGGCGAACAGCGGCAGGATGATCTGGTCCGCGCCGGCGTCGCGGTAGGCCGCGGCGGTGTCCGGAGTGACGCCCCGTCCCGCCACGCCGACGTACTTGCGCACGGACGCCGGATCGCGGCCGGCGTCCCGGAGCCGGGCGTCGAGCCGCGCGAACCCGGCGCGCGCGGCGTCGGGGTCGAGGTTGTAGGCATACCAGCCGTCGCCCTGGGTCACCACCCGGCGCACGGCGGCGTCGCTCTCGCCGCCGAACAGG
>JAJDTI010000199.1 GCA_022827245.1 Pseudomonadales bacterium | reverse complement strand
AACCCCGGCTCGAAATCCCTGAAGATCAGCGCGCTCATCCCGTCGATAGAGGCGGAACTGGTGCCGCAGGACCCGCGGGTCGGCGTGTTCGTCTGCGCGTACGACGTGGTCGCGGACGTGATCGCGCAGCACGGCGGCACGCACCGGTGGAGCGACGCGCTGTCGCTCAAGATCGAGCGCGACATCACCAATCGCCGCCCCGACATCATCCCGCCGCAGGCCAAGATGGCCGCCAACTACACCTCCGCGATGTTCGCGAAGTGGCGCGCGCGCCAGGAAGGGTTCGACGAGATCGTCCTGCTCGACAGCGACGGATACGTTGCGGAGGCGCCCACGTCGAACATCTTCGTCGCGGAACCCGAAGGCCTCGTCACGCCGCCGGAGCACAAGGTGCTGCACGGCATCACGCGGGCCTCGGTCATCGAACTTGCGAGATTCCTCGGCATCCCGTGCGCGATCCGCGACCTGGCGGTGGACGACCTGCACGCGGCGCAGGAGGTCTTCCTGACGGCGAGTTCGGTGGGTGTCTGGCCGGTGGTGCGCATCGACGGAGAACCGGTCGGCAACGGCGCACCCGGCGCCCGCGCGGTCAGGCTGAAGGACGCGCTCGGGCGCATCTGGCGGGGCGAGGACGCTGAGTTCGAGCGCTGGCTGCACTACGTGTAGGGGCGACGCTTGTCGTCGCCCGTGCCTGGGTCGCGCAAGCACTCGACACGGGAGGGGACAAGCCCCTCCCCTACGTCGTCCTTGATGAGCGCTGTGCGTTCGCCGTATGATCCGGTAACGGTTACCGGGGAAATTGCACGATGGGGGATCTGCCGAACGAGGGCTCGAAGGCGCGCGTAGCCCGACATCGCGTCAGGAGGTCGGCGAGCGGACTCCGGCGGGTCGAGGTCACGGTGCCGGCCGGCGATGCAATGCTCATCAGGACCGCTGCCGCGGCGTTTCGGCAGGGTGGCGAAGAGGCGCACCGGTTGCGCGAGGCGCTGGCTCCGGCCCTTTCCACCGCGCGTACGGGGAAGGAGCTGGTGGCGTTTCTGCGGGCATCGCCCCTGGTAGGGGAGGAACTGGATTTCGAGCGGGACAAATCGGCCGGGCGCCCCGTGGACTTCGACGCATGGCGTTCCTGATCGACACGAACGTCGTCAGCGAGACATTGAAGCCCCGGCCCTCCGCCGCGGTCGTCGAGTGGATGGGCGATCAGTCCGTCTCCGATCTGTTCCTCTCGTCCATCACGCTTGGAGAATTGATGCGCGGCGCCCGACGGCTCCGGGACGAGGTGCGGAGCAAGCGGATCGAGCGCTGGGTGCGACGTGATCTCGCGTCGCAGTTCCGGGACCGCGTACTGCCCTTCGATGCCGAGGCAGCGGTGCTCTGGGGCGAGATCATGGGCGACGGCGACAGGAGCGGGAAGGTCAAGGCGATGGCGGACGCGCAGATCGCCGCCATCGCGCGGCGGCATGGATTGACCCTGGTGACGCGCAACGTCGACGACTTCGCCGGGATGTCCGTGGCGATGCTCGACCCCTGGCGCTCCGGTGCAGACGCTTAGCCCCGGGTTAGGCGCCGCGGCAGACCGCGTATGATCGCGGCGATGAGCTGACACGGAGACGACCATGAAGCGGATGCTCTGGATAGCTGCCGGGCTGGCCTGGCTCGCGGGGTGCGCGCCGGAGGAGGCCTCGCCGCGCGAGGCCCCGCCGCCGGAAGAGACGCGGGCGGCCCCGGACCCGAACGTGATCCTCACCACCGCGGGCGCGATACGCGGCGAGATGGTCGACGGCGTCCGGACGTTCCGGGGCATCCCCTACGCGGCGCCGCCGGTGGGCGACCTGCGCTGGCGGGCGCCGCAGCCGGCCGCGGCGTGGGAAGGGACCCGCGACGCGGTGACGTTCGGCACGCCGTGCTGGCAGCCGATCCTCGAGGGGTTCTACAGCCGCGGCCCCATCGACCGGGACGAGGACTGCCTCTACCTCAACGTCTGGACCCGCGCGATAGCGGGCGACGACGCGCCGGTGATGTTGTGGATCCACGGCGGAGGCCTGCGGATCGGCCACGGCCACCTGCCGATGTACGACGGCGCCGCGCTGACGGACCAGGGCGTCGTGCTCGTCAGCATCAACTACCGGCTCGGCGAGTTGGGTTTCCTCGCGCATCCGGAGCTGTCCGCCGAATCGGCGGACGGCGTGTCGGGCAACTACGGGATCCTCGATCAGGTCGCCGCTCTCGCGTGGGTGCGCGACAACATCACGGCGTTCGGCGGCGATCCGGGCAACGTCACCATCTTCGGGGAGTCGGCCGGTTCCTGGAGCGTTTGCTACCTGTACGCCTCACCGCTCGCCACCGGCCTCTTCCACCGCGCCATCGGGCAGTCCGGCGGCTGCTTCGAACCGCATGCGCAACTGGCCGAAGACACGGCGGCGGGCCGCTCCGGGCATTACGTGGGCGCGGGCATGGCGGAGTTCCTGGACGCCGCGGACCTCGCGGCCCTGCGCGCCATACCGGCCGGGGAACTCTACGCGAAGGTCGCGGAACAGCCGCCGACGGGCAGCCCGGGCGTGTACGTCGACGGTCACCTGTTCCCGGCGCAGATGGCCGACCTCGTCGCGGACGGCCGGCACAACCGGGTGCCGGTGATGCTCGGTTCCAACGCCGACGAGTGGACGACGATGGCCCTCGGGCAGCCGGAGGTGGACGAGGAGACCTATCGCGCGAGCCAGGAGGCCGCCTGGGGCGAGTCCGCGGCGGACATCCTCGCCGCGTACGCGGCCGACGCGGCGCAAAGCCCGGACCGCGCGGCGGGGGAGATCCTCTCGGACCGCTACTTCGCGCGGCAGATGCGGGCCTGGGGACGGGCCCAGGTCGCGCACGGCGACCCGGCCTGGCTCTACTTCTTCACGCACGCGCCCGACGTCGGGGGCGAACACGGCACGTCCAAGGGCGCGTTCCATGCCGCCGAGATCGCCTACGCGTTCGGCAACCCGCACCTCGGCTTCCACGAGACGGCGTCGCTGGAACCGCGCGCGGAGGACCTCGAGGTCGCGCGGCTGATGAGCGGCTACTGGACGAACTTCGCGAAGCGCGGAGACCCGAACGGGGAGGGGCTGCCGGAATGGCCGGCCTTCAGCGCGGATGCCGAACAGGTGCTGGACATCTCGGCGACTCCGGCGGTGATCACCGGTCTGCGCCAGGAAAAGCTCGACGCGATGGACCGCTACTTCGCATCGCTCGGGAGGTAGCGGGGCCTGTCACCGGCTGGCTCGTACCTGGGGTAGCTCTCGCGCGGTGGCAGCCTCGAACTGCGCGTTGCCCAGGGTCTGCAGCCGCCATGTCACCTCGGGCAGGTGGGGGAAGCGGAAGTCCCCCGCCCTGGCGCCGGCCAACATGGCGGCCGGCACCTGGAAGTCCGAGGTTTCCAGCGTGAAGCCGGTGCCGAGCGCCTTGATGACCGCTTCCTTGAGTGTCCACAGCCTGAAGAAGAGCCGGACCCTGGCCTCGCCGCGGGCCGATTCGAGGGCATGTTGCTCGGCCGGTGCGAAAACCGCCTTGAGGACACCGTCGATGTCATGACGCACGATGCGTTCCTCGACGTCGACCCCGACCCGCCCGGTGTCGGCCAGCGCGATCAACCCGTGCTCGCCGCTGTGGCTGAGGTTGAAACCGATGTCCGCCGCCTTCCCGTCGACGAGCGCGCGGGGCTTGCCGAGGCGCGAGGCGCAGAAAGACAGGGCGTCGTTGTGGCAGCCCAGGCGTTCGCAGAGCAGCGCGCGCAGCGCCGCCCGGCAGAGCACGTATCGCCGACGCGCCGGCTCCGCCAGGAAGCGCCGGGAACGGGCCGACTCGGCATCGTCCAGGCACTCGAGCGCCGCCGCTTCGCGCGTCGCGCCGGGGGCGAGGTCGACATGGAACACTTCGGCATCGAGCGCTTCGCGATACGGTCGCCACCACGCCATGCCGGTACCGTGCCCGTCAGTTCTGGGAAGGGCGTTGCGCATCGGGTGGATGCAACCATCCGCTCCGGGTGTCGCTCGACAGGTATTGTACTGGCTGCCTGGCGAGCTACCCGCACGGACACCGGCACGACAACTCTACGCGGCCAACGCCGCCCGGCACCTCCGCCGGATCGATCAGGCCGATACGCCGCCAACCCCTGGACAGCAGCCAAGTCCGCGGCGTCGCGACTTCGCAGGCGCGACCCGCGTCCGCATACCGCCCGGGCGGCGGCGCACGCCCCTTCCACCCGTCGAACCACAGCCCCGAACTCGCCCCGTCCAGCACCACCGGCGGCACCCGCCGACGCCGCTGCCGGAAATGCTTGCGCGCGTTCAGCAGCACGTACGCCACCGCCCGCCGCACCTCCGTCGGCGTCCGCTTCACCGCGTGGTGGAACCGGTCCGCCAGCACCCGTCCCACGCGTCCGAACACACGGTTCACGCAGCGTGCAAAGCGGGCAGCCAGGCTCTTCATGCCGTTCGCCAGGTGCACCTTGCCTTGCGCCTCGACCAGGAAGTGCGCGTGGTCGTCCTGAATCGAGTAATGCACCACCCGGAACCCGAGCCGCTGCGCACACTCGCCCAGCGTCTCCCGGAACGCCCGCACGAACCGCCCGCAGCGCAACGGCGGCACATCGTCCAGCACGCGCAGCGTGACCAGCACCGGGCAATCCCCCGGCACACCACCGCGGTCGCGGTGCGGCACCCGCGAATGACGCGTCCGAGGACGACCCGCACCGGGGCGCGCGCCACCGCGGCCGCAGGGGCGAAACTCGATGCTGGCCTGGCGCGATTGCCGGCGGCGTTTCGATGCCACGAGAGGGGGTTCCCGGGAGGTATGCGCTCAAGGGAAAGGCTATCCCAGATTACTATATATGTAAACAGTTAACGGTCACGAAACCCGGGTCACCGACCCTCCCCCCAACGGAACATCGCCCTTTTCATTCCCGGCGATGGCGCGGTCACCAGACGCACCGCCAACGAAGACGAGACGAACCGCGCCCACGGGTCACGACAGCCGCCGGAACTTGAAAAGGGCGATGTTCTTTTCGGGGCGGCGATGCCCTCCGCAACCGACCTCCCGAATGATTAGGGCGATGTTCTGTTGCAGAGAAGATGCCTTTCGCGACCGGTGGCTTGCCCCTGACCCGCTCCCCACCCCACCACGGGCAGGGAGCGTTTTCCACGGGCCGTCCACGGGCGCGGTCCCCCAATACACCAGAGCGCCGGTGGGCGGGCGGTGGAAAACGCGGCGCCGCGCCGTCGCACACCTTGGTTAGGGCGACGTTCCCCGAGGGACCACACCCGGCGCCATCCCGACCGGGCTGTCCGGTCTCCAGATTAGCGCCTTGGGGACAAGCCCCGCCCCTGCTAGTCGAACTGCCCCCGCGGCATGTCGACGAGCTTGGTGGTGTCGGGGCCTTCCGATCCCCAGCCGTAGGGCTGGCACTGGCCGAGCAGCTTCAGGAACCGCGGGTCGTTCGAGTGCCGCTCGAGCACTTCCTGCGGGACGTGCTCGGCGTACCGCTCCTGGGTGACGATGTACTGGCGGCAGAAGTACGTGGCCAGGTTGATGCGGATGCCCGGGACCTGGCGTATGAACGAGCCGTGCCAGGTGCTGCCGTGCCAGACGGCGCAGTCACCGGGCTGCAGGTCGACGGGGATGGCGTTCGGGTTGCCGTCCTCGCCGCCGGGCATGATCTCGTCGGGCCTCGGATTTCGGGCCAGGTGATTGCTGCCGGGCACCATCGCGAGGGCGCCGGCCTCCTCGCTGTAGGGCGTCAGCGCGTAGTTGACGTTCGCGACCTGCGCGGCCGCCGGAAACGGCGCCGTGATGCCGTTGCCGTTGTCCGAGTGGAGCATCAGCGGGAAGGCGCCGGGACCCTTGAAATGCGACGTCATGCTGGAGAGCACGCAGCTCCGTCCGAGCAGGTAGCTGATGAGCGCCAGCGGTTTCGGAGCCATCAGGATGGACTCGAAGACCTCGTCCTCGAAGAGCAGGTACGTCGCCAGGTTGATCCCGGCCCAGGCCTCGTCGGTCTCGTTCTCGATATCCACGGGCCGCCCCTGCTTGCGCTCCATCACCTCCACGATGGCGTCCCGTGCACGAGTGGCCTGGTCGGGCGAGATCGCCTGGCGCACGACCGTGTAGCCGTGCGCGTCGAGCTCCCCGAGGTGCCGCTCGAGCCCGAGTTCCCGGATCTCGGCCAGCGTCTGTTCGCGGGCGGCCTTGTCAGGGTCGTTGAGGGAATAGACCTTGAGCATCTGCTGCATGCGCTCGTTCGTGGACAGGTCGGCGTCGGAGACTTTCGCTTCCGCCATGGGTGTCTGCTCCTGGGAAAGAAAAGGGAGGAGTCGCGACGTGACGCGTCAGTCGAACTGCCCTCGCGGCACTTCCCCGTACTTGGTCCAGTCCGGTCCGTCCGCGTGGTAGTTGTACGGCTGCCGCTGGCCGACCAGGTGCAGGAAACGCGCGTCGTTCGCGTGGCGGTCGAGCATCTCCTGCGGCACCGTCCGGCCGAACTCCTCCTGGGTCACGATGTACTGGCGCACGAAGTACGTCGCCAGGTTCATGCGGATGCCCGGAATCTCGCGCCGGAACGAGCCGTGCCACGTGTTGCCGTGCCAGACGACGCAGTCGCCGGGATCGAGGTCCATGGAGACGGCGTCGGGGTTGCACTCGTCGCCGGCGAGATGGAGTTCGTCGGGGCGCGGGTGCCGGCACAGGCGGTGGCTGCCGGGCACCATCGCCAGGGCGCCGGCCTCCCTGCTGTAGGGCGTCAGGGCGTAGTTGACGTTGGCGACCTGCGACGTCATGGAAAACGGGGCGGGGATGCCGTTGCCGTTGTCCGAGTGCAGCATCAGGGGGTCGCTGCCCCGGCCCTTGAAGTGGCACGTCATGCTGGAGAGCTGGCAACTGCGGCCGAGCAGGTAGCTGATGAGCGCGAGGGGCTTCGATGCCGTCACGATCTCCTCGAAGACCTCGTCCTCGTAGAGCAGGTAGTGCGCGAGCGATACGCCGTTCCAGGGTTCCGCCGTCTCGGCTTCGATGTCGACGGACATGCCGGACTTGCGCTCCATGACGCGCACGATCGCCTCCCGGGCGCGGGCCACCTGGTCGGCGTCGATCGCGCCCTTGACCGTGGTGTAGCCGATCGCGTCGAGTTCGGCGACGTTGGACTCGAGCCCGAGCGCGTGGATTTCCCCCAGCGTCTTCGCGCGCGCTTCCTTATCGGGATTGGCGACCGTGAACCGCTTGCGCGTCGCGTTGCTCCGCTCCCGCGCTGCCCGTTTCGCATTCCACTCGTCTGTCGCGGCTTCGGCCATCGGGTTTCCTCCCGGTTCGTTTGCGTAGGGTGCGGCTGGCGGATCGCGACGGTCGGTGAGGCCCGCTATCCGCATGTGCCGAAACGCGTACCTTGCCCGCTTCGGCCGGATTTCGCCAGCGGTTTCTCCAGTGCCCCCGACGCGCGCTGCGTCGCGTATGCTCGCGCATTCGCCGGATTCGGGAGGCTCGCCATGGATGTCGGACTGCAACTCATCTTCTCGTCGTACGGTTGGGACGACGTCAGCGACGCCGCCGTCTACGCGCAGGAACTCGCGATGGCGGAGCTGGCGGAGGAACTCGGATTCGACGCCGTGTGGCCGACGGAGCACCACTTCTTCGACTACTCGTTCTGCCCGGACAACCTCGAGCTGCTGGCATACGTGGCCGGACGGACGCGGAAGATCGGCCTCGGCACGGCGATGGACGAGTCGCGGGACCGGTTCGACGAGGCGTCGGCGATGATCGTGGAGGCGCTCGAGACCGGCTTCATCGAGGGCGACGGCCCGATGTACCCCCAGGTGCGCACGGAGATCCGTCCGCGTCCGGAGCGCTCCTTCGCGGGCCGCATCTACGCCGTGGCCAACTCGCGCGACTCGGTGGAAGCCTGCGCGCGGGTCGGCGGGCGCATGATCATGTTCTCCGAGGCGCACTGGGAGCGACGGCTGCCGAGCATCGAGCACTACCGGGAACGCTACCGGCACTACCACGGCACCGAGGCGCCGCCGACCATGACCGCGGACTTCACCTTCTGCCACGAGGACCCGGTCTACGCGCGGGAGCGGGCGGAAGCGTGAGGGCCGTCCGGCCCCTCGTGGCCGGACTAATGGCGAAGGCGTAGACTGCGGAGCGGGCAGGGCTGACCTGGAGTCCACCGTGACCCAACTGGAGCAACCGCAATCCGAACACGCGCGGTCGGCTGTCAGCGAGTCCTCGCGATCGGGGACGTTGGACGAGCCCATCGCCGTCGTCGGCATGGCGTGCCGATTCCCCGGCGCAGCCACGCTGGACGCGTTCTGGCAGTTGCTTGCCGGCGGTGGCAACGCCGTGCAGGAGGGCGTGCCCGGGTCCGGCGTCGGGCGGATGGCCGAGCTGTTCCCGACGGCGGACGTACAGAACGACGCCTGTCGCTTCTGCGCCTTCGTCGACGACATCGACAAGTTCGACGCGGCGTTCTTCCGTATCTCGCCCGTCGAGGCCGAGCTGCTCGATCCCCAGCAGCGCATCATGCTCGAGACGAGCTGGCAGGCGCTCGAGGATGCCGGCATCGACCCCGAGCGCCTGCGCGGCAGCCGCACCGGCGTCTACGCGGGCATCAGCAACAACGAGTACCGGTCCCTGGCGCTCGAGGTCGCCGAGTCGGCCGAACCGGCTTCGAGCCTCTACGCCGTGAGTGGCACGTCGCTCAACACGGCGATCGGCAGGGTCGCGTTCGCGATGGATTTCGCGGGGCCGGCCATGGCGGTCGACACGGCGTGCTCGTCGGCCCTGGTGGCGATCCACCAGGCCGTCTCCGGACTACAGCGCCGCGAAGCCGACCTGGCCCTGGCCGGGGGCGTGAACAACATCCTCTCGGGCCGGCTCCTGGAGCTGCGCGGGAACGCCGGAATGCTCGCCCCGGACGGGCAGTGCAAGACGTTCGACGCCCGTGCCAACGGCTACGTCCGTGGCGAGGGCTGTGGGCTCGTGGTACTGAAACGTCTCGCGGAGGCCGAGCGCGACGGTGACCGCATCTGGGCCGTTGTCCGCGGCTCCGCCGTCAACCAGGACGGCGCCAGTCCAGGGCTCACCGTGCCGAGCGGAGACGCCCAGGCGCGGGTGATCCAGGCGGCTCTCGCGCGCGCCGGGATGCAGCCCCAGGACGTCGACTACCTGGAAGCGCACGGCACGGGGACCCCGGTGGGCGACCCGATCGAGGCCGATGCCGCGGCGACGGCCTACGGGCCGGGACGCCCGGCGGATCGCCCGCTGCTCATCGGTTCCGTGAAGACCAACATCGGACACCTGGAATCCGCCGCCGGCGTTGCGGGCTTCATGAAGGCCGTCATGGCGTTGCGGCACGGCGTGATTCCACGGCATCTGAACTTCGAGACACCGAGTCCGGCCATCGACTGGGACCGGCTCCCCCTCGAGGTCACGGCGGCGGAAAGGGACTGGCCGCGCCGGGAGGGACACGTGCCCTCCGCTGGCGTGAGCGGTTTCGGATGGTCAGGCACCAATGCGCACGTCCTGCTCGAACGGTACGAGGGGCCGACGGACACCGCCGCGCGCGGCCAGGACTTCGCCGGACCCGCGATGCCGGTGGCGACGCGGGACGGCGCGCAGGCGGCGACGCGGCGGGCGCGGTTGCTGCCACTGTCCGGCAAGACGGACGCTGCACTGCGCGAATCGGCCGCACGCTACCTGACCTGGCTCGAGGGCGCGGAGCCCGCCGCCCTCGCCGACGCGGCGTGGACGGCGAGCGTCGGCCGCAGCCATTTCGATTTCCGGGCCGGCGTCGTCTTTCGCGATGCCGGCTCGTTGCGGGAGCGTCTGGCCGCGCTCGTCGATCCGGACGAACGGCAGTTCCTGGCGACGGTGCCGCGGCGCAAGCTCGCGTTCGCGTACACCGGCCAGGCCAGCCAGTGGGTCGGCATGGGGCGGGCGCTCTACGAGACCGAGCCCGTCTTCCGGGCCGTCCTCGACCGCTGCGACGCCCTGCTCCGTGAAGATCGCGGGGCCTCGTTGCTCGACGTGATGTTCGGTCGTGAGGGCGCGCCGGGAGACCTGGACGACCCCGCGTGGAAGCAGCCGTCCATCTACGCGCTCGAGTGTGGCCTCACGGCCCTGTGGGAGAGCGTGGGTGTGCGGCCCGACGTGGTCTTCGGCCACAGCCTGGGCGAGATCGCGGCGGCCCAGGCGGCGGGGGTCTTCAGCCTCGAGGACGGACTCAGGTTCGCCGCGGCGCGTGGTGCGCATATCGGTGCGGTACCGGGTGCGGGCGCGATGGCGGCGGTCTTCGCGCCGGCGGACGACATCGCGGCCGTCGTTGACGAACACAACGCGGCGAGCGCCGGCATCGACGTGAGCGTTGCCGTCGACAACGGGGCACAGCAGGTCATCAGCGGCCCCGCCGACGCCATCGACACGATCCTCGAACGTTTCGAGTCCGAAGGGACCCGTGTGGCGCGGCTGCGCAAGAGCCCCGCCTACCACAGCGCCATGATCGAACCGGCATTGGACGGCCTGCAGGCGAGCATCCGGGAAATCCCGTTCGCGCCACCGTCGATTACGTTGCTGAGCAACGTCACCGGTGCGGCGGTTGCGCCGGATGCCATCCTCGACACCGCGTACTGGCGCCGACATGCGCGCGAGCGCGTCCAGTTCCGGTCCTGTGTCGAGGAACTGGGTTCGCTTGGCGTGGACGCCGTGGTGGAACTCGGTCCGCACGCCGTGCTGGGTCCCATGACGGCGCTCGCCTGGCCGGGATCGGCGGGCGAGCCCCCGGCGGTGGTCGCGAGCCTCATGCGTCCCCGCGCGGACACGCCGGCCGCCGACACCGAAGACGCGTTCGTCGCCGCCGTCGGCGCGGCGTACGAAGCCGGCATTCCGGTGCAACTCGAGGCGCTGTTCGCCGGCGAGTCGCGCCGCCGGGTGTCGTTGCCGGGCTATCCGTTCCAGCGCGAACGCTTCTGGGCGGCGAGGCGGCGTCGCCGGGTCGCCGTCGACCACCCGCTGCTCGGGAACCGGCACGACTCGGCCCGCGGTGAAACGGCCTTCGACACCGAGATTCATCCCACCGATCCGGCGTGGCTCGGGGATCATCATGTCTTCGGTCGCCTCGTCGCACCTGGTGCGCTTTACGGCGCCATGGCGGCCTCCGTCGCCGCGGAGGCGGGCGAGAAATCCGTGCTGATCGAGGACTTCCAGCTCCAGAACCCCCTCGTCCTGGGCGAGCCGGATCCGGACGATGCGGACGCGGCCGACGCGGGCCGCCAGATGCAGGTGCTGGTGGACGCGCCCGACGGCGCGTGGCGCCGCGTGCAGGTGCTCAGCAAGCACGCGTCGGAAGGGGAGTGGACGTTGCACGCCGAGGCGCGGCTTGCCGCTTCGGCACCGGCGTTTCCGGCCGCCGCGGAGCCCGTGGACATCGAGGCGCTGAAAGCGGGGCTGTCGCCGGACGACGTATCGGCCTACTACCGCGCCAAGTCGGCGCTGGGCATCGATCTCGGGGCGTCGTTCCGCTCGCTCAAGGGGCTGTGGTCGCGTCCGGGCGAAGCGCTCGCCGAGGTCGCGCTGCCCACGGGGGTCGACGCGGCGCTGGAGATCCATCCGCTGCTCCTTGACGGCTGCTTCCAGGCGGTCGGGGCGGCGCGCGACGGCGGCGGGAGCGGAGAAGACGAGACTACCTACCTCCCCTTCGCCTGGGACCGGATGCAGCTTGCGTCGCGGCTACCAGAGCGGTTGTTCTGCCACGTGCGGATGCCCGAGCGCCCGGCATCGGCAGGTGATGCCGAGGACGCTCCGCCGAGTGGCGTGCCCGAAGTGGCGAGCGGCGACCTCAGGATCTACGACGCCGACGGACGGCTGGTCGGCGAGCTCGAGGGCTACGCGGTGAAACGGGCGACGCGCGCCACGTTGCTTGCGGCGGTGGAAGGAATCGACGAACTGCTCTACGAAGTGGTGTGGCGCGAGACCGGTGAGCCCGCTGGCATTGTCCCGGCCGACTTCCTGCCGGCGCCCTCGCAGGTCGCCGCCGACTGGCCCAGCTTTTCCGAGTACCTCGGCGCTGAGGGCGTCGATGCGCGGGAACGCCCGAGCCTCTTCGGCGACCTGTCGCTGCTGGCGCGGCGATTCGCGCTCGATGCGTTGGACCGGCTCGGCTGGGACAGGGCCTCCGGGCAGGAGGTCGAAGCGGACGCGTTGCGCGAACGCCTGGGCGTCGTTCCCGAGCACAGCCAGCTTTTCCGGCGCACGCTGGAGATCCTCACGGCGGCGGCAGTGCTGCGCCCGTCCGGCAACGAGTTTGCCGTCGCGGTGGCCAGCGGCGACCCGTTGCCGCCGGGCATTCCGGGCGACCCCGGGGAGTTCGCCGCGGAACTGCTTGGGCGCTACGAACACGCATCCAACGAGATCGGCCTCTTCCATCGTTGTGCCGGGGCGCTCGCGGGGGTATTGCGCGGCGACGAGGACCCGCTGACGCTCCTGTTCGGCAGCGGCGAGCCGAGCGCGGGGGACCTCTACATCAAGGCGCCGGTGGGCCGTGCGGCGAACCGGATGCTGGGGGACGCGGTGAAAGCGCTCGTCGCGGAACTGCCGGAGGACCGCCGGTTGCGGATCATCGAAGTCGGTGCGGGTACGGGCTCCGCGACGGCATCGGTGTTGCCGGAGCTCCCGGAAGGCCGCTTCGACTACATGTACACGGACATCTCGGCGGGGTTCTTCGCCGAAGCGGAGGCCCAGTTCGGCGCCGCGGACGCCGGCATCGAGTACCGCGTGCTCGATATCGAGAACGATCCGGTGGCGCAGGGCTTCGAGTCGCACGGCTACGACCTCGTGATCGCCTCCAACGTCCTGCACGCCACGCGGTACCTGGAAGAGACGCTCGGGCATTGCCGGGAGCTGCTCGCTCCGTCCGGCCACCTGATCGCCCTCGAGAACCTCGTGGGCCAGGACTGGCTCGACCTCACCTTCGGGCAGTTGGACGGCTGGTGGCGTTTCGCCGACGACTTCCGTCCGCGCTACGCCGTGGCGGGACCCGAGGTGTGGCGGCGTGCCTTGCTCAACGTCGGCTTCTCGCAGGCCGAAGTGCTCGGGCTTGGCGACGCGGACGCGAGCCAGGCGCCGGATCGGGGAGTCATCGTCGCGCAGGGTCCCGCGGAGGTGAGCGAACGCGCGGGCATCTGGATCGTCGCGGGCGAAGGGCCTGACGGGCGCTTCGTGAAGGAACTGGCCGGCAGCAACCAGACGGTCGTCGTGGCCGGCGACGGGGACGGCACCGGTGCGGCCGGCGTCATGCCGGCCAAGGTGGTCATGGACGACCGGGATTCGTGGCGACGCCTGGTCGAGGGTCTGCCCGCGGATTTGCCGCTGCATGGGGTCGTACACCTGGCGGCGCTCACCGGCGCCGGCGTCGACGCGACGACCGAAGCCATGGTCGCCGATGTCCGCCGCATCGGCAGCAGCGCGCTGGCCATGGTGCAGGGCATGCTGGACGCCGACGCGGCGCCGGCGAAGGGTCTGTGGCTGGTCACCCGCGGCGCGCAGGTGCTCGAGCGTGAGTGGGCGGGCCAACTGGCCGGCGCCGCCCTGTGGGGACTCGGCAAGGTGGCCGCCCGCGAGGCCGCGCAGTTGGGCGTCCGGATGCTCGACCTCGATCCGGCCGACGCGGCGCCCGCCCCGGACGTGGTGCGGGAGCTGATGCATCCGGACGCCGAGACGCATGTTGCCTATCGCCGGGGCCGGCGGATGGCCGCGCGCCTCGTGCGCGCCGGCAGCGAACGTGCCCGGCTGACCCTCCCGGAAGGTTCGCGCTGGGTCGTCGGCGTGGGCGAAGAAGCGCTCGACTGCCTGCCCCTGGCGCCGGCGGCGCTCGAGCCGGACGAGGTGCGCCTCGCCGTCGAGGCGGCGGGGCTCAACTTCTGGGACGTGTTCGCGACATTGCGCCTGATCGACGACAGGCTGCTCGGCACGGAGATGTGCGGCCGCGTCATCGAGGTGGGCTCCGCCGTGACGTCGGTGGCCGTTGGCGACCGCGTCGTCGGCGTACGTCGCGGCGAAAGCGGCACTTTTGCGCCCGAAGTCGTCACCCACGAGGAACTCGTCGCCCGCGTCCCCGAGCAAATGTCGGGGTCGGCGCTTGCGACGATGCCGACGGTGTTCCTGTCGGCGGCGCTGTCCTACGAGGCCGCGGGTCTCAAGACGGGAGACCGCGTGCTGGTCCACGCGGGGGCGGGCGGCGTCGGCCTCGCGGCGATCCAGCTGGCGCTGGCGGCTGACGCCGAGGTGTTCGCGACGGCGAGCGCGCCGAAACAGCCGTACCTGCGCGACCTTGGCGTACAGCACGTTTTCGACAGCCGGTCGACGGACTACGGCCAGGAAATCCTCGACGTCACCGGCGGCGCCGGCGTGGACATCGTCCTCAACAGTCTCACGGCCGAAGGCTTCATCGACGCGAGCCTGTCCTGCCTTGCCGAGGGCGGCGCCTTCATCGAGTTGGCTGCGCGCGACATCCTGAGCGAGGAGGAGATGCGGACCCGTCGGCCGGACGTGACCTACGCCATCATCAAGCTCGATGCGTTGAAGCAGGATCAGCCGGCGTTGCCGGGCGGTCATCTGCGGGCGTTGATGGCGCGGGCCCAGGCCGGCGAGCTGACCCCGCTCGCGCACTCGCGCTGGCCGCTTGCCGAGGCGGAGTCCGCCGTCGAATTCATGCGGGACGGGCGTCACCTCGGCAAGATCGTGCTCACGCTGCCGCCGCTCGTCGACGGCTCGCTGCGCGAGGACCGCGCTTACCTGGTCACCGGCGGTCTCGGCGGCATCGGCCTTGCGGTCGCTGACTGGCTCGTCGACCGCGGGGCCAGGACGATCGTACTCAACGGCCGGCGGGGTCCCGACCCCGAGGCCGAGGCGGCCGTGGCGGCACTGGAGGCGCGCGGGGTCGACGTCAGGGTGGAAATCGCCGACGTGACCGACCTGGCCGCCGTCGACGCGATGCTCGCGCGCATGGACGAGACGCTCCCGCCGCTGGCCGGGGTGATCCACAGCGTCGGCGCGCTGGCCGACGGCGCCCTGGGCAACCAGACCTGGGAGAACTTCGAGCACGTGCTCTGGCCCAAGGTGGTCGGGGCGTGGCATCTGCACCGGGCGACCCGGGACCGCGATCTCGACTTCTTCGTCCTGTTCTCCAGCGTGGCTGGCGTGCTGGGCAATCCGGGACAGGCGAACCATGCGGCGGCCAATGCGTTCCTCGACCAGCTCGCGGCGCACCGGCGTTCCGTCGGGCTGCCGGGGCAGGCCATCGCCTGGGGGGCCTGGTCGGGGCTCGGCGAAGCGGAGGAGCAGCGCGAGCGGATCGCCGAGCACCTGGAGACCCGGGGCACGGGCTGGATCACCCCGGCACACGGTCTGCGGGCATTCGAGCGGTTGGTGCGCGAAGACCTGACCGCCGCGGTCGTGGTCCTGGCCGACTGGGAGGCGTACGGCGCGGCGCTCGGCGCCCGACCGCCGCTGCTGGCGGACCTGCTTGCGGCCACCGATGGCGAGTCGGCGGCGGAGGAGGACCTGCTGGCGCTGCTCGACGACGCACCGGCCGGCACCCACGGGGAGATCCTCGCGTCCTTCCTGCAGCGGGCGGTGCAGGCGGTGCTGCGGTTGCCGACGCCACCGCCGCCGACCGTGGGGTTTTTCGACCTGGGCATGGACTCCCTGATGGCCGTGGAGTTGCGCAACCGGATCAACCGCGCCTTCGGCGGCGAATACACCGCCGCCAGTACGGTCGTTTTCGACTATCCGGATATCGAAGCGCTGGCCGGATTCCTGGCGAGCGAGATAGGCGGTTCGTCCGGCGCGAGCGCGGCGCCGTCCGACGCGCCGGCGGCGCCGGTGGCAGCGAGCGCGGATGACGGCATCGCCATCATCGGCATGGCCTGCCGCTTCCCCGGGGCCGGTGATCTCGACGCCTTCTGGCAACTCCTCCTCTCCGGGGACGACGCGGTTGTCGACGCACGGCCGAACGCCGACTCCCTGGGCGGCGACGGGAGCGGTACGGGCAAACTGGCGGCGGGCTATCGCCGGGGCGGATTCGTCGATGCGTTGGACGAATTCGACGCACGTTTCTTCAGGGTCCAGCCCATCGAGGCACGCGGCATGGATCCGCAGCAGCGGATGCTGCTGGAGACGACGTGGCATGCGCTCGAAGACGCGGCCATCGACCCGGATGCGTTGCGGGGCAGTCGCACCGGGGTCTACGCCGGCATCGGCACCAGCGAGTACCGGGACCTGATCATGCGCCAGGGCGCCAGCATCACGTACCTCGGCAGTGCCGTCAGCATGGCGCTCGGGCGCGTCTCGTTCCAGTTGGGGCTCGAAGGGCCGACCATGCCGGTCTCGCTCAACTGCGCGTCGTCGCTGGTCGCCATACACCATGCGGTCAGGGGCCTTGGCCAGGGCGAGGTCGACCTGGCCCTGGCCGGCGGCGTCAGCACGGTGCTGTCCCCCGGCGTTACCCGGGAGATGGCGGAACTCGGCCTGCTGTCCCAGAACGGCCGGTGCAGCGCTTTCGATGCAGCCGCGGACGGGTTCGTGCGCGGCGAGGGCTGCGGCGTGGTCGTCCTCAAGCGGTTGGCCGACGCGGAGGCGGACGGCGACCGTATCTGGGGCGTGATCCGCGGCTCGGCGGTCAACCAGAACGGCGCCGCGGCCGGGCCCACGGTGCCCAACGGACCGGCGCAGGAGCGGGTGATCGAGACCGCGTTGGAGCGTGCGGGCGTGGCGGCCGCCGAGGTCGACTACCTCGAGGCGCATGGCGCGGGCTCGCAGCTCGGCGACCCGATCGAGGTGAACGCCGCGGTCGCGGTCTATGGCCGGGAACGGGATCCCGACCGGCCGCTCGCGATCGGGTCGGTGAAGACGAACATCGGCCACCTCGAGTCGGCGGCCGGCGTGGCGTCCCTGATCAAGACCGTGTTGGCGATGCGCCACGGCGTCATCCCGAAGCACCTCCACTTCCGGGAGCCGAACCCGCACGTCGATTGGGACATGCTCCCGGTGCGGGTGACCGCGGAACGGGAGGCGTGGCCCGCGCACGATGAACGTCCGCACCGGGCCGCGGTCAGCGCCTTCGGCATCTCCGGGGTCAATGCGCACGTCGTCCTGGAAGGCCATGGCGGCATCGACGACGTCTCGGGCCTGGCCGGAGCGCCCAAGGCGGTTGCTGCCGCGGTGTCGGTGTCCGAACCTGATCGGGAGCCTTCGCAGGCGGAGCTTCTCGAGCGCACGACGCGCGTCCTCCCCTTGAGCGGCCAGTCGGACGAAGCGCTACGCGAACTGGCCGCGGGCTACCTGGCATGGCTCGATGCGCAGGACGACTTGCCGGCGGGCAAGCTCGGCGACCTGGCCTGGACCGCGAGCGTGGGCCGACGCCAGTTCGGCAACCGCGCCGCCGTCGTGTTCCAGGGCGTTGATTCGCTCAAGACCGCTCTGGCGACGATCGCGAGCGAGGGGGCGGGCGAAGACCGCCCGGCTCCAACACGGCTCGCATTCGTGTACTCCGGCGCTGGCGCCGGATGGGCGGCGGCGGGCAAGGCCCTGTATGCCGTGGAACCGGTCGTGCGCGCGGTGTTCGACCAATGCGACGAACTGCTCACGAAGGCTGGCGGTCCGTCCCTGCTGGACGTCATGCTCGGCAGTAGCGCTGCGAGCGCGGGCGATCCGGCCGTCGTCGGCCCTGGCACCTACGCGCTGCAGTGCGCGACCGCGATGCTCTGGTCAGGCGTCGGCGTCTCCCCCAGCGTCGTCGTCGGTCGCGGGGTCGGTGGCGTTGCCGCGGCCCAGGCCGCCGGCGTCCTCGACATCGCTGACGGGCTGCGCCTCGCCGCCGCACCCGATGCCGACGCCTTCGATGCCCTGCTGGGCGAGACGCCGACATCACCGGCGACTTCGACCGTCGTGACTTCCGGCACCGGTGGCGTGATCGAAGCGGGGGGGACGTTGGACGCGGGGTATTGGCACGCCTTGCACGGACGGGACGACATCGGTGATGGCGTCGACGTGCTGACCGGTTTGGGGGTCGACGCGGTGATCGAGATCTCGCCGCGTTCAGCCACGGGCGACGGCGCACCGTTGGTGCTCAACCCGGCAGGCGCAGACTCCGCGACCGGCGACCACGAGGACGCATTCGTCCGCGCGGTCGCCGGTGTTTACGAGGCCGGCCTGGACGTCTCGTTGCGGGGCCTTTTCGCCGGCGAGGAACGGCGTCGAATCTCCTTGCCGAAGTACCCGTTTCAGCGCCGCAGGCACTGGATCGCGACTTGAGTTGCGCGCCTCTGGCAGCGGCTGCAGCGCGGGTGCGCCCGTGTGCTACGCTTCCCGCGCATCGCATGAACCTGCATCACGGTAGCCAAGAAGGAGTCAAAGCACATGGCATCAGTGGAAGAGCGAATATTTGAACTCGCGCGGGAAAACCTCGACCTCGGCCGCGACCCGGACTGGGACCTGACTTTCGGTGAGTCCGACGTTTCGTCGATGGATGTGGTCGCCTTCGTCAAGCTGCTGGATCCGGAATTCGGCATCGAGATTCCGCCGGACAGCCTGGCCGACGTGGACAACCTGCGCAAGCTCGCCAAGGTGGTGGCCGACCTCGCCGGCTAGCCTTCGGCTCGTGGACGTGCCGAGCGTGCCCTGTCCGGGCACGCTCGGCACTCAAGCGTGCAGGCCGTAGAGTTCCGTGACGTTGTCGAAGGTCACTTGCTGAACGACCTCCGGCGACACGCCCTCGAAGTTCCGCGCGACGGTCTCCCGGCTCTTCGGCCAGGTCGAGTCCCCGTGCGGATAGTCCGAACCCCACATGACCCGTTGGGGGCCGATCATGTCCAGGTGCTGGACGCCGATCGGGTCGTCCTGGAAGGTGAACCACACGTTCCTGTGGAAGTAGTCGATGGGGGAGTCCGGGCAGTCGTAACCGATCAGGTAGCGGAACTGGTGGAACGCCTCCTCCAGCTTGTAGAGGTAGTGCGGGACCCAGCCGATGTCGTTCTCCACGGACACGACCTTGAGGTCCGGAAAGCGGTGGAAGACGCCGGTAGCGAGCATCGCCGTGATGGATAGCTGCGCGGGGTGGCCATGGCCCATCCAGGTCATCAGGAAAGGCAACTGGTGGTAGCCGGCGCCGGCCCTGCGCGTGAGGATGTGCAGGCTGAGCGGTAGCTCGAGCGCGCTCGCGGCGGCCCACACTTTGTCGTAACGGCCGCTGCCGTAGTTGGGCCGGTCGGGATCCACCGCGATCATCGCGCCGCGCAACCCGAGCCTGGCGACGCGCTCGAGTTCCGCCACGGCGCGATCGACCTTGTCGAGGCAGATCATGCCGACACCCAGCATCCGGCTGCGGTCGTATGCCGCGTAGTCGGCGATCCAGTCGTTGTACGCGGCGAAGACGGCGTACTGCAGGTCGGTGTCGGGGATCCCGAACATGGGCAGCGCCATCGACGGGTACAGGACCTCGAACCCGACGCCGTCCACCTCCTGGTCCCTGAGCCGCTCCGCCGGGTTCCAGGCGCCGGGTCGGATTTCGGCATAGCCGCGCTGATCGGCGTCGGCGCGCACTCTCGGGTCCTCTACGTCGGCGGCCGCGAAAGCGGCGACGCGCTGCGGCACGAGCCCTTCGCAGACCATCCACTCGCCCTCGACCTTGCCGCGCAGCGAGTCGACGCTGTCGACGACCCGGGGTGCGCGGTCGCGCAGGTCCTTCGGTACGCGTTCCTGCCAGAGATCGGCGGGTTCGATGACGTGCGAATCGGCGGAGCGTAGCGGTGCGCCGGGGGCGTCGGTGCTCATGCGCTTACCCAGACAGCTTTCCGGCATCGTAGCAGCCGGGGCGAGTGTCGAGTAGCCGTCCCCCTCACGACGCGTTCACGACGAGTCCCGGTCGAGGTACTCGCGCATGGCGGCGACGCACTCCTCGGGTTTCTCGAGCTGGAGATAGTGCGTGGCGTCGGGCAGAAAGTCGTAGTCCGTTGCGCCCATCAGCGCCAGGTCGAAAGTGGGCAGGTAGGCGAAAGGCAGGGTCGGATCCGCGCCGATCACCTTGACCCCGCACGGCAGGTTGCCGAGGTCCACCAGGCCGCCATAGCTGCGAGCGTACTCCACCACCCGAGCCTCGTACTCCGGGGGACAGCGGAGCACGTAGTGCTCGCCGTCCTCCGACCTTCGGAGCGTGGCGGCGGCCATGAGCCCGCGCGCGCCGGGAACCATCCGGGAGAAATTCGGCGAGTAGCGCATCAAGTCCGCGTAGTCCTCGGGGGACTTGAACCGGTTGGTTCGCTTGCGCGTGCGGCGGATGAGTTCCTCGGCCACCTCTTCGAACACCGTTGCGCTGGCGCTCGGCAGAAAGAGCGGCGGATCGTAGAGCACGAGGTCGGAAAACCCCGGCTCCTCGGCGGCCACCTGTTCCGTCATGATGGACGAGAGCGAGAGGAGCGCGATCAGGGCCGAAAGCGAGTGGTAGACGCCGATCCGCGGCTTCGCCCCGAATCGCTCGTCGATCGCGGCCAGGATGCGGCGCAGGTCGGCGATGAACACCGGGACGTTGTGTCGACTGATCGGCCCGAGCCTGTTCCAGCCATGGTTGCGGATGTCGTAGAGCACCAGGTCGAAGTCGTCGACCAGGAGCGACCAGAACGGGTAGTACAGGTCGATGGCCAGGCCATTGCCATGGCTCAGGATGAGTCGCCGCCCGTCGGCATTCCCGTACCTCCGCAGCACCGTGACGGTGCCGTCGCCGAGGTCGACTTCGCATGTCGACACGGGCTGCGGTATCTCCCAGACCCGTTCTTCCCGCTTCATGGCGGACGACCCTCGGTGGAAATCCGGTGCGCGCGGCTTGGCGAAAGCCCCGAAAAAGGCCCGCGGCAAGCCGCAATCCTAGAACGAGCCGTGGGCCGAGTCGAGCAGGCCGCGGCGGCCGAGGTAGGCCAGCACCGCCGCGGCGCATTCGCCGGGCGCCTCGAGGGGCAGCAGGTGCGTCGTCCCGGGGATGGACTCGAACTCGATCTTCGCCAGTTGGTGAGGGTCCAGCGTGGGCGCATACGCTTGCGGGAGCGCCGGGTCCGAACCGATCACTTTGACCGGGCATCCAAGGCCCACGAAGTCGAGGGCCCTGGTCCATCGGCGGGCGTCCTCGAACACCTGCGCTTCGTACTCGGGTGGGCAGCAAAGCTCGTAGCCCGGGCCGTCGGCACGCTCGCGAAGCGTCGTCCTGGCCATCAGTTCGTGGACGCCCGGTGCAACGCGAGCGAAGTTGGCGGCTCTCTTCACCCGGCCCACGAAGTCCGCGCGGCTCGGGAAGCGGCTCCGCTTGCGCCGGGTCTTGGCCGCCCCGAGCGCGGCCAGGCCGAAGAAGATGTCGTCGTCGACACCGCGCAGGTACAACGGCGGGTCGAACAGGACCACGGCGTCGTAATATGCGGACGGCGGACGCGCGGCACGTTTTCGCGGGGCGTTTCTCGGGGCGTTTCTCGGGGAGAGCGCGGCGAGAGCGGCGAGCGCCGCCAGCGAGTGGTACACGCCGATGACGCGCTTCGGTCCGCAATGGTGCTCGATGGCCGCCAGGATCCGGTCATGGTCGCGGGCGAAGACCGAGATCGAGTGGTTGGCGAGTGGCCCGCGGTCGTTCCAGCCGTGATTCCTGACGTCGTGGACGAACACGTCGAAGTCTTGGAGGAATGCGGACCAGAACGGCACGTACAGGTCGATCGCCAGCCCCGTGCCGTGGCTCATCACCAGCCGCGGGCCCGTCGGGTTGCCGTGGCGCCGGACAACGGTCACGCTGCCGTCGTCGAGCGGTACGTCGAACGTGTCGTGCGGCTCGGGAATGTCCCACACGACGGTCTGGGCCGGCGTCATAGCAGGAAGCCGACCTTGCCGTGGGGACGCAACGCCTCCATGTCGAGGATGGCGCGGCGCTCCCGGATCTTCATCACGCCGTCCCGGTGGACGAGGGTGTGCTCGTACCGGCCCACGTAGGTCTCCGTCGTGTGCATGCGCATGCGGTAGACGACGAAGTTCGAGGTGGCGACGAACGTGTCGTCGGACGACTCCCGTACACGCACGTTGGTAATGAGGCGTCGCGTGCGCGACTTCGGATATTCGGCATGGGCGAACCGCCCCATGAGCTGGCTGACGCGAGCTTCGAGGCGCTTGCGGTCGTCGGCAACGAGGAACAGGTTGACGCGGTGGTCGCCGTCGGGGACGTCGGTCGGCGGGACGTAGTAGCCGCACTCGTCGGCGAACAGGGCGAGCCACTCGTCGAGACGCCACTCGTCGAGGAGCGCCGCTTCGTCGAACAGGAAATCCTCGACCTGCTGCCGCGTGATCTTCGTTGGGCGTTCGTTAGTGTCGATGGGGCGGCGGCGCGTTCATCAGGTGCGCCCATTGTCGCCAGAAGGCGCGCACCTGCAACTCGTCGAGGTCGGTGGCGGAGGAACGCTGCATGCCTCGGGAAGCATCCGAGTATTCCACCTCCCTGACCGTTTGGTAGCCGCGCTGACAGGCCTCGACGACCTCGAGGTCGTCCGGGCTGGCGAAGCCGCCGGGACCGAGGAACGAGACGAAGCTGTCGAGGCGCAGCGCACGCTCCTCCGGCTCTTCTTCCTCCGGCGCCAGGCACCACGAGTCGACCTCGGCGTGCCCTGTCCCGGTGGGGTGGTAGGTCCGGATGTTGGTGGACATGATGTCGTCGATCAGCAGGTTGGGGAAGACCTGCACGTTGCCGCTGCACATGCACACCCGGTAGGCGCGCTCCTCGCCGAGACGCTCGACGGCGTTGCGGTACATCTCCTCGAAACGGGCCTTGCGCGCTTCCCCGAAATGCGGCACCCACTGGGCCATGGGGCGACCCCACGGCCCGACGGCTCGACCGACGCTGGAGTGGCCGTTGCCGAGCGCCCTGGGCGTGAAGCGCTTCCATTCGTCATTGGCGCGCAGGTGCGCCGCCTGCGCGTCGGAAGCGAAGCGCGTCGACTCTTCAACGGCGTTTGCGTACGCCGCCAGCGCCTTGCCCACGCCGGCGCCACCGAACAGCCACTCGAAATAGCGGCGGTGGGTGGTGATCGAGTGGTAGCCGTCGACGCTGTTTTCCACGAGGAGCTTGTAGTTGGCCTTGGCGCCGTAGGAGTGCGTGCCGCCCACCACCTCCATGCGGCCCGCCGACTGGTCCGCCACCAGGTCGATGTAGCCCTTGGCGTCCGCCAGGTAGTCCTCGAGGGAGACCTCGTTGTCGGGGTTGAAGTTGACGAAAATGAAGTCGCGGTAGACGGCCGTCCCGCCCGGCGGCTGCCGCAGCCCGAGTTCACGACGGTCGAACGCCTCGCCGTAGGCGCCCTTGCCCGGGATGCCGCGCAACTCGCCCTCGGGCGTGTAGCTCCAACCGTGGTAGATGCAACGGTGTACTGTGGCGTTGCCTCTCGGCTCGCGGCAGACCAGCGTGCCCCGATGGCTGCAGGAGTTCAGCAGCACGCGCACCCGGTCGTCCCGGCCGCGGCTGATGATGACGGGGCGTCCCCCGACTCGCCGGGTCAGGAAGTCGCCCGGCGCGCGCACCTCGGACTCGTGGCCGGCGTAGAGCCAGCAGCGGTCGAAAATGCGCTCGTGCTCGGCGGCCAGGATGTCCGGGTCGGTGTACACCGAGCGGTGGACGCGGAAGATGCCACGCGCCTCGTCGTCGACGATCAGCGCGGGGGCTCCGGGCGACGGTGCGCCGATGGGGCGATTGGCCCCGGGCTCTGGGGACCCGTCGAAAAGCCCGCCCATGGCCTACCGTTTTCCCGCCGTATCGGCCCTACGCAGCCGCAACGGACCGGGATCGCGGGTCGATGCCTGACATGCTCGGCATGGTAGCACGCACGCCGGCGTGCGGACGCGGGGTCCGGCTACGGCCGCGACTCGGCGCGTACCGCGTCCAACGTGTCCCGGCAGGCTCGTTCGACGACCGTATCGAAGCACACGAATCGCACCAGCGTGATCGGACTTTGCCGGCAGTGCGCCGTCACGGTGGCGACCGCCACCCTGGCTGCCGCATCCACCGGATACCCGTAGACCCCCGTGCTGATGGCCGGGAACGCGACGGACGTCAGTGCGTGCGCTTCGGCCACTTCGAGGCTGCGGCGGTAGCAGGACGCCAGCAGCTCCGGCTCACCCCGGTCGCCGCCCCGCCAAACGGGCCCGACCGTGTGGATCACGTGCCGTGCCGGGAGTGCGTACCCGCCTGTGATCTTCGCGTCGCCGGTTTCGCAGCCCCCAAGGGTGCGGCACTCGGCCAGGAGCCCGGGCCCGGCCGCACGATGGATCGCCCCGTCGACCCCGCCGCCGCCGAGGAGGCTGTTGTTGGCGGCGTTCACGATCGCGTCGACGCGTTCCGCCGTGATGTCGCCCCGGGCGACCTCGAAGGCTGTCACCGTGGTGTCACTCCGACTGCCTAGTATTCGCGGAACCGCCTGTTGGGCCACGACGAGAAGCATGAGGTACGACGAACCGCTGCACGAACCGCCGAAGACGCACTACCGGACCATCTTCCTCTCCGACATCCACCTCGGCACCCGCGGCTGCCAGGCGGAACGGCTCGTCCACTTCCTCAAGCACCATCACTGCGAGACCCTCTACCTCGTCGGCGACATTATCGACGGCTGGCGCCTGCGGGCGAACTTCTACTGGCCGCAGTCCCACAACAACGTCCTGCGGCGGTTCTTCACGCTGATGAAGCGCGGCACCCGCATCGTGTTCGTCACCGGCAACCACGACGAGTTCCTGCGCAAGTACTCCGACATGGAGGTGGGGAATCTCTGCCTGGTCGACCAGGCGGTCCACGAGACGGCGGACGGAAGCCGCCTGCTGGTCGTCCACGGGGACCAGTTCGACGTCATCACTCGCTACCACCGCTGGGTCGCCTTCCTCGGCGACCTCGGCTACCACCTGCTCCTGCGGCTGAACCGGGCCCTGAACGCGGCCCGCGCAAGGTTCGGGTACGGCTACTGGTCGCTGTCCGCGTGGATCAAGCGACGCGTGAAGCAAGCCGTCAACTTCGTGAGCGACTTCGAGGACGCGGTGTCCTACCAGTGCCGGCGGCGTGGCTTCGACGGAGTCGTGTGCGGGCACATCCACCACGCCGAGATCAGCGACTGCGGCGGCGTCACCTACATGAACTGCGGCGACTGGGTGGAGTCCTGCACCGCGCTCGTGGAGGACCAGGCGGGCCGCTTCCGGATCGTCGACTGGTCCACGGCGGCGCTCGACGAGACCGCGGGGCCGCGCCCGTATCCGAGCCGGGCCGCGGCATGAAGCTGCTGCTCGTCACCGACGCCTGGGAGCCGCAGACCAACGGCGTGGTCCGCACGCTCAGGAACGTGATCGGCGGTCTTCGCGCGCGCGGCGCGGAGGTGACGGTGATCGAGCCGGGGGCGTTCCGGACCGCCCCCTGCCCGGGCTACCCGGAGATCCGCCTGGTCGGCGACCCGTGGCGCATCGGCGACATCGTCGACCGCTCGCAACCGGACACGATCCACATCGCCACGGAGGGTCCGTTGGGCCTGGCGGCCAGGACATGCCTGGTGCGCCGGGGGCTGGCCTTCACCACGTCGCTGCACACCAAGTTCCCGGAGTACGTCTCGGAGCGGCTGCCCGTCCCGCTCAACTGGGGATATGCGTACCTGCGCTGGTTTCACCGGCCGTCCGCCTGCACGCTGGTGACTACCGAGAGCCACCGCCGCGAACTGGCGGCGCGGGGGCTCGAGGGCATGGTCGTCTGGGGCCGCGGCGTGGACACGGACCTGTTTCGGCCGATGCCGCGGGCGCCGCGCACCAGGCCACGCCTGCTGTACGTGGGCCGCGTCGCCGTCGAGAAGAACCTCGAGGCGTTCCTCGAACTCGACGTGGAGGGCGAGAAGATAGTCGTCGGGGACGGACCGCAGCGGGCGGAACTCGAGCGCAGGTATCCGTCGGCGCGCTGGCTGGGCTACCGGCGCGGCGCGGCCATCGCGCGGTGCTACGCGGACGCGGACGTCTTCGTGTTCCCGTCGCGCACGGACACGTTCGGCCTGGTGATGCTGGAGGCGATGGCCTGCGGCACGCCTGTCGCGGCGTATCCGGTCACGGGACCCATCGACGTGGTGACGCCGGAGACGGGCGCGCTGGACGAGAACCTGAGCGCCGCCGTGGCCAGGGCCCTGGACGTGGACCGGGGCGCCTGCCGCACTCATGCGCTGCGCTGCGGCTGGCGCGACATCGCGGACATCCTGTACGAGCACCTGGTGCCGGCCGGGTCGCCGGGACGGGCCGGCACGCGGGTCCGGTTGACGGGCGACGCTGCCTGACACGAATCTGACGCAACGCGGCAGCCGGTCGGTGTGGACTGCTATGCTGCCGCGCTCATGGCGCTCATCCCCGTCGGCTGGCGCCCGCGTCCGGCGACCCTCGTGTTCGTGGAGCGGGGCTCCGAGGTACTCCTCATCCGCAAGAAGCGCGGTCACGGCGCCGGCAAGGTCAACGC
>JAJDTI010000200.1 GCA_022827245.1 Pseudomonadales bacterium | reverse complement strand
CAACACCGCCACAGGCCCCGTGGGGCGCGCCCTTCGGGAGCTCGCCCTGCACGCCACTGCCGCGTTGTGGTCCTTGCCAATATGCTCGATATTCCCTGCGGACCACGCCTTGCATTGACGCGCAGGGCGAACTCTGAAGCGCCAGAACACGCGTGACACGACACTAGATGGTGAAGATCAGGCATGACCTGCCCAGGCGTGCCGATGGGCTGCCGGACACCGACGCCTGGTTGTCGAGCGTCGCGGACGGGACCGGGGGCGAGGTCGTCGGCGCGGCGGTCGGCCTGATCCACGACGACCGCTGCCTCGAGTACGGCCTCGAGGTGGCGCAACTCCTCATCCAGTTGGGCCTGGACACGGACTCGGTGGTCACGGGCCTCCTGTGCGAAGTCGCGGGTTCCGGGCTGCTCGATCCCGCGATGGTCGCCGACCGCGTGGGGCCCGGCATCGCGGAACAGCTCGAGGCGCTGCTGCGCGTCAGTTCGACCCACGTCTACAAGCTGTCGAGCTCGCCCATGGTGCGCAGCCAGGCGGAGGACCAGGTCGACAACATCCGCCACCTGCTCGTGGCGCTGATCGACGACCCGCGGGTGGCCGTGGTCAAGCTGGCGGAACGGGTCGTCGCGCTGCGGATGGCGAAGCTCGCTGCCCCCGACCTGCAGAGGCGCGTCGCCAACGAGGCGCAGCGGATCTTCGCGCCGCTGGCCGGCCGCCTCGGCATCTGGGAGCTCAAGTGGGCCCTCGAGGACCTGGCGTTCCGGTACCTGAACCCCATCGAGTACAAGGAGATCGCGGCGGCCCTCGACGGCCGGCGCGAGGAGCGGGAGAAGGGCGTCGAGGCGGTGGTGGCGGACATCGAGCGCCGGCTCGCCCGGGCGGGGATCGAAGCCGACGTGGTCGGCCGCGCGAAACACATCTACAGCATCTGGCGCAAGATGGGGCGCAAGAGCATCGACTTCGCGCAGGTCTACGACGTCCAGGCGGTTCGCGTCGTGGTGGAGCGCATTCCCCAGTGCTACGCCGTCCTCGGGGTGGTGCACACGGCGTGGCGCCACATTCCCAGCGAGTTCGACGACTACATCGCGAACCCGAAGGACAATGGCTACCGCTCGATCCACACGGCCGTCGAAGGGCCGGGGGGCGCCGTGCTCGAGGTGCAGATCCGGACGGTGCAGATGCACGAGGAGTCCGAGCTGGGCGTGTGCGCGCACTGGTCGTACAAGGGGGAGGAAGGCGAGGCGCTGCGCTCGAGGAAGATTCAGTGGCTGCGCCAGGTGCTGCAGTGGCACGATGACATCGATGTCTACGGCCCTGACGGACAGCTCGCGGACCCGGACTCCGTGGCGGAGACCGACGCGCGGGTCTTTGTCGCGACGCCCGACGGCGACGTGCTCGACCTGTCGCAGGGATCCACCCCGGTCGACTTCGCTTACCGCGTACACACCGAGGTCGGTCATCGCTGCGTCGGCGCCCGCGTGGACGGCGTGGATGTCCCGCTGAACACGCGCCTCTTCACGGGCCAGCGGGTGGAGATCGTCACGGGGGCGGAGGAGACGCCGAGCCGGGAATGGCTGAACCCCGCGCTCGGATTCGTGAAGACGGGGCGCGCCCGCGCGAAGATCCAGTCCTGGTTCCGGGAGCAGCTCGAGGAGTCCAACATCGCCGCCGGCCGGGCGCTGCTGTTCGAGACGCTCGAACGGCTCGGGCTGACCGTGGACCTGCCGGAACTCGCCGCGGAGTCGGGCCACGAAACTGAGAACGACCTGCTGGCCGCGGTCGGCGTCGGCGAGCGCCAGGTGATCGACCTGGTGCGTGTCATCGGACAGCGGCGCCGGGAGGCGGAGAGCCTCGCCGTCGCGCCGCCGCCCGGCACGCCGTCGGGCGTGGCCATCCAGGGTATCCGCATCGTCGGCGACGATCGCCAGGGACTGCTGCGCGACGTGACGGCGGTCCTCGCGGCCCTCGATATCGACGTGGTCAGCACCCGGGCGCGGGCGCAGTCCGCGGGGGAAACCGCGACGATCGTGCTCGAGGTGCGCGCCGACGACGTGCTCCATTTCGCACGCGCCCTGGACAGCCTGCGGCGCGTCCCGAACGTCCGGGAGGTACGGCGCACGTAAGGCGGCTCTCGTTTGCGAGGGATGCACCGCCACAGTGCCTGCCCCAGGCTTGCTGACCGGTCGTCGCCGACCGGCCGGTTGAATGCCAGCGCTGGTCGCCTGGATCCGCAAGGGGACATTCCTGCTTTGCGTTGACAGAAGTCCGATGTGTGCTGGACATGTGGTAGTTTCTTTGGAGGCGCTACCGAAGGTGTCGGCCCCTTGACAGCGCTGCGGCGGTGCCATAGGAGAGTGTGATGGACCCGGTTCTCGAAGCGCTTCAGGCGCACGACATATCGCTCTCGGAAGACGATGTGAATCGCGAGGTTTTCCGAGCCTTCGAGGCCAGTGGGGGGCTTCCACCCTTCGTTCGCGCGGCCCTCGGGTTGCCCTCCTCACAGTTCGCACCCGCCCACTTTGGGGCCACGCCCTTTGGAACCCGGTTCGTGGACGTCGTTGAACAAACGCTCCGCCATTCAGAGGCTGCCGGATTGGAGTGGAGCGGAGGTGAACAGTTGACGGCGGATCAGATGCAGCTCTTCAGAAGCGGCTTTGGTCCGGCGCCCATCGACCCCCGCGCAAAGGCGACTCTGGAGCTGGCCGCGATGCTGGTAACCGCGCTCACGGTGGAGCAGGCTGCCGCGGTCTTCGACGCGCCCGTTGAGGAGGTTCAACGGTGGATCGATGATGGCAGCTTGTACGGAATCGAGGCCGACGGAGAGTACCGTCTTCCGATCTTCCAACTCGACGATCAAGGTCATCCGATCCCCCAAGTGCGCGAGGTGTTTCCCTTTCTGAGCCGTGCGATCCATCCGGTAGGCGTCCTACATTGGTTCACCGAGCCGAACCCGGATCTGGCGTCCGAAGAGACGCGCTACGCGTCGCTATCGCCGAAGACCTGGCTCATGCAGAGGCTGCCTCCCGAGCCGGTACGCGAGTTAGCCAAGCACGTCGCCTGAATCTTTCGCGTGGCCGAGAGACTGGAGTGCCCGCCACTCGATGGCGTCGGTCGGTTTGCGCCCGAGTCCCATGAGATACACACCCTGTCTGCTGGGGACATCGTATGGCGTGTCTACCGCCGGCAACCGCACGAGACCTCCTGGAACACGTTCCGCGACTATGGACCAACGGCTGCGAGGTTCGATCACCACCTGGAGCCGACATCGTCGGGCGGTTCGCGTGCCGTTCTTTACGCGGCGGGGGCGTATCCGACTTGCCTGGCGGAGGTCTTCCAGGACACGCGGACGATAGACCGCGTGGCGAACGCCCCGCATGTCGCCGCGTTCGTCTTCGCCCGTGATCTTCAACTCCTGGACGTGGCCGGACCGTGGATCACCCGTGCAGGAGCATCGATGGCGATAAACTCCGGAAGCCGAGCGGTGGCCCGGAAGTGGTCGAGGGCGATCTACGACGCCTTCCCACATGTCGACGGCATCCGGTACGCGTCGTCCATGTACGCCAACGCAACGGCGTATGCTCTCTTCGAGCGTGCGGAAGGGGATATCCGGCCGTCCACACCTCCCCTGGATGCGCCGCTCGCGTCCGCAGTGCTTCTGCCCGATCTCACGAGGGCGGCCCAACGCATGGGTTACGGTCTCATCTAGCGCAAACGCATGGCGCGCAACGGACGATGTTGGGGGACCCTGGCGTCTTGGTCCGTGGTTGCGTTGCTTGATACCAACACCAGGATAGCCAGGACGCCTGACGCCTATTCCCAATCCTTGACTGGATCGAGGAACTTGCGGCCGGGGGCGCGCGTGGCCACACTGCGCGCTCGGTCGTGGAGGGGAGCGTGCGTGAAGGTCATCCTGCTGGGTCCGCCGGGAGCGGGCAAGGGCACCCAGGCACAGTTCGTGTGCGAGGCGTTCGGGATACCGCAGATCTCGACGGGCGACATGCTGCGCGCGGCGATCGCGGCGGACTCTCCCCTGGGCCGTCAGGCCAGGGCCGTCATGGAGGCGGGGGAACTCGTGTCGGACGACATCGTGGTGGGACTGGTACAGGAGCGCATCGCGGCGCCGGACTGCGTGGGCGGCTTTCTCTTCGACGGCTTCCCGCGCACCATCCCGCAGGCGCAGGCCGTGCTGGACGGCGGCATCGACATCGAGTACGTGGTGGAGATCGCCCTCGGCGACGAGGAAGTCGTGCGCCGGATCGCCGGGCGCCGCATCCACGAGCCGAGCGGCCGGGTCTACCACGTGGATTTCAACCCGCCACGGGTCGAAGGCCGGGACGACGAGACGGGCGAAGGGCTGGTGCAGCGCGAAGACGACCGGGAGGAGACGGTGCGCGAGCGGCTCGCCGTGTATCGCCGCCAGACCGCCCCGCTCGTGGACTTCTACGGCAAGCTCGCGGCGCGTTCGGCGCTGGCCTACCGTTCGGTGGACGGGATGGGCGGTGTCACCGAGATTCGTGACGAGGTGCTCGCCGCGCTGGGCGCATGACCCTCGCCTGTCGTCCTGGGTCGGAACGGCGTTAGAACAGGCGCCCGCTTCCCGGTTCGAGCAGCATGATCGACACGGCCTCGTCCGCTGCCAGGTCTCCGCGGTCCCCGGGCACCTCGATCAGGCAGTTGGCGCCGTCGAACGTCGCGAGGCGGCTCGAACTCTGGTCGCCGAGGGCGTCGAGGCCGTCGTGGCGGACCTCGAGGACCGGCTCGCCCGGGCGGGGATCGAAGCCGACGTGGAGGATGGTCCGTCCCGCTACCCGGGCGGAGGAGCGGGCGCGAGCATGTCGGGCCGGCCTTGAACGACACCCGCAGGTTCGTGTCGTCGACGTGCATGCGGGAAACGCGACGCCGCAGCGCGGAATTGACCGGTTGCAGGGGGTTGCAGGCGGCCGGGCCTGACGTTCACCCCGCGTTCATGTGAGTCGGTGCGGCATCCTGGCACCGCTGGAAGCCGGAGAGCGGCGGATACCGATCGGTCAATCGCGACCGGAGCAAGGCGTGAGCGGACGAGGCCGTGTCGATCATGCTGCTCGAACCGGGAAGCGGGCGCCTGTTCTAAC
>JAJDTI010000101.1 GCA_022827245.1 Pseudomonadales bacterium | reverse complement strand
CCGTTGCCATCACCGGCAGAAATCCGGGCTGGGAGATGCATCCGGACACCGATGAGTTTTTCTACATCATTGAAGGGGAAGCGGAGATAACGCTCCTCGATGAAGGCGGACCTCATCACCATGTGGCGCCCGCGGGGTCGTCGTTCGTGATACCCAAGGGGGTCTGGCACAAGCCCGAGGCGCCAAAAGGCACCAAGCTCATCTACTACACTCCGGGGGAGTCCCTGCAGTCCGACGCGGAAGATCCTCGGTCGGAGTGAGAGTCCGGACCTTGTCTGAAGGCGCTTGAGCAGGTTTGGACGAGCAAGAGACTGTCCCGATCTGTCGACCATGTCCCGATCGTGGGCCTACCGGGCTCCGGTAGGGAGCAGCGGTCGCCGTCCCCTGTGTCAGGCGTGATGGCGCGTCGTAGCCTGCCAGGGGCTCGCTGCGCCGACGGTACCGGTCGCCCCTGACCGGCTGCGCCGCGCCGTGTGGGGCTCCACGGCCCCGCGAATCCTGGCGCGGATTTGCATTTCTCAGCCCAACGACTAGCCTGTCACCAAGAGAAGCTAAAGGCCGCGGCACCTGCAGCGACTGGGGCAGCCATGAGCGACGGACCGATCGACAGGAATCCGGACATTCTGGGCGGCACGCCTGTGTTCCCCTGCACGAGGGTCCCGGTGCGCATCCTCATGGAGTACCTCGAAGCGGGCGATCGGCTCGACGATTTCCTTCAGGACTTCCCTTCTGTGTCCCGGGATCAAGCCGTCGCTGTGCTGGAAAGAGCCAGGCTGATCCTCGCTGGCGAGCAGGATGAGGCTGCTGCTTGACGAGTCCGTACCCCGGCCTCTAAGGACGTCCTTTCCAGCCGCTTTCGAGGTTCGAACTGTCCCTGAGCTGGGATGGGCAGGCACCGGAAACGGAACTCTGCTCGGCCTCGCCGCGGATAGCGGATTCGATGCGCTACTCACTGTAGACTGCGGGTTTGCGCATCAGCAGAACCTGGACGACCTGCCGCTCCCGGTCGTCATCATGCTTGCCCCAAGCAACCGACCGGACGATCTGCGGCCGCTCGTGCCAGAGGCGATAGGCGTCTTGTCCGGCACGCTGCAAAGACGCATCTATCACGTCCCGGGTGCTACCCGGCGAAGTTGACCGCAGAGAACGGGATGGGGGCGCCGCTGGCCGCACCACCGGGGCGGATTCCGCCCAACGCCGTTCGTCCGCCGCTACGGCAGGCCAACCCGGGACACACGTGACCGGCATCCACCGGTCCATTGCCCTCAGTCCACCGGGAGCGGGTTGGCCACCGCCAGGTCGGGGAATCGCGAGAAGTCGCGGTCCACGGACCAGAGCACGCGCACGCCGTGGTACAGGCAAATCGCCGCAATCCGGGCGTCGTGCACGACCGCCCCTTGCAGGAGCGCGGGGCGGGCGATCCGCTCGAGGGCGCGCAGGTAGCCTTCTCCCTCGGCGAGGAAGCTGCCGCCGACGCTGTCGAGGAGCCGTCCCACGGCATCGAGGGCCGTACCCATCGGCGTGGGATCGCTGAAGATCCTCGGGTTCGAGACGACCGCCAGAAACTCGTGAGCGCATGGCCAGGGCACCGACACGGGTTCCGCACCGCCTACCGCTTCGGTCAGCACCTCTCGGGCGCGCTCGTGGAACGACATCTCCGGGCGATGCGCGTAGACGAGCAGGTTCGTGTCGATCGCTATCACGCCCCGTGCTCGCGGTAGACCTCGTCCCGGATCCGATTCCACGATGCGCCCTGAAACTCGGCCGTGAGCCCGCTGCCACCGTAGCTCGGAAAGTCCAGTTGCCGTCGCGCGGTGCTGCGGCGCGCTTCAAGGCTGCGCTGCAAGCCTTCCTCCACCAGCCCGCGAAGGGTGGCGCCCTCGCTCCGGGCCACGCGCCGGACCTGGTCCAGCAACTCGTCAGGAAGCTCTATCGTGGTCTTCATACGGGTTACCCGTATTGTCAATGTTGTAGAACCATATCCTCGATTCATCCGTGCGGCAAGCACTGGGGGACTCCCACGTTGCAGGGACGCTTCGAGCCGCGTTGGCGCCTTGAGACAAGCCCGCGCTATCCTCCCGGCCGATCACGACCAATCATGCGGCAAATGGATACCAACACGTCCGACGCCGATGTCGCCTACCTGCCCGCCTATCAACTGGCCGAGCGGATTCGCAAGAAGCAGTTGACCAGCCTGGAGGCGACCGAGCTCTTCATCGGCCGCATCGAAGCGCGGGACGCGGACATCAACGCCGTCGTGGTGCACGACTTCGACCGCGCCCGGGACGACGCCAGGGAGCGCGACCGCCAACTGGCCAGGGGCGACGGCGTGGGGCCACTGCACGGCGTGCCGATGACCATCAAGGAGCAGTACCACCGCGCCGGCCTCCCGACCACCTTCGGCTATCCCGAACTCGCCCGGAACGTCCCGACGTGGGACTCCGACATGGCGACCGCACTGCAGGCGGCCGGTGCGGTGATCATGGGAAAGACCAACGTGCCGCTTGGGGGTGCGGACTTCCAGACCTACAACGATCTCTACGGCGCCACGAACAACCCCTGGGATCGCTCGCGCACTCCCGGCGGCTCCTCCGGGGGGTCGGCCGCCGCGCTTGCCGCCGGTTTCACGCCTCTCGAGGCAGGCTCCGACATCGCGGGCTCCATCCGCAACCCCGCGCACTTCTGTGGGGTCTACGGCCACAAGCCCACCTGGGGCATCGTGTCCCAACGGGGCCATGCGGCCGTAGTGAAGCACCCGACACCCGACGTGGACCTGGTGGTGTGCGGTCCCCTCGCCCGGACGCCGGAGGACCTGGCGCTGGCGCTCGGCGTCGTTGCCGGGCAGTCGGTCTGGAACAGCGGTTGGCGGCTGGACCTGCCCGCGCCGACGCAGACCCGGCTGGACGAGTTTCGCGTGGCCGTCTGGCCGTCCGACGACATGGCGCCGGTCGACGACGAGATCGCCGACCGCGCCCGCATGGTCGCCAAGGCGTTGCGGGACGCGGGCGCCACGGTGTCGGAGGTGGCCCGCCCGGACATAGACCTGCAACACAGCCACGAGACGTATCAGAACCTATCGTACTCGGTGGTGTTCGCCTCGGTCCCGCCGGAGGAGTACGAGCGCAACAGGCGCGAGGCCGAACGCTACGGCGCGAGCGACAGGTCGGACCGCGCGGTCAGCGCCCGCTCGATGGTGTTGAGCCACGCCGACTGGATACGGGCCGACGCGCGGCGGGGCCGGCTGCGCCTGCGCTGGGCGGAGTTTTTTCGGGACTGGGACATCCTGATCTGCCCGCAGATGGCGGTGCCGGCGTTCGAGCACGACCACACCACGCCCATCGAAGAGCGAACCGTCCCCGTCAACGGCGAGCCGCAGGCGTACTGGAAGCAGGCGTTCTGGTCCGGTCTCGTCACCGCGCCCTACCTCCCGAGCACGGTGTTCCCTACCGGGCTTTCCAGGCAGGGCCTGCCGATCGGCCTGCAAGCGGTCGGCGGCGCCTACCAGGACTACCGGACCATCGACTTCACGCGGCTGCTGGCGCGCGAGATCGGGGGGTTTCAGCGCCCGCCGATGGATTGACAACGGCACCGGGCCGTGGCGTCATGCAGCGCATCAGGAACCGGGGGAGGCTGCCATGTCCGAGCAAGTGACCGAAGTAACGGACCAACACGAATCGGCGACGCGGCCGGTCGAGCGAGTCGTCGCATCGTCGGTCGACGGATTGGACAAGCAGGCGCTGGCGCGTACGTTGGCCACCATCGACCGGCTGGGTCTCGGCGACAACCTGGTCGAACTCGATACGCAGGGGTACACGACCATCCGTGGGGTGTTGTCCGCGGACCAGGTCGAGCGCGCCAAAGCAGCGCTGTTGAACCGGGTCGAGGAGAACACCGGCCAGCGAGTCGACATCGAACGGGCCACCGGTGCGGATTTCCAGAGCCCCCTGGGCGCCAGCATGGATTACCTCCACTACATGCTGTACGAAGACCCGGTGTTCGAAGAGATCCTGATGGCCGAAGAACCCCTGGCCATCGTCTCCTACCTGGTGGGCGAGAGTTGCGTGCTGTCGAGCCTCGGCTGCCATTTCAAGGCGCCGGGCCCGACCGGCGTGATCGCATTGCACGCGGACACGAGGGGACCGCAGCCGTTCGCCACCCACGCCCAGACCGCCAACGTGAACTACGCGCTGACGCCCTACAGCCGCGAGGGGGGCGCCACGGCGCTGGTGCCGGGCAGCCACAAGTACGCGCGCCAGCCGACGCTGGCGGAGTCCGCCCTGACCGGCGAGCAGTGCAATCCCGCGGCGGTGCCCGCGGACCTGGCGCCCGGCGACTGCGTGGTGTGGCACGGGCACACCTGGCACGGCTCGTTCGAGCGGGAGATCCCGGGTGTGCGGATGAACCTGGCAGTCTACTTCGCGCGGAGTCACGTCGTGACCCAGGAACGCCACAAGGACGTGGTGCCCCGGGAAGTGCTCGATCGCCACGCCAACGACGAACGGTTCAAGCGTCTGCTGGCGGTCGACGACGCGTACGGGTGGCAGCGGGAAGGACCGGACTTCACCCAGATGGGGCGAATGGCGACGGGTTGGTACGACTGACCGGAAGGCCCTACGCCAGGCCGAGCGCCTCGATCCGCGCCAGGGCGCTCGCCTTCACGCTGTCGCGGAACCGACGGACCGGGGCGCCCAGCTCCGGGCGCTGCTCGACCCAGCCGATCACCATCAGGTTCCGCATCAGCAGGAAGAGCGGCAACAGCGCCAGGTCCGCGTCGGCGAGTTCGCGCCGGCTCCGGTAGCCGCGAACCAGCCCCCTTTGCATCGCCCCGAAGTGGGGCGAGGTCTGGTTGTTGAAGAGCGCGACCGCCAGTTCGTGCACGTGCCAGCCGAACCCCGCGTCGTCGAAGTCGATGAGCCGGGTGTGCTCGCCGTCGACGAGCACGTTGCCGGGATGCAGGTCGGCATGGATGATCCCGTAGGTCGAGCGACCGGTGCCGTACTCCAGAAGCCGCTCACGAATCAGCGCGCGCGCCCGCGCCAGGATCCGGCACTCCTTGGCGGAGAAGTCAGGCACCTCCCAGAAACGCCCCCACAGCGGCGACTCCCCGACGAGGCCGTCAGCGTCCCAGACGCGCCGGGTGAACTCCGGCGGCGGCGCCCATGCCGAGGACGCGTCGTGCAGCCCGGCCGCGAGGCGTCCGATCGCCTCGAAGTGTCCCTCGATCCGCTCGACGTCGTCGGTTCCGGCCAGCATCCGGTCGAGAGGCTGCCCCTCCACCCAGCGCGCCAGGCCGACCAGCCGCTCCTCGCCGTCGACCCCGACAGCCACGAAATCGCGGCCATCCAGCGTCGGGACACCGTGCGGAACGTTCAGCCCCGCCGCCGCCAGGGCGCGCAGCCACAGCCGCTCCGAGGCCATCTCCTGGCGGGTGTTGTAACCCGGCCGGTGGAACCGGAGCGCATACTTCTGCCCGTCGCGCTCCGCCCGGAACGTGACGTTCTCCATGACATGGACGAACTCGACCTCGGCGGGAGCGAGTCCCCACTCCTCGAGCACCCGCCGGGCCACGGGCGTGTAGACTCTCACGAGTCGCGCCTCGTCCATGCCTGTCTCCGATCGACGCCGAGGAACCCAACTTGCCCAAGCGCTGTCAGGTGACCGCACTCTACACTTACCCGGTCAAGAGCTGTCGCGGCACGGCTGTCGAGTCGGCCACGATCTCGCCGACGGGCGTCGACGGCGACCGCCAGTTCATCGTCCTGGCCCAGGGCAAGCCCGTGAACCAGGCCCGCCTGCCGAAGCTCGCGACGGTCGCCACCCGGCGGGTCAGCCCAACGACGATCGCGTTTCACACCGCCGACGGCGCGCCCTTCGTCCACACCGTCACCGCACATGGCGCGGGTTCCACGGTCGCCTACTACGGCAACAGCGTGCAGGTCGTCGACCAGGGCGACGCGGTCGCCGCCTGGATCTCCCGGGCCGCTGGCACGGACCTCCGGATAGCGGCGCTGCAGTCGACCTTTCGCCGGTCCGTCCCCCTTAAGGAGTTCGCCGTGGTGGACGGCATCGACCAGTCGCGTTTCGTGGACGTGGCTCCGATTCTCGTCACCAACGAGGCATCCCTCGCCGACCTGAACGCGCGCCTCGACACGCCGATACCGATGAACCGGTTCCGGCCGAACGTCGTCATCGGGGGCCTTGACGCCTTCGCCGAAGACGCCGTCTCGGACCTGCACAACGATGCCCTGCGCCTCGTCCGCGCGACGCACTGCGAGCGATGCGCCGTGACGTGCACGGACCAGGAAACCGGCGAGCGCAGCCCCGAGCCCCTGCAAACGCTCAGGTCCTACCGCCACCGTGAAGACGGTTACGGGGGAGGCGTGCTGTTCGGCGCCTACATGGGCGTAGAAGGCAAGGCGACGGTCCGAGTGGGCGACACCCTTACCGTGGGCTAACGTCGGCCGCGCCCCAGTGCCGGTCGTGGAACCGCAACAGCTCCACACCCAGCATTTCGTAGAACCAGTATGGGTTGTGGTCCACGCCCGGCGCGATCAGCCGTTCCGCGGGAACGCTCAAGCCCTCCAGGAAGCCGAGGTACTCCAGCGTCGCCTCGTAGTTGAACCCCTTGGTGCCCACCCAGATCATGATCTTGAGCGGCGGTTGCGGCGGCTGTTCGGCATATTGGCGCGCCAGGCTGTACGCGTCGTTGCCCTTGCCGAAGTCCAGCGCGGCGACAGCGCCACGCGCCCCTCTCGTGTCCCGCTCCACGCCGTCGTTCTCGAAGATCTGCTTCTCCACGGCGTAGCCGGGGCCGCCGGGCGCCGCGGAGACGAACAGCTCCGGATACCTGAACATGATCCGGGTGGTGCCCCGTCCGCCCTGGGAGAACCCCTGCAGCGCGCGCCCGTGGCGGTGCGCGACGGTCCGCCAGGTGCGGTCGACGTGGGGAATCAGCTCGCGGACAAAGACGCTCTCGCCCCTGGAGTCCTCGTAGTCGTACCAGCTCACCCTGCCGCCGTTCGGCCAGACGACGATCACCGGACGTACGGCGCCGGACGCGATGGCCGCGTGCACGTGCTCCGCCAGGAGGATGGGCATGGTCTTCGACTCGTTGCCGGGGCGCCCACCGTGGAGGTAGTAGATCACGGGGTAGCGGACATCCCGGTTCGCCGCGTCGTCGTAGCCGGGCGGAAGGTAGATGTTGTAGCCCACCGCGACGCCCATGGACGGACTCTGGAACGTCGCGTGCGTCAATCCCGGCAGGGCCTGATCCACGGCAGGTGGATTGACCCAACTGAAGGGTTGCCCCACCTGCGCCAGGAAGCCCCGTATCTCGCTGAGCTCCGCACGGCCGTCCCGGTTGGCGTCCAGCACCGAGAACAGCCCGGGCATGACCTCGTCTTCCGTCAGCACGCCGTCGCCGTTGCGGTCGTTCAGGATCCCCTCGGGCAACGCGTCGGCCTCGATGGCTGCCGCCGCATGCAACAGCGGCGCCCACGCCAGGAAGAGCGCACCTGCGACGATGCGCCGGAGCTTGGTTTTCGCAGACCCGGTGAACACCCAACCGTCCCCGTTCACGCCTAACCGATCGAGAACCCTTCTTCGCTGATCGGCAGCGTACGGATGCGGTGGCCGGTGGCTGCGAAGACCGCGTTGCACACGGCGGGGGCCAGCGGCGGCAGGCCGGGTTCGCCGAGGCCGCTCGGCGGAAAGTCGCTCGCCACGAAGTGGACGTCGACCTGCGGTGCGTCGGGCATCCGCAGCATGGGGTACGCATCGAAGTTGGACTGCTCGACGCGGCCGTTCTCGAACGTCACCGACAGGCCGGCCATGGTGGACAACCCGTCGATCACCGACCCCTCGAGCTGGTTCTCCGCCCCGGAGAGGTTGACGATCGGGCCCACGTCGGCGGCCACGGTGACGCGGTGCACCTTGATTCTCTTCTCCGCATCGACGCTGACGTCGGCAACCTCGGCGACATGGCCGGCGTGGCTGAAATAGAAGGCGAGGCCGAGGCCCCGGCCGGGGGGCATGGGGCGGCCCCAACCGGCCTTCTCCGCCGCCAGCCGGACAACGCCGGCGGCCCGGCCCGTGTGCAGCGCCCGGGGATTCCCGGTTCCCAGCCAGCGCGGTTCCCCGAAAATCTCAAGCATCACCTCCAGGTGATCGCGTCCGGCGGCCGTCGCCAGTTCGTGAATGAAGCTCTCGATGACGAAACCGAAGACGTTGGAGAACGGGGCCCGCCACGCCCCGCACCGGGTGCGCCAATCGAGCGCCGTCTCCTCGAGGCGCAGGTTGTCGATGAGGCCGGTCGGGAAGACGCCGGGCCTGAAGCTCCCGCCGCTGACCGGGCGGCCCTGGTCGGCGAACGTGATGAAGTGGTCCCGCAGGCCGGAAACCCTGCCCTCGCCGTCCAGCGATCCTTCGAGCTGGTGAAACCCGCCCGCCCGGAACAGGTCGTGCGACATGTCGTCTTCGCGCGTCCACTGCAGCTTGACCGGCGCGTCGACGCGTGCCGCGATGGCGGCCGCTTCGCACATGAAGTCGTTGTACAGCCGGCGCCCGAAGCCACCGCCGCAGCGCGTCTGGTGGACCGTCACACGCTCGGGCGCGAGCCCCAGGGTGCTGGCCACGTTGCCGATGCCCCGGTGCGGCGTCTGGGTCGGCGCCCAGAGTTCGACGGCGCCGTTCGCGAACCGGGCCACGCAGTTCTGCGGTTCGAGCTGGGCGTGGCTCGCGAAGTGGTAGGTGTAGTAGGACTCGAGCCGCTGCGCGCCGGCGGCGAGGGCGGCGTCGACGTCCCCGGCGTCCACGACCCGGTTCGCGCCGGCCTCGTGGCGGAGTCGCCCGGCCTGCGCCACGGCGTCGCTCCAACTGTCCCGGGCGGCGGTGCTCTCGTCCCAGTCCACCCGGAGCTGCCGCTTCGCCGCGAGCGCCGCCCAGGTGGAATCGGCCACGATCGCGACGCCGGGCATCAGTTCCAGGGGATTGCCGTTCCCTTCCAGAGAAAACACATCCTGTACACCCGGCAACGCCTTGATTTCACTTTCATTGAAGGACCTGACGCGCCCGCCCTGGGCAGGGCACTTCTGGTACACCGCGTACTTCATGCCCGGCAGGGACTGATCGATGCCGAACAGCGGCTCGCCGCGGACCAGGGCCTCGTTATCGACGCCGGTGATACGCCGACCCAACAAGCGGAACTGGTCGGGGGACTTCAGCGGCAGCGTGCCCGCGTCCGGCACCGGCATCGCGGCGGCCGCGTCCGCCAATTCCGTGTAGGCGAGCCGGGCGCCCGTCCGTTCATGTAAGACGTGGCTGTCCCGCGTGGCAAGTTCCGCCGGCGGGACCCCGAGACGCACCGCGGCGGCGCCGACCAGCATGGCGCGGGCAGTGGCTCCGGCCGTACGCAGCAGGTCCCAGTTCACGCGGACCGAGTTCGATCCGCCTGCCACCTGCGGTCCGTAGGTGGCCGCGTCGATCGGGGACTGGACGACCGCGACGTCCTCCCAGGCCGCGTCCAGTTCCTCGGCGACGATCATCGGCAGCGACGTCTTGACGCCCTGGCCGATCTCCGGGTTCTTGGCGTAGAGCGTGATGCCTTCCGAGTCGATGCGCAGGAACCCGTTCGGGTGCAGTGCGCCGCCTGTCGCGGCGGCCCGCAGGCCGGTGAACGAGAGCATCAACCCGCCGCCGACCAGGCCGGTGAGCTTGAGGAAGTCGCGCCGGCCGATCTTCGCGATGGAGGCTATCTCCATCCCGTCCACCGCCGCTTCGACGTCGACCGCAAGGTCCCCTGCCGTATCGAAAGCGCGCTTCATGACTGCCCTCCTTCCGTACGTTTCTCCGCTGCCGTCCTGATCGCCTCGCGAATGCGGAGATACGTCCCGCAACGGCAGAGGTTCGGGGCCATGGCCCGGTCGATGTCGGCGTCGCTCGGCGAGGGGTTCTCCCGCAGCAGCGCTTCGGCCGCCATGATCTGACCCGCCTGGCAGTAGCCGCACTGGGCGACGTCGAGGTCGACCCAGGCCTGCTGCACCGCGCTCAACTCGCCATCGGGCCCGGCGAGACCTTCCACCGTGGACACCTCCGCCTCCACCGCGGCGGCCACCGGATACGAGCACGAGCGGACCGGCTGGCCGTCCACCAGCACCGTACAGGCGCCACACTGGCTGATGCCGCAGCCGAACTTGGCGCCGACCAGGCCCAGCCCGTCGCGCAGCACCCAAAGGAGGGGCGCGTTCGGGTCGACGCCCTCGAGTTCGTGCTCCTTGCCGTTCACGTTGAGCCGCATGACCTGGCCCTCCTCCGACGAATTGGGTCGATTGTAGCCGCCCGGACGCCGCTTCCGTTATCGTCGTCGCGTGACGTATCGCCCCGGGAGGCCGCCTTGAAGATCTCCGACGTAGAAACGTTCGTCGTCGCCACGCCACCGCCGCACCGGGGCGGCCGCTGCTGGATTTTCGTCAAGCTGACCGCCGACAACGGCATCCACGGTTACGGCGAGGTCTACCAGGTGCCTTTCCATCCGCTCACGGTGGCCCGCATGATCGAGGACTTCGGCGAGACCTATGCCGTCGGCCGGGATCCGTTTCAGATCGAACGGCTGTGGCGCCACGCGTACTACGGGGACGGGTACGAACGCCTGGTGGCCCACCAGCATCCCGACCACGCCGTGCTCGGCGTCCTGAGCGCGTTGGAGATGGCCTGCTGGGACATCGTCGGCAAGGCGCTCGAACAGCCGGTCTACAACCTGCTCGGCGGCAGGTACCACGACCGGCTGCGCTCCTACACGTACCTGCATCCCGACCCGGACGTCCGGCCCAGGCGTTCGCCGTTCACCGATCCGGAACAGGCGGCCATCTCCGCCGCCGCCTGCGTGGAACAGGGCTTCACCGCCGTCAAGTTCGATCCCCTGATCGACGCCATGGGCAACGAAGACCCGCGCGAACCGCCCCTGGACCGGTTCGACAACGCGGAGGCCGTGGTCCGCAGCGTGCGCGAGGCCGTGGGGGGCCGGTGCGACATCCTGATCGGGACCCACGGCCAGACCACCACCTCGGCCGCGGTGCGTTTCGCGCGGCGCGTCGAGCGGTTCGATCCGCTCTGGTTCGAGGAGCCGGTACCGCCGGAGAACGTGGACGAGATGGCGCGCGTGGCACGCCACACGACCATCCCGGTCGCCACCGGCGAACGGCTGGCCACCAAGTACGAGTTCCGGCTGCTGCTCGAACAGCAGGCCGCAACGATCCTGCAGCCGGCCCTCGGACGCGTCGGCGGCATCCTCGAGGCGAAGAAGATCGCCGGGATGGCCGAGGCCCACTACGCTCAGGTCGCGCCGCACCTGTATTGCGGACCGATCGAGCTGGCCGCCAACGTCCAGCTCGACACCTGCTCCCCCAACTTCCTGATCCAGGAGAGCATCGGCCGGCTGGACGGCTTTCACGCCGAGCTCCTGACACGCCCCTTCGAGTGGGAGGACGGCTTCATCATCCCGCCCACGGCACCGGGACTGGGCGTGGAACTCGACGAGACGGTCGCGCGGGCGCACGCGTACCCGTCGTCGTAGCGGAGGGCTCTCGCACATGCCAAACCACCGGATCGACGGACTCGACATCCACTTCGTCCAGGGAGGTCCCCAGGACGCACCGAAGCGCCTACTGTACGTCCATGGCACCGGCTGCAACGCCCGCGTGTGGGAAAGGCACTGCCAGGCCCTGCCGTCCGACTGCCAGTACATCTGCGTCGACCTCGCCGGCCATGGCAGATCCGGCGGAGCGGGCTTCCGGGGAACGGCGGACCATGCGTTCGTCATCGAGAGCCTCGCCGACGGTCTCGGCTGGGAACGCTTCGTCATCGTGGGGCACTCGCTCGGCGGCGCGATCGCGCTCACCTATGCGGTCTACCACCCGGCCAGGCTCGCGGCGATGGTGCTCGTCGACACCGGCGGGCGTCTGCGGGTCGCTCCCGAAGTGCTCGAGAGCGCGCGCCTCGCGGCCGCGGGCGCCGAAGTCCCTCCCCTGGACCGCCGCTGGACCTTCTCGCCGAGCACGCCCGACACCGTCATCGACCGGGTCTACCGGGATCTCGGCGACGTCTCGCCGGAACTCGTCTACCGGGACTGGATCGCGGACGACTCGTTCGACTTCCTGTCCCGGCTAGGGGCCGTCCGCACCCCGTGTCTCGCGGTGTGCGGGGCGGACGATCCGATCACGCCGGTGCGCAACCACACGTTCTTCCAGGGCAGCATGCCGTCCTGCGAACTGGCGATCCTCGAGGACTGCGGGCACTGGCCGCTCTACGAACAGCCCGACGCCTTCGACCGCATCGTGGTGGACTACGTCGACGGCGTGTACGACTCGGCGCGCGACATCGACTGAAGGAGCAGACCATGCAGGCCCTCCCGTTCAGCACGAACTTCTTCGCCGACGAGCCGCACCCCGCGCGGACGGCGGCGTTGACCGAAGACGGCACCGCCGAAGTCGTGATCGTCGGCGCCGGGATCGTCGGGCTCTCCTGCGCGTACGTCCTGCGCGAGGCAGGACTCGAGGTCGCCGTCGTCGAGCGGGACCACGTGGGCTTCGCCTCGAGCGGACGGCACATGGGCCATCTCACGCCGCACATGTGGAACTACGGCAGCAACGAACCGCACGTGCTCGCCGCGTGGGCGCACGGCTGTCTCGACTGGATCGAGGAACTGCTGGCCAGGGAGGACATCGACTGCGACTTCGCTCGCTGCCCGTTCTGGCTCCCCGCGGCCACGGAGGCGGAAGCGGAGGTGGTACGGCGCGTCGCCGGGTACTACGCCGGGCTCGGCCTCCCCGCCCGCTCGGTCCCGGCCGAGGACTTCGATCTCGTCACCTTCCGGACCTGGGGCGCGGTGGTGCTGGAGGACCAGGCGCGGGCGCACCCCTATCGCATGGTCCGCGGGTTGCGCGACGCCGTGCTGCGCAAGGGCGTGCGCCTCTACGAGGGGACGCCGGTGACGTCGGTCGAGGGCGGCCGGCGGGTCACGGTGACGACGCCGGGGGGCACGCTGCGCGCGCCGAAGGCCGTGCTGGCCCTGAACGCCTACTCCGGCCAGTTCCCGTTCCTGCGGGGTTACATGACGCCGATGCACACCTACACGATCGTCACCGAACCCCTGGACGAAGACACGGCCAGCACTCTCGGTCCGCCGCGCGCCCGGGACCTCCTCATCTACGACATGGCGGCCGACCGGGACGAGGACCACTTCTACCAGCGCCTGCGGGGAGACGGGCGCCTCTTCTTCGGCGGCGGGGGCACCACGCCGGCCCCGGCGCCCGACCGCATGGCCCCGGACCGCAACGAGGCGAAGTTCCGCCACATCCACGGGGAGATGCTGCGGCGCTACCCGTCCCTCGGCAACGTGCGGATCGAAGCCTGCTGGGGCGGACCCATCTGCGCGACCGTCCACGGGCAACCGATCGTCGCCCAGGTTCCGGAACACGAGAACGTCGTCACGGCGATCGTGGGCAACGGCAACGGGATCGGCCTCGGAACCAACGCCGGGCGGCTGGTGAAGGGGCTGGTGCTCGGGGCCGACGCGGTGGACGTGGGGACGCGGGCGTTTCTGGAGTATTGCGGCGGGGTGGCGGACGCGGCCTGACTGGCGTTACTGCGCGGCCGAACCCGCCGCGATCCGCTGCGCCTTCGCCTCGTCCCACCACCAGGCGTCCGGGAAGCCGGTGCGGAACGGCGGGTCTTCCGGCCGGCCGAACTTGTCCCAGTACACGACCCGCGGCC
>JAJDTI010000185.1 GCA_022827245.1 Pseudomonadales bacterium | reverse complement strand
GTCGCCGTGACACCACATGCACGCCTCGTGGTAGAGCGCGCTGCCGCGCTCGACTTCCTCGACGCTCGCCGTGAGCGGCGGAGGTTCCGGGATCTCGCGCGGGCGCTCGGGGGGCGCCGGCCACTCCGCGGCGCCGTCGAGAGCGAACACCAGCAGGCTGCCCGAGTTCTCGTGGCGGTTCGTGGCGGACGTCAGGATGGCGACGTACTGGGTGCCGTCGACCTCGTAGGAGACCGGGGGCGCGCTGATCGCGCCGTACGTCTGGAACTCCCACAGGGGTGACCCGTCGTCCGCGTCGTAGGCCACGAACGGACCCATTTCACCGCCCTGGAAAACCACGCCGCCGGCGGTCGCCAGTACACCGCCGTTGTTCCACGTCTGGTTGTCCGTGGACCAGAGCGTCTCGCCGGTGAGCGGGTCGAAGGCCTTGAGGCGCCCCGCTGTCTCCGGCACCGGTCCCGCCGTGTCCACGGCGTGCTGGCGCGGCCCGCCGACGCGCACGCCGAAGCTCATGCCCACCTCGTTCAGCTTGAAGACGCCCGTGCGTACGAACTCCTCCGGCAGCGAGAAGAAGAACGGCAACTCCTGCGTCGGGATGTACATGACTCCCCGGCGCGGATCGAACGACATCGCATGCCAGTTGTGGCCCCCGCCGGCGCCCGGCAGCACCCACTTCGGCTCCTCGTCGTAGTACATGTCCGGGTTCTCGACGGGCCGGCCCGTCTCCATGTCCACGTGGGTGGCCCAGTTGACGGGGCCGTAGGGATGCGCGCGCAGCAGGGCGCCGTCCTCCCGGTCGATCACGTAGAAGAACCCGTTCTTCGGCGCCTGCAACAGCACCTTGCGGTCCACGTCGTCCACGCGCATGTCCGCCAGGACCATGTCCTGGGTGGCCGTATAGTCCCAGTTGTCGCCCGGCGTCGTCTGGTAGTACCAGTTCATGACGCCCGTGTCGGCGTCCACGGCGACGACCGACGCGAGGAACAGGTTGTCCCCGCCGCCCGGCGAGCGGATCGCCCGAGGCCAGGGCATGCCGTTCCCGACGCCGAGGTAGACCTGGTCGAACTCGGGGTCGTAGACGATCGAGTGCCACACGGTGCCCCCGCCGCCGTACTCCCACCACTGCCCCGTCCAGGTCTCCGCGGCCTGCTCCATCTCCGGATGCTCGAACGGCAGGGACGGGTCGCCCGGCACGGTGAAGAACCGCCAGACCTCCTCTCCCGTCTCGGCGTCCCAGGCGCTCGCGTAGCCCCGCACGCCGTACTCGGAGCTGCTCTGGCCGATGTAGACCTTGCCGCCGCCGACGCGGGGCGCCCCGGTGACGGTCGTCGGCACGCGACTCGCCGGATCGCCCGTATAGGCTTCCCAAATCTGCTGACCCGTGGCCGCGTCGAGGGCGATGAGGCGCGCGTCGAAGGCAGCCACGTAGATGCGGTCGCCGTAGTAGGCCACACCGCGGTTGACCGGGCCGCCGCAGCAGGCGTAGCGGACCAGGTCGGGATCGATCTCGGGGTCGAACTTCCAGAGCTCCGCGCCCGTCTTCGCATCGAGGGCGTAGGTGACGCCCCACGGGTCCGCCACGTAGACGACGCCGTCGACCATGATCGGGCTGCCCTGCACGCGGTGGCGCACGCCGAGGTCCTTCGACCAGGCGAGCCCGAGCCGCGAAACGGTCTCGCGGTCGATCCCGGTCAACGGCGAGAAGCGCTGCTCCTCGAACGTGCGGCCATACGTGAGCCAGGACCCCGGCTCCTCGCGCAGCGCGCGGACGATGCGGGCGTCATCGACCGCTGCGGCGGCCGGCGCCGCGTCGGGCGCGGGCTGCCGGGACATCGGATAGGGCGCGTCTTCGCGGAAGAAGAGAAGCCATGCCGCGCCCAGCACGACCGCCAGGAAGACCGCCAGCCAAGCGGTGGAGATGCCCTTCTGCTTCGATCGGCGCGACCTGTACATGCGGACCTCCCTCCCGCTCGGGGACCGGTTACTCGGGCAGGTTCGTCTCCCCGTCCCGCGCCGGTTCGTTCGGATCCGCGCCGTCGCGCGGCGCGCCCGTGCCCGAGGAACCCATGAAGAGCCGCGTCCCGTCCGGGAACGTGATATCGCGCCCGCTCCCCCAGCACATCGGGTTGCAGACCTGGTCCTTGCTCTGGTAGCCGCGCACCACGACCTCGGTGCCCGCCGTCAGGACGGTCCGCGTGAGCCCCCTGCGCAGCAGCGTGTTGGGCGTGCCGGCCTCGAGCATCCAGTCCTCGGCCGACCCGTCCTCCAGGTCCATGCGCACGTGCACCCAGGCGTGGGGGTTGATCCACTCGACGCGCGTCACCGTACCTGTCACCTCGATCGGCAGATCGGCGTCGAACTCGGCGGAGAAGGCGTGGTGCCCCGCGGTGGACGCCGGAATGAGGAGCGCCGCCGTGAGCGCCCACACGCGGATACTCGATGTCATCGTCTCTCCCCTGGTCGCGTTGCGCACCACCGATTGTATCGAAAGGCCCCCGGCCCGGAGGGGTAGCATCGTGCCCGCGTCACTCACCTGGAGTTCACGTGATGACCACGACCCTGGACCACCTCCCCGTCGAGCGGGGGATGCGCCTGCGCGGCCTCGCCATGACGCGCCTCGAGACCTTCGCCGACGCCGCCTTCGCGTTCGCGGTGACCCTACTCGTCATCGCGGTGGACGACCTGCCCGAGACCTTCGAGGAGCTCGAGAACGCGATCAAGAGCATCCCCGTGTTCTTGTTCTCGTCCGCCCAGTTGTTCGCCTTCTGGATCGCCCACCGCAACTGGAGCCGCCTCTACGGTCTGGACAACGGGGTGGCCGTGCTGCTGACGCTGCTGCTCGTGATGGGGTTGCTCGTCATGGTCTTCCCGCTGCGCATCGTCTACGCGTTCGGCGCGGCCGACATGTCCGACGACTGGATACCCCCGCCGTTCGTGCTCGACCCGGTCACCTGGGCCGAGCAGTTGACCCTGGTCTTCGTCACATACGGCATCTCCTGGGCATGGCTCGCCGGGGTCATCGTCGCGATGTTCGGTTACGTCCTCGTGCGCAGCCGAGCGCTGGCGCTGAACGCCGCCGAACGCCGGAACGCGGTGGTCTTCCTCTCGATGTACGGGGTCATCGCGCTCTCCGGCGTGTCGTCGGTCACGCTGGCTCTGACGCTCCCGCACGAACTGCTGCACCTGGCGGGATACCAGTACTTCCTGTTGCTCCCCATGCCTTTCCTCGCGCTCGTGTTGCGGGCACGGGAGCGCAAACGGCTGCGCGACCTGGTGGAGCAATAGCGGGCGTACCGCGCACGGGAACCCGGGTTACGCGGTGGCGCCTGCCCCCGCGAGCGACAGGAACGCGGCGGCGAGGCGCGGCCCGGCGCCCTCGTCCTCGTGCTTGAAGAAGGCGAAACCGCGGCTCGCATCCGTCGCGTCGGCGCGGGCGATCCAGTCGCGCAGGGCGTCGTCGTCGTAGTCCGGCCGGCGCAGCCGGAAGTAGAGCCAGTCCGTGGTGTGAAAGAAGCCGGGCAGCTCGCGCTTGCCGTCGTCGGACACGCAGAGCGCGGCGCCGTGCCCGCGCAGGATGTCCGCGACCTCTTCGTCGAACCAGGACGCGTGCCGGAACTCCACCGCCGCCGGGAGTTCGCGAGGCCAGGCGGAAAGGAACCTGTCGAGCCGCTCGGGCCCCTTGCGCAGGAACGGCGGCAACTGGAAGAGGACGCAGCCGAGCTTGTCCTCGAGCTTCGCGACCCGCGAGGACAGGAAGCCGACGGCGTCGTCGGCGTCCTCGAGCTTCGCGTGGTGGGTGATCCGCCGGGACGCCTTGATGACGAACCGGAACCCCGCGGGAACGGCCTCGGCCCAGCCCTCGAGCACGTGGCTGCGCGGCATGCGGTAGAACGTGTTGTTGATCTCCACCGCCGGCAGCCGCTCCGCGTAGAAGGACAGCATGTCGCCGGCGGCGAGGTCCTCCGGGTAGAAGATCCCTTTCCACTCCTTGTAGCTGTACCCGCTCGTTCCCGCGACCCACTCCACGCGCCGGAGTCCTCAGCCGCGGAGGATCGGCACGCCCTGGCGGTACGCGTCCTCGGCGCGCACCCGCAGTTCGTCGAGCGTCCGGCTGCCGATCGGATGGTCCACCATGGCGAAGGGATAGTCGGCGAGGCCGAGGGCGCGCGCGATGTTCCGCCCCGTCTTCTCGAACGGGTGCGTGCAGATCACGAGCGCGGGCTTGCCGAGTTGTTCGAAGGAGATGCCGTCATGCACACTGCACGTTGAACAGCTCCCTCAGTCGCCCACCGCCGTGATGAGGAAATCGGCGTCCTCGCAGAGCGCTTCGAGGCGGTCGGGACGGCAGGGGTTGCCGGCGTTGCGCTTGTCGAAGAACCCGACCTCCCTGCAGCCGTGGCGGTCGGCGAACAGGGCCGCCGTCTCCCGCAGCAGCACGTCCGCGTTGTGCTTGCCGTTCGTCAGCAGCGCGATCCGCTGGCCCTCGAGGCTCTCGAGGCGCGGCGCCAGGCTGCGCTCGATGGTGGTTCCCGATCCTCCCGGGTCCATGAGGCGAATGGTCATGTCTCCTCCGTCTGTGGGTGGATGTCGCCGGCACGCCGACGGTCCGGCCTCAAGCGTACCTCAAACCACGTCGGCGACGCGGGCCGGCAACCCCGGAACACCTTGAAAATTCAGAGTCCGCATCCGAATTTTCAAGGTTCCCTCAACAATCGATGCACACCCCGATCGGCTTGTGCTGCATCAACGAACCGCGGCTGCGGCTCCACGAGGGAATGAACGCCGAGTGGCCACCCGCGTCGGCCCCGGCGACCGTGATCAGGATGTCCTCGGCCCCCATGCCCCGGTGCATGTCCTCCCGGCCCTGCTTCTCGTAGACCTCCGGGACGAACTTGGCGACGGACTTCATGTCCGCAACCGAGCGCTTCGCCTGCTCGAAGAGGTAGGACTGGGCGTCCGCCCGGCTCCATCCGGTGCCGGCCACGATCTCGGCGTGCTCCGGCGAGAGGATCACGACCGACTGTCCCCCCGTGATGGCCCCGAGGTTCGCCATGGAGTCCGCGACGCAGTCGAGAATGGACTCGGGCGTGTTCCCGCCGTGGTTCTCCACGTTGCCGAAGCCCGCGCCGGCGAAGACGGTGACACTCGAGATGTCCTCCCCGTACCCCTGCTCGACGTGCAGCGGCGCCCACGGGCAGCGGTCGGCGCGCTCGGCAATGCAGAACGAGTACTTGCCGGGGTGCCCCTGCGTGGACTGGTCCGAGATGCCCGGGATCATCTCGAAGACGTTCAGCACGATCAGGCGCATCGCGCGGCCGATGGTCGCGTTGGCACGGTTGCCGGGGCCGAACACGTTCCCGGCGCTGTTCATGCCGAGGTCCACCACCGCCGGTCCGCTGACGACCAGGAGCTGCGCGGAACCGCCCGTGCTGGCCGTCGAGGCATGGTAGTTGTAGCCGGGCTCGTTGGCCGCCTCGAGGGCCGCCACGATCACCGGGAAGTACTCCGGCAGGCACCCGGCCATCACGGCGTTGACCGCCGCCGACATGATCGTGCACTCGTTGCCGGTCGCCGGGTGGGTGGCGATCACCGTCTCCGGTGGGCGGCCCTCCATGGCCAGCATGGCTTCGATCCGGCCCACCTCCGGCGGGACGACCGGGAGTCCGTCCGTCCAGCCCTGCTCGTAGCAGTACTCGATGGCCGCGAGGGCGTCACCCTCCACGTCATGGGTGGTCGCGAGGTTCTCGATGGACATGTCAGGGCCTCCTGGCGTCGTCAGCCCGCCGCGTCGGCGTCGACGACGATGGTGCCGGCGAGATGGTCGTGCAGGCAGCGCCGCCGTTCGCCGAAGATGAACAGGACGTCGACCAAGGCGAAGAGCCCGCCGACGAGGGGAATGGACGCAATGCCCTGGATCACGACGACACGCAGGCCGAACGACTTCCAGACCGGAACGATCTCTCGTGCGGTGGCGTCGACGATGCGCACGCCGACCAGCCGCTTGCCTACCGTCTGCCCGTGCCGCGCCAGCAGGCGCAGGTTGATCACTGCGTACACGGCGAGACTGATCAGGGCGACCCACAGCGTCGCGGTCGTGTCCTGCCGCATGATGCGCTCGAACAGCCCCGCGTACCACGCGATGCCGAAGGTGACGGCACCGACGATGATCCAGTCGATCACGTATGCCCCGAGACGGGCGCCACGACCCGCAAGCCCCTCCCGCTCAGCCGCCGTCTGGTCACTGTCCGTAGTTTCGTGGTCGCTCATGGAGTTCCTTCCCATACTTTGATTCGCCGTGCCGTAGCCTAGCACCGGCAACGGCTCAGTCCCCGATCGCGACCGCGTCGCCGATCGGTTCCGTGCAGCGCGGCCCCTTGTTTCTCGCGTTGCCCACGTAGCTCGAGACGGGGACCGCGGCCAGCGGGCCCGGCAGCCGTGGCGCAAAGAGGTCGTGCAGGGCGCCCGGTGGCCGTTCATGGTCCATCCACGCGTCCGCATCCGCGCCCGACAGCATCAGCGGCTGGCGGTCATGCAACCATGAAAGCCCCGGATGGACGGGGGTCGTCACGACGGCGAAGCTGTAGAGGACCTCGTCCGTCTTGCGGTCCCGCCAGCGGTCCCACACGCCACCTAGCAGCAGCGGCCCACCGTCCGCCGGCTCGACGTGATACGGCAAACGGCCCAGGGGCGAGTCCGTCCACTCGTAGAAGCCGTCGACGGGGACGACGCAGCGCCGGTACCGGAACGGGTCCCGGAACGTGCCGCTCTTCTCCAGGTTCTCGCATTTCGCGTTGAACGTCGCGTAGCGCGGCGCGGAAGTCTTCGACCAGTACGGCGTCAGCCACCAGCGGGCCGCAAGCGCCTCGCGGGCGTCCGACTTCCAGCGCACGACCCAGGCCGTCTCCGTGGGTGCGGTGTTCAGGTTCTCCTCGCCCGGAAACGGCTCCCCCGTCATCGCGAGGAATACGTCCTCCACGACCTTGCGCGTCGTGCTGAACCGCCCGCACATGACGCCTCCCCGGTTGCTGACCGCAGCATGATACCGTTCGCCGCAGAGGCGGGCGGTGGAGGATCGGAGGCACGCATGACGGCGATCGGCGAGTTCCGCATGGAGACCCGCGCCTGGCTGGCCGAGCACTGCCCGGCCGGCGCCCGAGACCCCGGGCCCGACCTCACCGGCGCCACGAAGCTCCACCAGGACGACCCCGACATCCGCCTCTGGCTCGAACGGATCATCGAGAAGGGCTGGGTAGCGGCGACGTGGCCGGCGGAGTACGGCGGCGGCGGACTCTCGAACGAGGAGCACATGGTGCTCGTCCAGGAGATGCGGCGCATCGACGCGCGCGTGTTCATCGTGGACCTGGCGTCGGCGTTCATCGGCGCCACGCTGCTCGAGTACGGCACGGACGACCAGAAGCGGCGTCACATCCCGCCCATCGCGCGCGGCGAACTGCTGTGGTGCCAGGGCTACAGCGAGCCGGGCTCCGGGTCGGACCTCGCGAGCCTGCGTACCGAGGCGCAGGACCGCGGCGACCACTTCGTCATCAACGGCCAGAAGATCTGGACGTCCGGCGCCCAGTTCGCGGACTGGATGTACGCCCTCGTGCGCACGGACCCGGATGCGCCCAAGCACCAGGGCATCAGTTTCGTGCTGCTCGACATGCACCAGCCCGGCGTCACGGTACGCCCCATCCGCCTGATCAACGGCGACGCGCCGTTCTGCGAGACCTTCTTCCACGACGCCATCGCCCGCAAGGACGACCTCGTGGGCGAGCTCAACCGGGGCTGGACGGTGGGGAAACGCCTCCTGCAGCACGAGCGGGGCAGCATGACGTCCCTCGCCGGCGGAGGCGCCGCGAAGGACGCCGGGACCACGCTCGAAGACGTTGCCAAACGGTACGCGGGCGAAGTCCGGGGGCGGATCGCCGACGTCGACCTCCGCGAAGAGATCATCGAGCACAACATGAACGACCGGTCCTACCGCCTCACCCAGCGACGGGCGGTGGAGGAGGCCCGCGGCGGCGGTACGCCGGGTCCGGCGACCTCGATCTTCAAGGTGTGCGAAGCCGAGTTGCGCAAGCGGAAGTCTTCGCTGTTCGTCTCCATGCGCGGCACCGGGGGACTCGGCTGGTCGGGCGACGCCTTTGACGTGCAGGCCCTGGAGGACACGCGTTCGTGGCTCTACGATCGGTCGGCGTCGATCGCCGGCGGGTCGAACGAGGTCCAGCGCAACATCATCGCCAAGCGGGTCCTCGGACTCCCGGATTGACCCGCAGGAGCGGCGCCGGACCGTTCCGCCCCCGTTTGCCGGCGTGGTAACTTTACGCTCGCGCGTCGCGGAGTTCCGGGCGCGTATCCACGTTCCGACTGCCCGAGAGCAAGACGCATGACAGCGATCGACGACTTCCGTAGCGAGACCCGCGCATGGCTGGCCGAGCATTGCCCGCCCGGCGCGCGCGGGCTCGGACCCGTGCCGACCGGCAGCACGAAGATCCGCATCGACGACGCCGACACCGAACGCTGGCTCGAGCGCATGATCGAGAAGGGCTGGACCGCCCCGACGTGGCCGGCGGAATACGGCGGCGGCGGACTCTCCAACGACGAGTACATGGTGCTCATCCAGGAGATGCGGCGCATCGACGCCCGCGCGCCCCTGGCCGGCATGGGCACGTCGCTGATCGGCCCCACCCTGCTCGAGTACGGCACCGACGAGCAGAAGCAGCGGCACATCCCGCCGATCGTGCGCGCCGAACGCGCCTGGTGCCAGGGCTACAGCGAACCGAGTTCCGGATCGGACCTCGCGAGCCTGCGCACGCGCGCCGAGGACCACGGCGACCACTTCGTCGTCAACGGCCAGAAAATCTGGACCTCCGGCGCCCAGTTCGCCGACTGGATCTTCGCCCTCGTGCGCACCGATCCGGACGTGCCCAAGCACCAGGGCATCAGCTTCGTGCTGATGGACATGCACCAGCCCGGCATCACCGTGCGCCCCATCCGCCTCATCAGTGGCAGTTCGCCTTTCTGCGAGACCTTCTTCGAGGACGCCATCGCCCGCAAGGAAGACCTGATCGGCGAACTCAACAAGGGCTGGACGGTCGGCAAGCGCCTGCTGCAGCACGAGCGCGGCAGCATGGCGTCCCTGGTCGGCGGCGGCGCCGCGGCGGACGCCGGACCGACCCTCGAGGGGGAAGCCAAGCGGTTCGCGGGTGACAGCGCCGGCCGCATCGCCGATGCGGATCTGCGCCACGAGGTCATCACCCACAACATGAACGACCTCGCGTTCCGGCTCACCCAGCGCCGGGCCGTCGAGGAAGCTCGCGGCGGTGGTACGCCCGGGCCGGCGACGTCCATCTTCAAGATGTACGGGACCGAACTGCAGCAGGAGAAGTCGTCGCTGTTCGTCTCGATGCGCGGCACCGAGGGCCTCGGCTGGTCGGGCCAGGCGTTCGACGAACAGTCCCTCGAGGACACCCGCACGTGGCTCGCCAACCGGGCGGCGTCGATCTACAGCGGCTCGAACGAGATCCAGCGCAATATCATCGCCAAGCGCGTGCTGGGGCTCCCGGACTGATGCGGCATGCCCTGGCCGCCGTCCTGGCGGCCGGAGCGCTGACGACGGCGGCTGACATTCGCGAACCCACGGACGAACCCGGGGCGCTGACGCCGCCCGTCGCCGAACCGCGCCCGCATCGGTTCACGCGCCACGGCGTGACGGTCGAGGACCCGTACGCCTGGCTGCGGGACGCCGACTATCCGACGGTCGACGACCCGGACGTGCTGGCCTACCTGCGTGCCGAGAACGCGTACTTCGACGCGGTCATGGCGCCCGTCCAGCCCCTCGTCGAGGAACTGTTCGAGGAGATCAAGGCGCGCGAGAAACCGGACGACGCCTCCGTCCCGCTGCGGGACGGCGGTTACTTCTACCAGTGGCGCTTCGAGGCCGGGGCGCAGTACCGGACCTGGACCCGCTGGCCCGTCGACGACCCGGAGTCGGTCGAGACGATCCTCGACGAGCCCGCGCTCGCGGACGGCCACGACTACTTCGCGCTGGGCTCCATGTCCGTGAGCCACGACGGCCGTTACGTCGCCTACAGCACCGACACGAGCGGCGGCGAGCGCTACACCATGCGCGTCAAGGACCTGCGCGACGGCAGCGTCCTCGACGAACGGATCGAGGACACGAACGGCGACGCCGTCTGGGCCGCGGACAACCGGGCCTTCTTCTACCTCGTGATGAACGAGCACTGGCGCTCGCACCAGGTCCGGCGCCACGTCGTCGGCACGCCGGCCGAAGCGGACGCGATCGTCTACACGGAGGCGGACAGCGGCTTCTGGGTCGGGCTTGCCGAGGCCTCGTCGCGGCGCTACATCGTCATCTCGACCGGGGACCAGGTCACCAGCGAGTCCTACCTCCTGCCGGCGGACGACCCGACGGCCGAACCCGCACTCGTGGCGGCGCGCCGGGAGGGTCACGACTATGACATCGACCACCAGGGCGACCGTTTCGTCATCCGCACCAACGACCGGCACCGGAACTTCCGCCTGGCGGCCGCCCCGCAGGACGGCTTCCAGGAGGCACGCTGGGAAAGCCTGATCGAGGGCTCGGACAGCGTGTACCTGCGCGGCATCCAGTGCTTCCGCGACTGGATCGTGGTGGACGAGCGGGTCGACGGGGTCGACCAGGTGCGCATCCTGGACCGCGAAGGCACCGGCCGGCACGTGGCGCTTCCCGAGCCTCTCCACACGGTCGGCCTCGGCGCGAACGCCGAGTACGACGTGGACGAGGTCCGGCTGAGCTACGCCTCGATGGTCACGCCCAACACGGTCTTCGACTACGACATCGGGAAGGAACGGCTCGTGACGCGCAAGGTGCGCGAGGTTCCGAGCGGCTACGACCCGGGGCTCTACACCAGCGAGCGCCTGCTCGCGCCGGCACGGGACGGCGTCTCGGTGCCCGTCTCGATCGTCCGCCGCCGGGACACGCCCCTCGACGGGTCGGCGCCGCTCTACCTGTACGCCTACGGCGCCTACGGCGCCGCGATCCCGCCGTCGTTCTCCACGACGCGGCTGTCGCTCCTCGACCGCGGCTTCCTCTACGCCATCGCGCACGTGCGGGGTGGCAGCGAACTCGGTCGGGGCTGGTACGAACAGGGGAAGCTCGCCCACCGCACCAACACCTTCAACGACTTCGTCGACGTGGCGCGGCACCTCGTGGACCGCGGGTTCACCCGGCCGCGACGCATCGCCATCGCGGGCGGCAGCGCGGGCGGCGAACTGATGGGCGCGGTCGTGAACCAGGCGCCGGATCTCTGGGGCGTGGTCGCCGCCCACGTGCCGTTCGTGGACGTCCTGAACACGATGCTCGACGACACGCTGCCGCTGACGCCCGGGGAGTGGCCCGAGTGGGGCAACCCCATCGAGGACCGCGACGCGTTCGAGCTGATCCGCTCGTACTCGCCCTACGACCAGCTCCGGCCGGGGGCGTTCCCTCCGATGCTCGTCACCGCGGGACTGAACGATCCCCGCGTGACCTACTGGGAACCCGCGAAGTACGTCGCGAAGCTGCGCACGCTCAAGACCGACGATAACGCGCTCGTCCTCAAGACCAACATGGGCGCCGGCCACGGCGGCAAGTCGGGACGTTACGACGCGCTGTACGAGATCGCGGAGGAATTCGCCTTCGTGCTGATGACGATGGGCCTGACGGACGACCCCGGAGCCGGACAACGCGATCCATGAGGCGCGACTACACGGTCGCGATCGTCGGCGGCGGCGCGTCGGGTGTCGGTCTGGCGGCGAGCATCGTCGAGCGGTTGCCGGTTGGACTGAGCACCGCGAACGTCTCGATGGCGCTTTTCGACACCGGCGGCTGCCGGGGCGGCAACGCGTACGCGGAGGACGCGGCAAGCAACCTGATGAACACCACGTGCGGGGCCATCGACCGCGGGTTCGGCGGCGAGTTCGGATTTCTCCGCTGGGTCGGGGAGCACCCCGACAGGTGGCGTCCCGTGCTGGGCGACAGGACGTTCGATACCGACAGCTACGTGCCAAGACCGGTCGTCGGGCTGTACCTCGCCGACCTCCTGGCCCACGCGCAACGCCGGGCCGTCGAACGGCGGCAGCGGCTTGACGCCATCGAGGACGAGGTGGTCGACATCGAACCGCCCGCCGCACCCGAAGGCCGATACCACCTCCACACGACCTCGGGCGCCAAGTACCAGGCGCGCTACGTCTACCTGGCGCTCGGACACCTGGAACGGTTCAGGACGGAGGACTACCAGTACCAGGACGGCTACTACCACACCCCCTATCCCATCGCCCGCCTGATCCGGGAGATTCCCCCCACGGCGCGGGTCGGCGTCATAGGGACGCGCCTAAGCGCCATCGACGTCGCTCTCGGTCTTGCCGCGGCCGGACACGAAGGCGGAGTCGTCTGCGTCTCCCGCGGGGGTCGCCTCCCCGCGGTACGGGCAGACCGGGGGAAGTACGAATTCAGGCAACTCGAGCGGGAGGACCTGCAGAAGGCGCTGCGGGGCAGGAAGGAGAAACTGCGGCTCGTCGATGTCGCGGCCATGCTCGGCAGCGAGATCGAACACGCCGAAGGGCGCCGGGTCGGACTGGGGGACATCGTGAAGGAGTACGTCCCCGCGGTGGACTACTACGAGCGGGAGATCGCGCTGGCGAAGGGCCGGACGCGGCCGTGGCAGGCGGTCCTGTACGCCACGAACCGCAACATCGACCTGCTCTGGCACCATCTCGCGGACGAGGACAGACGGCTCCTGACGTCGCAGTGGCTCAACGACTGGCTGACCTATCGCGCCTCGATACCGAGGGAGAACGCGGAACGGATACTGGCGCTGCTGAGATCCGGCTGGCTGCAGGTTCGGGGAGGGGCGCGCAGGTTCCGGTACGACGAGCGAACGGGCAACTTCCTCCTGTCCCTCGATGCGGGCGACCCGGTGCCTGTCCCATACCTCGTCTCCGCGACCGGGTCCGCCGGCCGTATCGAGGACGCCGACAGCGCGCTGGTCGTGAACCTGCTGGCCCGCGGGCTCGTCAGGCCCCACCCGTTCGGCGGCGTCGACTGCCGCTTCGAGACCGGCCAGGTGATCCCGGCGGCCGGTGCGTCATCGGCGGAGGGCCGCATGTTCGCCATCGGGCCGATCACGAGCGGCGTGTACTTCTTTACCACCGCCCTCGAGATCGTTCAGCGCCAGGCGGTCCAGCGCACGCACGATCTTGCGTTCCTGCTCGGCGTCGAGTGGCTCGAGCGGCCCGAGACCGAGGCGTGGGTGGACGCCCGGCAACGGCCGGTCGCCGAGCGCAGTGAGACGCCCGCAACGCCACACGACGAAGGCCCGGGCCTGCTGGAGCGGTTCGTCGCCAGCGACCGGCTCGACCTCATCGACTTCGAGCAACTGCACCTGCTGAACGACCAGGTCACCGGGGAGGAGTTCCTCCACGGGGACGATGCAAAAGGGGACTGACGCGCGTTTGCACTGCCAGCCCGTCTGTCAGGCGGTGACCTTCAGCACCTCTTCGGCGATCAGCAGCGCCGCGGCGGACAGTACGGCCTCCCTGGTCGAGCCCGGGTCCGTACCCGCCATCCGGTCCGCGATCTCGCCGAGGCTGCGGCCGGTGGCCTGTTTCGCGAGGTTGGCCACCAGCGCGCTGACGGGCAGGTCGTCGCGTCCGTTGCCGGCGATGACGTGACCCATCTCGAACCGGCCGTCTCCGAGGACCGCCCGTTCGCTTACCTCGAGGCCCGCGGCAAGCCGCACCCGCATCGCGCCGGTCGGCTCGACCCGGGGCGCACCGTGCACCGCGACCTGCCTTTCGAGTTCGCGCTCGAAGTCCTCCGGCAGCGCGGCGTGAGCCAGCGCCGCACGTTCCACCTGGAAGGCGGCCTGGCCGGAGATGGCGCGCACGAAGGCGGCGCGGGGTTCGAGCCGGGTCTCCCCCGTCAGGCGGCGTGCTTCCCAGAAATACGACTCCCGCGCGCGATTCGTCCCGTAGAAGAGCTGCGCCATGTCGTGGAAGTGTCCGTACTGCGCGAGGTAGAGGCGCTGATACGCGTCGCGCGCCGCGGCCGTCAGGTCGGGGTCGCGAAGCGCGGTCGCCACGTAGGCGGCGGCGAGGCTCGCCCCGGTCGCCGCGAGGTGCACGCCCGTCGAGAACAGGGGATCGATGAAGCAGGCCGCGTCTCCCACCAGCACGAACCCGTCGCCGGCGAACGTGTCCGCCCGGTACGACCAGTCGCGAACCACGTGGGGACCGTCCGCGAAGTCGGCGCCATCGAGCAGGGCGGCGGCCCGCACGGTCGCGGCGACCTGGTCGAGATAGAACCGCTCGCGCCCGACCTTGCGGATGCCGGCCGCGCCGATGTCGCGGTCCACGACCGCGCCGACGCTGGAGATGCCGCCCGCGAGCGGGATCTTCCACATCCAGCCGTTCTCGTACGACTCGATGAAGATGTTGCTGTCGTCCGGCGGGTCGAGGTGCCGCGCGCCGCGGAAGTAGCCGTAGACGGCGAGGTTGCGGAAGTACGCGTCCCAGCGCTTGAAGCCGCGCGCCGAGGCGATCAGCGACCGCTGCCCCGACGCGTCGACGACGATGTCCGCCCCGATCCTTTCGCCGTCCGCCAACTCGACCTCGCCTTCCCGCACGCTCCTGACCGCGACACCCTGCCGCACGCGCGCACCGGATGAGGAGGCGTGTTCGAGCAGGATCTGGTCGAAGCGGTCCCGCGAGACCTGGTAGGAATGTGGGTAGCGGGCACTGGTCTCCTTGAAGTACAGGCTCCAGGGTTCGTCGCTCCTGCCCCAGGACCAGGTCGCGCCCCACTTGGCGAGGAAGCCCTCGGCCTCGATGGCCGGCAGCACGCCCACGTCCTCGAGCACCGCCAGCGTGGCCGGCAGGAGCGACTCGCCGATGTGGTGGCGGGGAAAGTGCTCGCGCTCGTAGAGCGCCACGTCGAAGCCGCGGCGCGCGAGGAACGCGGCCGTGATGCTCCCGGCGGGCCCGCCTCCGATGACGACCGCGTCGTGATGTCCCTCACTCTCACTACTACGCATGGGTTTCCCCAAGACTCATGAGGGTGGTCCCTCGCTCGTTGCCTGTCAGCCCGCCAGTTCGTCCCGGAAGTCCGGGTGCGTGATCGCGATCAGGGCCTCCGCCCGCTCCTCGACCGTCCTGGTCCCGAGTTCGGCAACGCCGAATTCGGTGACGACCATATCGACGTCGGTCCGTAACGCCGTAGCCATCTCCACGCGCCGCACGATGCGCGACACCGTGCCACCGCGGGCGGTAGCGTTCATGGCGACGATGGAGCGGCCGCCTCTCGATGCCCGGGCGCCCCGCATGAAGTCCACCGCGCCGCCCGTGCCCGAGATCTGGCGGCCGCCCGCGACCTCGGCGTTGACCTGGCCGAAGAGGTCCACCTCCACCGCCGAGTTCACGGAGACGAAGTTGTCGATGCGGCGGATGACCTCCAGTTCGTGGGTGTGGTCGGCGCCGGCGAAGACGACATCGGGCTGGCCGGCCAACCACTCGTGCAGCTGTTCGGAGCCGAGCGCGAGACCTGCGACGTGCTTCCCCGGGTCGACCGTCTTGCGCGCGCCCGTCACGTTTCCGGCCTCGATGAGCGCCATGCCGGCGTCGTCGATCAGGCCGCCGTGCATGCCGAGGTCTGCTCGGTCGCCCAGCGCGGCGAGGATGGCCATCGGGATCGCGCCGATGCCCGTCTGGATACAGTCCCCGTCCCGGACGAGGCCGGCCACGTGCGCGCCGATGCGCCGCGCGGCATCGTCCGGGTTGCCTGGCGGCAGGGTCGCGGGGGGACGGTCGGACTCGACGACGTAGTCCAGGCGGTCCGCGTCGATCCGCATGCCCCCGGCCAACGGCGTGAGCCCGCGGTTGAGTTCGGCGACGACCAGGTCCGCCGACTCGAGGGCGGCGCCGAGAAAGTCCACGTTCGGGCCGGCAACGAAGCCGCCGTCCGGTGTCCCGGCCACCTGGATCAGCGCCACGTCGAGCGGACCCCGGCGCAGGTACTCGAAGACGAACCGCATCTGCATGGGCAGAAAGCGCGCACGCGAGCCACGCAGGTCCGGCGTCATGAAGAACGTGATCATGTCCGCTTCGGCGTCGAGGGCCGTGAAGTCGAAGCGGTTCAGGCCCGGCAGCGGGAACTGGATGAACGTCACGCCCCGGGCCGCCGCCGGTTGCGCGGCGAGCGCGTCAAGCACGGCGACCGGCTCGTTGCCGGCGGCACTCACCCAGACGCGCTGGCCGGGGCGCAGCAGGTCCGGGAAGTCCGACGCCGGGATGAGGCGGGTCATGGGCAAGGCAGGATCGCGCGCTCGGTCAGCCGCGGATCTCCTCCACCACGGCCGCAACGCGGTCGAGTACCGGCAACACCTTGTCCGCCGGCGCCGGCGGCAGGCCGAAGACGAGTTCGTCGAAGCCCTGCTCGATGCGCCCGACGCACTGTTCGGCCTGCATCGGCGAACCGAAGAGCGCGAGGTCGAGGTCCGCGACCTTGCGTCCGCGCGCCTCCAGGGCTTCCTCGAGGCGCTCCATGTTGCCCGAACCCATGCCCCCGATGGGCATCCAGCCGTCGGCGTAATCGGCGATGCGGTCGAACACCCACTTCGAGTTGGCGCCGATCCAGATGGGCGGACCGCCTGCCTGGACGGGCTTCGGATACGACCAGATCGGGTCGAAGTCGACGAACTCGCCGTGATACTCGGCCTCGTCCTCGCGCCAGATCTCACGCATGGCCAGGATCTTCTCCCGGACGATCTTCCAGCGGTTGCGGTAGTTCGCGCCGTGGTTCTCCATCTCCTCCCGGTTCCAGCCGGCGCCGATGCCAATGACGGCACGGCCGCCGGAGATCATGTCGAGCGACGCGATCTCCTTGGCGAGCGTGATGGGATCGCGTTCGATGACCAGGCAGATTCCGGTGCCGAGCCGGATCTTCTCCGTCGCCGCCGCGCACGCCCCGAGCGCCACGAACGGATCGTGGGCGTGCCAGTACTCCGGCGGCAGGTCGCCACCGCCCGGGAACGGCGTCGCGCGGCTCGCCGGGATATGGGTGTGCTCCGGGAAGAAGAGGCTGTCGAGGCCCCGGGCTTCGACCTCGCGAGCCACTTCTACCGGCTGCATCGCATAGTCGGTAGGGAAGATCGAGACTCCGAAGCGTGCGTTCTCGACGCCGGAAAAAGCCATGTGCGAGGTCTCCGTGAAGGTTTGTGTTCCTGCAAGTCTATCCGACCGGTTCCATTGGATCGGCCCGCTGGGTGACGCGCACATGGGACAGCCAGGGGCTTCAGCACCCCTTGACCAGTTCGGGCAGCCGCTCGACAAGGTAGAGCGGCAGGGACAGCAACCGGTAACGGACCGTTTCGATGGCGCCCCCGGACCGCACTTCCGCGCGCACCTCCTGAACGCCGGGCGGCGCGGCGTCGAACCGAACCGCAAGCGGTGGCCGCTTCTCGGCTACGAACTGGTGCAGGGATTTCAACGTGCCGGCACGGCCCGCCTTGACCTTCACCGGCACGATCTCCCCCCCGAGTTCGACCACGTAGTCCACCTCGGCGTTGTTGGACCGCCCCTCACGCAGCCAATAGGTAAGCTCCCGGTTGACGCGCCGCGCGAACAGGTACTGGAGGTGCTGACCGATGAACTGCTCGGCACTGCGCCCGGCGTTCACCAGCTCCCTGCCGTCGGCCGCCCGGATGGCCTCCCAATCCACCCCGGAGACGGCATTCATCAACCCCACATCCAGAAACAGCAGCTTGAAGACGTTCTCCTTCAGGTCCGCCTGGAGCGGGAGGCCGGAACACGCACTGTGCGTCACTTTCGCGATTACCCTCGCCATGGCCAGGAGATCGATGTCCCGTCGCACCGTGACACTCTGGTCGTCGGGCGAGACATTGCTGAACTTCACCTTCCAGCCAGGCTGGCGCGCCGCGAAGTTGAACACGCGCAGCATCCGGGTCATGTCTCGCCGGGGGGCGTACCTGGGGAAGTCGTCTCGATACGTCTCGACGATGCCGGAATGGACATCGCTGACCGCACGCAGGCTTCCGGACTCGGCGAAGACCCGCACCGCTTCCGGCATGCCGCCCACGTACTGGTAAAGGCGCAACTGCGCGAGGAGTCGGTCATGGACGACGGGAGGGATCGAGGTGTCCTTGCCGGGCGGCCACTCGAACACCTGCACGGCTCGGGCGAGTCCCGCCTTGCCGACGGCGTTCAGGAACTCCGTGAAGGTCATCGGCGCGACATTGAGATAGTCCACGCGCCCAACGGGCATGGCAAAGGCATGGTCCGCCAGCGCGAACTCCATCAGCGATCCGGCAGCCACGACCGGAAGCTCCGGCATTTCCTCCAGGAAATAGCGCAGCGAGGCGATCGCGGCGGGCACGGCCTGAATCTCGTCAAGGAACAGGATCCCATCCGGGGGCAACGGGGCGTCGACGAGACTGTCGAGCAGGTTCACGATCGCGCGCGGGTCGTTGCTCGCGAACGCGTCGTCAAGCCCGGGATGCCGTTCCAGGTTGACCGTGCGGAGACCTCTGCCCTCACCCTCCGCGAAGAGTTCCACGAGGGTGGACTTGCCGGTCTGGCGCGCGCCGCGAACGACCAGCGGTTTGCGCCTCGCGGCATGCAACCAGGTGCGAAGGTCTGCCGTCTGATGGCGATCCATGGCAGCTTTGTACGCTTATTGACGCCAAAAATGCATATCTGATTACGATTTTAGACCCCTATATTCATACCTTAAGCTTGGTTGTGGCGCCGGCGCCCGTCGGGACGCCGCGGTCCCGTACGCGCGTTTGACGCCCCGAGCGCCGGGGGCTACCGTGGCTTCATCGTCACGAGCAGTGTCCCGAAACCGAGTGGGCCGTGGTCCCCATGAACACATCCATCGACTGGAGCCTGCTCGCCATCTGCCTCGCCGGGGCTACCCTGGCGGGCCTCGCCGTCTACCACGCGGTCGCCGGCTACTACCACTACCGCTATTACGTGCGGCGGCGCCACGAACCGGAGACGTGGAAGTGCCAGCCCGACCGGTTCCTGACGCCCGCGCTGCACCGGAGGGCCATTTTCGAGGGCTCGCGCAACCTCGCGCAGGGGGGCGTCGTCACGGGCTGCCTCGTGTACGCCATCATCGACGGCAAGCTCGAGACCCCCATCTATACGGACGTGGCCGAGTACGGATGGGCGTACACCCTCGGGATGACGGTGGTCCTCTTCGTGGTGATGGACTACATCGACTTCCTGGTGCATCGCACGTTCCACATCCGTTCCCTGTACCGGCACGTGCACCGGCTCCACCATCGCTTCGTGGCGACATCGCCGTACGTGGCCACGGCAGGCCATCCGTTGGAGTTTCTGGCGCTGCAGGCGGCGTCGTTCGCACCACTCTTCCTCATCCCCTTCCATGCGGCATCGATCGCCGCCGTCCTCCTCTACATCCTTGTCTTCAACATCGTCGATCACTCGGGCGTCCGCCTGACGTCCATCCTTCCGTGGCAACCACCGTCGCGATTCCATGACGACCACCACGCGCATTTCCACGTGAACTACGGGCAGCACGTGATGCTCTGGGACCGCCTGCACGGCACGCTGAGGCGGGAGAACCGCCGGTACGGGCAGGAGGTCTTCGGAGGGCGGGGGCTTCCCGAGGACGGGACCGTGGCGACAGAACCCGCACCGTTCGTACGCTACTGAACCGCGGCCATGCTGCCCTGGGACACCGCGCCCCACCTGCCGTGGCAGGCCTTCATGAGCCCGCTGGAGCAATGGGCGAACCAGCCCACGTTCCTGATCGGCGAGTACGTCATCATCGCCTGCGCCGTCGCGGCCGTCGTCCACGCGCGGCGCCACGGTCCCGCGAACGTCCTGATCCTGGTCGCGGCCCTGGTCGCGGGCACGGCCAACGACCTGGTCTTCATGGCGCTGCCGGTGGTGGACAACTTCTGGCAGGCGCAGGCCACCGTAATGCTCACCGCGCGGGTGCCCCTCTACATCCCCTGCATCTACATCGCCTTCATGTACTGGCCGACGGTCGCGGTGCGCCGGCTCAAGCTCGCGCGCTGGCCGACGGCGGCGCTGACCGGACTGCTCGCCTGCCTGTTCTACGCGCCCTACGACATCGTCGGGGCCAAGTTCCTCTGGTGGACGTGGCACGACAGCGACGCGCTGGTAGCGGCCCGCATCCTCGGCGCGCCGGCGAGCAGCAGCCTTTGGGTGCTGACCTTCGCCGGTTCGTTCGCACTGCTGGTCGACATCGTGCTGCGCCGCGGGGAGATCACGCCCCGGCGCTTCGCTGTCGGCCTGGCGCTCGTCGCCGGCCTCACCACGGCGACCATGATGGTGCAGATGACGGTCCTGCAGACGCTCGACGGCGGCACCCCCGCCTACCTGGCCCTGGGGGCCGGCGTGCTCGCGTACGCCGCCGTCTTCCTCACGGGCCGTCGCCCGGTCGGGCCCGCAGGGCGGTCGGCGGATCACCTCGGCCGCGGCGCGACCGCCGCCTACCTGGTGATGCTTGCCTTCAGCATGCTGTTCTTCACGCCCGAGACACACGTCAGCACGGGCGTGCACCAGCTACCCGGGGCCTGCGACGTCGCGGAGACGGACATCACCGGCGCCACGCGCCAGAAGTACCTCTGCGTGGACGACTACGACGAACCGTTCTCGTTCGCCTGCACCACGCCTCCCGCGCACGGCACGGAGTGGTACACGGTCTGCGGCAAGGCGCATGCGCGGTACGCGGCGTACGCCGGTGGAGTGAGCGGCCTGGCGCTGCTCGGGCTCTGGGCGTTCTCGATGCTCTTCGGCGCCGGACCGCCGCGCACCGTCGATCAGTAGACCGGGCGGTCGCCCCTGACCGTGACGCGCAGCCCGCTGCGCGTCTGCGGGTAGTAGTCCCACATCGCCATGTGCTGGACGCAGCGGTTGTCCCACATCGCGACGGAGTTCTCCTGCCAGCGGAAGCGGCACTGGAACCGCGGCCGCGCCACGTGGGCGTACAGGAAGGCGAGGATCGCGTCGCCCTCCTCCTTCGGCACGCCGCACAGCTCCGTCGTGAACACGGAGTTGACGAAGATGCCCTTGCGGCCGGTGCGCGGATGGGTGCGGATCACGGGATGTTCGGCGCGCGGGTAGACGCGGTCGCTGTCGTCGAAGCCGACGCGGCGGCTCCGGTCCCGGTAGTTCGGCCCCCCGTCGTGGATGGCGGTCAGCCCCGCCAGGTACGTCTGCATCGCTTCCGAGAGCGCGTCGTAGGCGGCGTACATGCTCGAGAACAGGGTGTCGCCGCCGCCGCCTTCCGGCAGGGTGTGCAGGTGCAGGATGGACAGCATCGGCGGCTCGGCGTCGCAACTGACGTCGGAGTGCCACTTGTCGCCCGCCGTGCGCTTCGTGTTCGCGTCCGCGTGGACGTTCAGGATCTCCGGGTGGCCCGGCGCGCCCGGCGGCGCGCTCGGATGGACGTGCAGGGGACCGAAGCGCGCCCCGAGGGCCTTGTGCTCGTCGATGTCGAGTTCCTGGTCCCGGAAAAACAGGACCTGGTGCGCCAGCAGCGCCGCCTCGACCTTGGCGAACGCCGCATCGTCGAGCCGGGCGAGCTCCACGCCGTGCACTTCGGCGCCTATCACGGGGGTGAGGGGTTGAACGTCCATGGGTTTCGATTATAGGCACCCCGCGCGTGAGGTATGTTGCGCGGTTCGAGCCGCGGGCCGGGAGGGAGACCTGGACATGAGCGACTTTCCCGTACACGGCGCTACCGCCCCGGGTTTCGAGCGCGTACGCGACGTGTTCGAGCGCAACTTCACCGGGGACATCGAGGTCGGCGCCAGCTTCGCCGTCGTCGTCGCGGGCGAGACCGTGGTCGACCTCTGGGGTGGCTACCAGGACCGCGAGTGCACGCGGCCGTGGAACGCGGACACGCTCGTCAACGTCTACTCCACCACCAAGGGCGTCGCTTCGGCCGCGCTGGCCACCGCCGTCGAGGACGGTGCGCTCGACTACGAGGCCCCGGTCCGGGACTACTGGCCGGAGTTTCGGGCCGGCGCCAACGGACTCACCGTGGGCCAGTTCCTGTCGCATCAGTCCGGGGTTTGCGGCCTGCGCGATCGGGTCACCGTCCCGGATCTCTACGACTGGCCACGCATGACCGCGCGCATCGCCGCCGAGGCGCCGCACTGGGAGCCGGGCACCGCGGCGGGATACCACGCAATCCTGTGGGGATTCCTGGCGGGGGAACTCGCGCTGCGCACCACGGGGAAGAGCCTCGGCCAACTCGTGCGGGAGCGCATCGCGGGGCCGCTGGACGCCGACTTCCACATCGGGCTGCCGGATTCGGAACATGACCGCGTCGCGCACCTCATCGGGCCCAACCACGCCCGCCGACAACCGGATCCGGCCACGCTCCTCGGCGTCAGGATGCCTCCGCTCTTCCGTTACGCCCTGCAGAACCCGTCCATCCGCCCCTGGGGCGACGCCTGTACGGCGCCGTGGCGCCGCGCCGAGATCGCCGCCGCCAACGGCCACGGCAACGCGCGGGGCATCGCCCGGATCTACGGTGCACTGGCGGACGGGGAGCGCGTGCTCGAGCGCCGGACGATCGCCGCGATGACCGTGGAGGAGTGGGGCATGGCCGACGACCTCGTGCTCGGCCGCCCGATGCGCCGCGGCCGGGGCATCAATCTCAACACCGACGGCCAGTACGGTCGCAATCCGGGCGCCTTCGGCCACAACGGCGCGGGCGGCTCCATCGGCTTCGCCGACCCGGAGCGACGCCTCGGCATCGGCTACGCCATGAACCAGATGCAGCCGGGCATCGAAGCCGACACCCGCGGCAATCGCCTGGTGCGCACGGTGTTCGAGTGTCTTTGAGTTGAGGGCCCGCGCCGGGCCACGAGCTACAACTAGCCCGTCTGCTGCGGCCGGACACCGGCGCGGGGCGCAAGGCTTGGGTCCCGGGCAGGGCCGGGAGTCCTCCTCGTGGCCCTCGCGACGCGCTGGAATCCCATCCAGGTACCGGTAAGGACGCAAACGGTTACTCCGAGCATCAACGACCACATCATCAGGTCCCAGATCGGTCGGCTTCGTACGAGGGCCGCGAAATCGCCCCTGTGGAGAGCGTGGAAGATCCAGCGCAACCACTGCCGCTCGCGGTCCACCGCGTAGGAGAGCTCGCCGGTGACGCTGTCCAGGTAGAACCTCTCGCCGTCCCCGTACTGAATCCTGAACACCGGGAAACGCCTCTCGTCGTGGTGACTGAAGTAGTAGGCATCGTCCTCGGTCAGCCAGCCCGCTTCCGTGACGGCCACATCGGGCCGCATGACGCTCGCCGCCTGTGCGAAGAAACCCTCGGACAGCGCTGCCGGACTCAGCGTCCCGGCGTTGAGACGCACGCGCGCTCCCTCCTTGTCGAGAGCGACCGCGTAGAGCTGTGCCCCGACCATCGACATGTCCAGACGTACGGTGGAACTCGGAATCGCATCCACCGGAATGGCGCTCACGAACGTCCTGGCATGCTCGAAGTTCACGGCGCCGCCCTTCAGCCGCTGGTGCTCGACACCGAATCCGCGGCCTTCCAGGGCCCCGAAGGGGCTCATCGAGAACAGACCGCTGACCAGCCACGTCAAGGTGAAGAGACCGAAGACGAGACCGGCGTAGTGATGCCACAAACCCCATCCTCGGTAGGGTGAGCGGCGGCCGTTGCGCCGCGTCTTGAACTGTCGCAGCCCGATGTAGGCACCGATGACGGTCAGGAACAGGCTCACGATGGTCAGCCAGATGACCACCTGCTGCCAGACGCCCGTGTGCTGACGCAGCACCGTGGGATACAGCCAGTGGACCACCGCGCCAATCCAGTTCAGGAACCGCTGCCTGAAAGTCGTCATCTGGACAACTTCTCCGGTGGTACTGGAAACGTACAACTCCGTGCCGGAGGGATCGTCCATCGCGAAGTGATACAACGGGCGGTGGGGGTGGTAGCTGGCGTAGACCGTCCATTGGTCGCGTTCGAGCACCTCGACCAGCCTCGGGGCGCCCTGCAAACCGTATCCCGGCGCCGCCGTGGCCGCGACGGACCGGGCAGCGGCCGAGTCGAACCTGCGCAGGTAGTCGCCGTCCCGCAGGTCGATGACGTGCTGGCGGCGACCGTCCATCAGGCGGAGCACCGGCGTGCCCGCCATCATCTCCAGCCGGAATCCATCGACGTCGATGTTGCCGAAGTCGTCGGGTAGCCGGCAGCACCCGGCCAGGTCCAGGGGTTCCAGGCCGGCAAGGCGCTCGGTGTCGTCGAGCTCCGGATACTGCTCGTACATCATCACGAAGCCCGACAGGCACCAAAGGGAGACGACCACGCCGAGCGCGATGCCCAGGTACCTGTGAATCAGGAACAGCAATCGGATCATGTGGCAAACGCTCCGCCGCCGCAGAACCCGGCCGGTCGTGCGGTTCTCCCGATCCGCACGACCGGCTCGACCGTGTTACAGCCGGTAGGCATAGGAGACGTGCAGAGTCCGCGGCGTGCCCACGTTCGCATAGGCATAGTAACCGCCGCCAACGTCCATGGTGCCTCGTCCGAGTGACGAAGCGTAATCCTCGTCCAGGGCGTTCTCGAGCCGGATGCCGATGCGGTGACGGTCCTCGCCTCCGAACCGATAGGCTGCACCGAGATCGAGGACGGTGTACCCGCCGTGCTCCAGGCGGCCGATGCCCCCGGAGACCGAGTCGTAGAGGTCTCCCACGTTCACGAGGGACGCGACGAACTCGAGGGGCGAGCTGGCCGAACGATACGTCACGCTGGCCTTGAGAATGCTCTCCGGCACGTCGGTGATCTGTTCGCTGGAGCCCTTGGCCTCCGCGCTCGTCGAGACGTAGTTGATGCTGGCGGTCCAGTCCGGATTGAACTCGTAGCCCAGGTTGAACTCCCACCCGTCGAAGTCCACCGTGCGATCGGTGTTGACCCGCATCCCGTCGACGACGCCGATCAGATCGTCTACCGCCCGCCGAAACGCGGTTACCTCCCAGCGCAGATCGGATCCTCTCCGGCCGCCGAGGGCCACGTTGACGTTGCGGCTCTTTTCGCCTTCGAGGTCCGGGTTCCCCAGCGTGCAGCAGGGGTCGTTGCCGTAGAGCTGCCACGCGTCCGGCAGCCGGAAGGACGTGCCGGCGCTGCCGCGAAGATAGACGGAGGCGCTGAAGTCGTGCCGCAGGCTGAAGTTGCCGACGGTAACGTCGCCGTCTCCGCTCGGGCGGTTGTGGCGGACTCCAACCGCCATCCGCGTATTGGCAAGGAGGTTCTCGTTGGTCCTGAGCTGGCCGAAGAACGCGTTCACCGATTCGGTCTGGTCCGCGATCAGCAGGACATCGTCGCTCCCGGAGAAGCGCTGGTGTTCGTATCCCGCCGCAAAGTCGAAGCCACCCCCGGTCTCGACCCGCGTCATGGCCGTCAGCCCGTAGTCCTCGTAGCCCCAGTACGTATCCTTGTTGACCGTTCGCAGATCGCCGGTGACGGCTCCGCTGTCGTCCAGGACGTTGTAGATTCGAGTGTAGTCGGTGTCCCAGGTATGCGAGTACGCCTTGACGAACAGGCCGATGTTGTCGGTCGCCTGCAGGTCGTACTTGAGCGTCACGATGTCCTCGTCGCGGTCGTTGTAGGTGTCGTAGTTGAGATAGGAACGCGCGAAGTCGAGCTGGGCGTCGGTGTGCTGATAGTGAAGCGACAGCCGCGAACGTTCACCGATGTCGTACGCGTACTTCAGACCGAACATGGTGACGTCGTAGCCTCGGTCCCGGTCGGTGGCACTGGGCTGTATGTCCTCGCTCCTGTACGGTCGAATTCCGTCGGCCTCGTCGCTCGAGGCGTAGACCACGAACTGGTGACCGTCCGCCGCCCCTCGATAATCGACATTTGCGTGGACGCCGTCATTGCCGTCCACGGAGAGTCCGACCCGTCCCTGGGGGCTGTCCGAGAAGGACTTGGTCACGACGTTCACCACCCCGGCCACCGACTGCGTGCCGTAGAAGATCCCCTGGCCGCCGTAGAGGACTTCGATGCGTTCCACCATGTGGGCGGGCACGGTGTCCAGGGGGCTGGTCGAGTTGTACAGCCGGTTGTTGATCCTGACGCCGTCGATCAGCCAGAGGATGTCCTGGCACCGCGAGCCCTGCAGCGAGCAGCCCACGTAGTCGAAGGCGCCGTTCTTGGGCGCCAGGTAGAGTCCGGGGACCTTCATCTGCAGGCTCTGCGCCACGTCGTTGAAGCCGCCGAGCTGCAGGTCGGCCGCCGTGATGACTTCCACACGGTTGCCGAACTGCTGCAGGTCCAGCGGGATGGTCTCTTCGAGGCGTTCGCCGAGCACGATGACCTCCTCGACGAGCCCCGGCTCTTCTTCCGCCGAGGCTCCCGCGGCCATCGCGGCTGCAACGAGCCACGGCGCCGCTGCGAACACGGACAGTTGTTTGCGTTTCATTTGCTACCTCCAGGTAAACGAACACGCGCGAGAACGCCCACGGGCGACCGCGCAAGGCTGCGTGCATCGGGTCAGGAGGCGGTGGCGGGAGGAGCGCGAGGCCGGCCGGGTTCGTATGGTCGGAGGGGAAGGACGGCCGAGAGCACCGGCAGGTCGTCGGAGCGGCGCCATTGGGACGGCTCGGCGCCGATCCCACCGACCTCCGGGACATGCCCTGGCTCGAAGACTGCACAGACCGGGCAGTCCTCCTCTTCGTGTTCGTCGAGGTGCAGGTGCGAGGCGGCGATCACCTGCCCGACGCACAGCGCCGTTATGCCAAGGGAGACGGCAAGGGAGGCGACAAGCGAGGCAAATCGCTGCCGCGGGCGGCGAAGTCCGCGTGGCATGCCCGTCATACGTCGATATCGCGATCGTCCGAGGGAACGTTATAACATATCGCTCCCTCCGCACCTCAGAGAGTTCCCCAATGGCCACGCTGACCTACCTGACCCAGACGATCTTCGACCACGGGGCCAGCCAGAATCTCGGCCGGGTCCTCGAGCTGCACGGGATCAAGCGCCCCCTGCTGTGTACGGACCGGGGGCTCGTCGAGCTGGGCATGGTCACGGAACTGGCCGGCACACTCGGCAACGAGCGCGCACCGGTGATCTTCGACGGAACGCCGGAGAACCCCACCCAGGCGGCCGTGGAACAGGCGGCCGCCGTGTATCGCGAGGAGGGGTGCGATGGGGTCGTCGCTTTCGGCGGCGGCTCCTCGATGGACCTCGCCAAGGCCGTGGCCCTGGCAGTGACGCACGAAGGGGACCTGCTGGAGTACACCGCCGGGCTCGGCGGCACCGCGAAGATCGGCCCCGTCGCGCCGCTGGTCGCCATCCCCACCACGGCGGGCACGGGTAGCGAGGTCTCGAGCGGCGCGGTCATCATCATGGCCAACGGCGAGAAGCTGATCCTCGCGAGTCGCCACCTGGTCCCGCGCACCGCCGTGTGCGACCCCAGCCTGACCCTCGGCCTGCCGCCGCGCCTGACGGCGGCAACCGGCATGGACGCGATGACGCATTGCATCGAGGCGCTGCTCTCTCCCCAGGTGAATCCCCCTGCGGAAGCGGTCGCCTGTGACGGCATCGAGCGGGGAATCCGGGAGGGCCATCTCCTGCGAGCGGTTCAGGACGGCAGCGACAAGGATGCCCGGTGGCACATGATGATGGCTGCCACCGAAGGCGCCATGGCCTTCAGCAAGGGGCTGGGGGCGGTCCACTCCATGAGCCACGCCTGCGGCGCCGATCAGACCCTTCGCCTGCACCACGGTACCTTGAACGCGGTCCTGCTCCCCACGATTCTCGACTTCAATCGCGATCACGTGGGTGACAAGTACGCGCGGCTCAACGCTGCGATGGGTTGCGACGCCGCGGCGGATCCGGCGGAGGTCATTCGAGAGTTCAACGCTGCGATCGGACTGCCCGGGGGGCTGGGCGAGATGGGTGTCCAGCCCGAGGCCGCGCCAGGCCTTGCGGAGCACGCCGCCAAGGACGTCTGCACGTTCACGAACCCCCGGCCGTGTTCGGAAGGAGACTTTCAGCGGCTGTTCGAGATCGCGCTCTCCTGAGGGCCGGCGAGCCGGAGTGGAGCGGGACCCAGAGGCCTAGCGACGTATCCGAACGAACTTCTGCAACGCGTGGCAGTCGAGGGGGACGAGGCCGCGGTTGCCGCCGCCGCTGTAGACCACCTCCGCCACGTACAGGTCCCCCCGGGCGTCCGCCCAGATGCCGTGGGGCGCGAAGAAGTTCCCCGGGCGCACCGGGTCGTCGCCGCCGAAACGCGTGACCAGGGCGCCGTCGAGTTCGAGGATCGCCACGCTGGCGTGGGGCATGTGGGGGAGGATCTCGGTGTCGGGGCTCCGACCCGCGATTTCACCGAGTTCGGCCACGTAGAGCAGGCCGTCGGGATCGATGAAGAGATCGTCGGGCCGGGTGACGTGCGTCCACTCCGTGAGGTACGTGCCGTCCGGCCGAAAGACCTGGATACGCGAGTTCTCCCGGTCCGCGACCAGCACCCGGTCGTCCTGGTCCACCGCAATCGCGTGCGGCAGCCGGAACTCCCCCGGACCGGTGCCCGGCTCGCCCCAGGAGAACAGGTGGTCGCCGCCGGCCGTGAACTTGTGTACGCGGGCGTTGCCGTAGCCGTCTGCGATGAACAGGTCTCCCGCCGCGTCCAGGGCGACGTTCGTCACCATGTTGAACGGTCCGCCGCCGTACTGCACCGGCGTCCTGCCCGGCTCGAAGCCCGTCTCGGCCGGCGCGTCCTTCTCGCCGAGCGTGTCGAGCAGCGTCCCGTCCGGCTCGAAGATCCGCACCGTGTGGTCGAAGTTGTCGGCGGCGTAGAGGCGGTCGTCGGGGCCGATGTAGAGGCCGTGGGGATTGGTGAAGACGCCTTCGCCCCACGCGTCGAGGAAGTTGCCGTCGCTGTCGAACACGATCATCGGGTGTTCGCCGCGGTTGAAGGCGTAGACGCGGTCGCGGGAGTCGGTCGCGACGCCGGCGACCTCGACGAAGCTCCACCCCTCCGGGAGTTTCTCCCAGCCTTCGACGACTTCGAACTCTATGCGTGTCATTACACGTCCCGCGAGATCGACAGCCCCGAGCTAAAGGAGCTCCTCGACGTTCTCCGAGGGGCGGCCGATGACGGCGCGGGCGCCGCGCACGGCGATCGGGCGCTGCATGAGGCGGGGATGCTCCGCCAGCAGCTTCACCACCGCGTCCACGGTGGTGTAGTCGGCCGCGTTCAGCCCGAGGTCCTTGAAGTGCTTGTCCTTGCGGACGAGGTCCCCCGGGGACGCGTCCACCATGCCGAGAATCTCCCGCAGGGCGTCCTCGTCCAGCGGGGTCTTGAGGTATTGCACGACATCGAACTCGACGTCTCGCTCGCGCAGGATCTCCAGCGCGCCGCGTGATTTGCCTCAGCCGGGGTTGTGATAGACGGTGATTCGGTCCATGGGGTGCTCCGTGAGTACGCTCCTTGGAGTATAGCTGCGCCCGGTGCGGCAGGTCAGTCCGGGAAAACGGTCTGGAGCGCGGTTCGAAGGGCCGTGTGCGCCGCCGCTGCCGGCCCGGAGAGCGCGTCAGCGTCGAGTGTTGCGGCTTCGGACACATCGGCCTCGATATCGAAGAAACGTCCGTCCCGGTACAGCTTGAAGCGCCGGTCGCGGATGTACGTGACTTCGGGAATACCCGGGAAACGGGGCCGGAAGTCCGTGAACACCCACTCGCGGGCACCCTCGCCCGCCCCCGTCAGCACCGGGACGAAGCTGCGGCCGTCGATGGTCCGGTCGTCCGGCACGGCCGCCCCCGTCACCTCCGCCAACGACGGCAGGAAGTCCGTGAAGTCGACCAGCGCATCGGACACGCGCCCCGCCTGGATCGTGCCCGGCCACGACGCCAGGAGCGGCACACGCGTCCCGCCGTCCGTCGGCCGGCTCTTGTCGCCCGGCACGCGCGTCCCGTCGGCCAGGTCGCTCACGATCCCTCGCGGCGTCCCGTTGTCGCCCGTCAGCAGCACGAGGGTCTCGTCCCGGACTCCGTGCGCCTCGAGCGTCTCCAGGACGCGTCCGACCACCTTGTCGACGTAGGCGACCATGGCCGGGAAGTGCGAGGTGTCGTTGGCATGTCGATCACCCTGCCAGCCCGGGCTGTCCGGGGTCGGCACGAAGGGAGCGTGCACCAGCACCAGGGAGTAGTAGACCAGGAACGGCTGCTCCGGCCGTTCGGCCACCTGCCGCTCGATGGCGTCCACGACGAAGTCGGAGAGCAGGTCCGGCCCGTAGGCCCCGGCGTGGGTCTCGGCTTCCGCCCCGGTCCCCGTCAGCACGGGATCGGCGTAGCGGCCGCCCTTGGTGCCCAGGTACCAGAGCAGGTACTCGTCGAAACCGGCGTCGGTCGGCGTCTGCCCCTGCTGCGGGCAGCACGGGCCGTCCGGGTCCCATACCAACGTGTGTCCCCAGAGCTGCCACTTGCCGGCCACGTACGTCGCGTACCCCGCGTCCCTGAGCAGGTTCCCGAACGTGATCTCGTCCTTCGGCAGCACGCCCCATTCGGTGTAGTTGCGGTGGGTGTAGCGCCCGGTCATGAGCTGCAGGCGGGACGGCGCGCAGAGCGGCGTCGCATAGGCATGGGTGAAGCGGACCCCGGAGGCGGCCAGCCGGTCGAGCGCCGGCGTCTCGTAGCTGACCCCGCCGTAGGCGCCCAGGGCCTCGTAGCCGAGGTCGTCCACCAGGAACAGCACGACGTTGGGACGGTCCGGCGCCGCTTGGGCCACAATACCGCCGAGGATCACCACCACCGCGCACCACAGGCGTCCGTATCCGGCCATGTCCGCTCTCCTTTCGCCGAGGGTCCTGCTCTACACCCGGCGTTCGCCACCCGTCAAGCGGGACGCCCCGCGCCCGGAACCCGCATGACCGCGCTCTCCGCCTTCCACCCCGGCGTCGCCGCCTGGTTCAACGACCGCTTCCCCGCGCCCACGGACGTGCAGGAGCGGAGCTGGCCCCGCATCGCCGCCGGGGAGCACCTCGTCATCACGGCGCCCACCGGCAGCGGCAAGACCCTGACCGCCTTCCTCTGGGCGTTGAACGCCTTCGCGTCCGGCGCCTCCGAGCCCGGCGCCACCCGCGTGCTGTACATCTCGCCGCTGAAGGCGCTCAACAACGACATCCGGCGCAACCTCACCGAGCCGCTGGGGCAGCTCCGCGAGGCGTTCCTGGCGCGCGGCGAGACGTTCCCGAACGTGCGCGTGCAGACCCGCAGCGGCGACACCGAACAGAGCGACCGCCAGCGAATGCTGCGGCGCCCGCCGGAGATCCTCATCACCACTCCGGAAAGCCTCACCCTGCTGTTGACCACGGTGCGCGGACGCCTGGCCCTTTCGACGGTCGAGACCGTGGTGCTGGACGAGATCCACTCCATCGTGGAGAACCGGCGCGGAGTCATGCTGATGACGGGCCTCGAGCGCCTGGTCGACATTGCCGGCGAGATCCAGCGCGTCGCCCTGTCCGCCACCGTCCGCCCGCTGGAGACGGTCGCGCGCTACGTGGGCGGCTCGGACGCCGGCGGCCGCGCACGGCCCGTGGGCGTGATCGAGTCGACCGCCGAGAAGCGGATCGAGCTGGCCGTCCGTTTCCCCGAGGCCGCCCGCGTCGCGGCGGAGAACGGCCAGAAGATCTGGGAGCCGCTGTCGGACAGCTTCAGGGACGTGATCGACGCCAACCGCTCGACGCTCTTCTTCACGAACAGCCGCCGCATGGCCGAGAAGATCACCCTCAAGCTGAACGACGAGGATGTCGCGCCGCTGGCTTACGCCCACCACGGGTCCCTGGCGCGCGAGATCCGCACCGAAGTCGAGCGGCGCCTGAAGGAAGGGGAGTTGAAGGCCATCGTCGCCACGAACTCGCTGGAGATGGGCATCGACATCGGGGACCTCGACCAGGTCGTGCTCGTGCAGTCGCCGCCATCGATCGCGTCCGCGCTGCAGCGCGTCGGCCGCGCCGGACACCGGGTTGGAGACGTGAGCCGCGGGCTCCTGTTCCCGACCCACGCCCACGACTTCCTCGAGGCCGCCGTGGTCGCCTCCGCGATGGCGGCGCGCGACATCGAGCCCCTGCGCCCCATGACCAACGCCCTCGACGCGCTCGCCCAGGTGATCGTCTCGACCGTCGCCTCGGAGACCTGGAAAGCAGACGACCTGTACGCCGTCGTGCGCCGCGCGGCGCCGTACAGCACCCTGCCCCGGGAGCAGTTCGACCTGGTCATCGAGATGCTCGCGGGCCGGTACGCCGGCGTGCGCGTGCGGGACCTGCAGCCGCGCATCGTGCTCGACCGCGTCCAGAACACGCTGAAGGCGCGCAAGGGCGCCGTGTTCGCGCTCTACAGCGCCGGAGGGACCATTCCCGACCGCGGCTACTTCCAGTTGCGCCACGCGGACTCCGGCGCAGCGATCGGTGAACTGGACGAGGAGTTCGTCTGGGAGGCGACGGTCGGGGAGACGTTCACCCTCGGCACGCAGAACTGGCAGATCCACCGCATCACGCACAACGACGTGCTCGTGAAGACCGCGCGTCCCACCGCGACCGCGCCCCCCTTCTGGCGCGCCGAGAACATCAGCCGCAGCTTCCATTTCGCGCAGCGCATCGGCGAGTTCCTCGCCTTCGTCGACGAGCGGCTCGCCGCCCGACGCCGGGACGAGGTCCTGGGACACGTCCAGGCGGAACTGGGCTTCGACGAGATCTCCGCCGAGGAACTGGTCGACTTCCTCGAGCGCCAGCGCGAGGTGACGGAACGCGACCTGCCCCACCACCGCCACGTCCTCGTCGAGCACATCCGCTCCGGCCCCGGCGGCTACACCGGTCCCGACCGCGAACAGCAGGTCGTGCTGCACACGTCGTGGGGCGGGCAGGTCAACCGGCCCGTCGCGCTGGCCCTCGAGGCCGCCTGGCGCGAGCGCTTCGACAGCGAGGCCGAGATCCACGCGGACAACTACGCGATCGCGATCCAGATCAAGGACGACGTGGACCCCGGCGTCTTCCTGTCGCTGGTGACCCCCGCGAACTTCGAGAAGCTGCTGCGCCAGTCCCTCGAAGCGAGCGGTTTTTTCGGCGCGCGCTTCCGGGAGTGCGCGGGCCGGGCGCTCCTGCTGACCCGGCAGCGTTTCCGCCAGCGCATGCCGCTATGGCTCGCGCGCCTGCAGGCGAAAAAGCTGATGACCGCGGTCTCGAAGCTCCCGGACTTCCCGGTCCTCCTCGAGACCTGGCGGACGTGCCTGCGCGACGAGTTCGACCTGCCGGCGGCGGTGCAGGCGCTCGCGGACCTCGAGTCCGGCGCGACCGCCTGGTCCCTCGCCACGGTGTCGGTGCCGAGCCCGTTCGCCTCCGTGATCACCTTCAACCAGATCGGCCGCTACATGTACGCGGACGACACGCCCGAACGGCGCGGCCGCTCCGCGCTGTCGGACGACCTGATCCGCCAGGCCGTCTACGACCGCAACCTGCGGCCGCGCATCGACCCGGCAATCGTGGCCGAGTTCGAGGCGAAGATGCAGCGCACCGCCGACGGCTACGCGCCGCGCGACGACGAGGAACTGGCGGAGTGGGTGAAGGACCGCGTGCTGATTCCCGCGGCCGAGTTCGATGCCCTGCTGGCGGCGACCGGCCGGGAGCGCCCCGCGGCCGTCCGCGAGCTTGCCCACGACGGCCGCAGGTGGTTCGCGCACGGGGAGAACACGGCGCACCTCGAGCGCACCCTCCTCGGCAACACGGTCCCCGCCGAAACCGGCGACACGCGCGACCCTGGACAACTCTTCGCCGAGTTCGCCCGCTTCTACGGACCGGGCACCCCCGGAGAATGGGCCGAGCGCTTTCCGCTCCCGCAAGAACGCCTCCTGGAGATCCTCGCGGCCCTCATCGACGCGGACGACTTCGTGGACGGCCCCCTCCTCGCTCACGACGAGACGCGCCGCCTGTGCGACGCCGAGAACCTCGAGACCCTCATCCGTTTCCAGCGCGCGGCCAACCGGCCGCACTTCGAACCGCGGCCCGTGGCGTCGCTGCCGGGCTACCTCGCCGCGTGGCACCGGGTCGGGACGGAAGCCTCCGAGAACCGTCTGCTCGACGCCGCAGACCGCCTGCGGGGGTTCGCCGCGCCCCTGTCCTTCTGGCTCGACGAGGCATGGCGTTCGCGGCTCCAGGGTTTCGAGCGCGAACTGCTCACGACGGCTTGCACGAACCAGGGACTGACGTGGCGGGGCGTCGGGCGCGAACTCGTCACCTTCGCCTTCGAGGACGAGATCGACGCGCTGGTTTCGGCCACGGGCGCCGCGGAACTGGACTCCCTGTTCGCGGACCCCGCCGCGCGCTACACGTTCGTACAGCTCCTCGATGCCGCGGGGCAGGACGTCGAGGCCTTCAACAGCCGGTTCTGGGACGCCGTCTGGGCGGGACACGTCGCCGCGGACGACCCGCGGCCACTCAGGACGGGCCTGGAGAGACGCTTCAGGGTTGCCCCGAACTTCACCGCTCACGACCGCCGACGCGTCCGGGCGCGCGCACGCCAGGCTGCCGTCGGGTGGCCGGGGAACTGGTTCCTGGTACCCGGCACCGAGCTGCCGCAGGACGCGCTATCGCGCCTCGAAGCCGGCAAGGAACGTTGCCGCGTGCTCCTCGACCGCTACGGAATCCTTTGCCGGGAACTCGCGAATCGGGAAGGCGGCGCGTTCCGGTGGGCGGCGATCTTTCCGGCCCTGCGGGTGATGGAACTCGCCGGGGAGGTGCAGGCGGGCCTCTTCTTCGAGGACCTCTCCGGCCCCCAGTTCGCCCTGCCGCTGGGCCTGCGGCAACTCGAACGGCTGGACAGCGCCCGTTCCACCTTCCTCGTCTCCGCCAACGACCCGATCGCGCCCACCGGACTCGGTCTCGACTGGGACGGTCTGCCACAGCGCCGCCAAGGCAACCACCTGGGCTTCCACGCCGGCGCTCTCGCCTTCGTCGCGGAGAACCGGGGCAAACGCCTGCACTTCACCCTCGACCCCGACGACCCGGCCCTGGACGCGCTGCTCGGCCAGTTCGTCGCGGTCACGGGCACCGAGCGGCGTTGGGTCATCGAGACCGTCAACGAACGCCCCACGCTTGCGAGTCCGTACCTGCCGACCCTCGAACGGAACCTCAGGCTCGTCCGTGACCATCGCGGCGTTTACGTCGAGCGGCAGGTCTGACCTTGCATCGAACCTGTTCGCCTCATAGCCGCGGACGGGCCCGACGCGTGGACCCGCGAGAAACGCTCACGTTGCCGGAACCCGCCGCCACCCTGTGGCGTCGCGTCCACCCGGTGTTGCATAGGGCCATGGCCGACACGTACCGAAGCCATGCCGCGGACGCCATCGCGCTCGCGGACGCACGCTGGGAAACGACGTGCCGGGAAGCGCCGGAAATCGTGGCTGACGCCTTGACCAGACACTCCGCGGGATGATTCACCGGCCTGCCTCAACGCCGGCCGTTCGCTACTGGCATACGCTGTCCCCCGCGGGTCGGCCGTGTTCGGCCCCCGTGCTGCTCGCCGCAGCCCTGGTTGCACTGCCAGGGACGGCCGCCGAGACCGCAGCAAGCGCCGACGGCTTCGTGGACATCCACGCGCACGCGGCCGGCATCGGCGCCGGCGACAGCGGCGTCTTCATCGGGCGGGAGATGCGCGAGAGTTTCCGCTTCCCCATTTACCTGCGCGCGTTCGGCGTCACCCGGGAGGAGGTCGAACGCGGCGGAGACCGCGTCGTCATCGACCGCATCGCGGCACATGTCGCCTCCTCCCGGCGGGTTCGCAAGGCGGTCGTCCTGGCACTCGACGGGGTGGTCGGCCCCGACGGCGAGCTCGACCGGACAACCACGCAGGTCTATGTGCCCAACGACTTCGTCGCCCGCGAGACGGCGCGGCACCCGCAACTCTGCTTCGGTGCGAGCGTCAACCCGCACCGGCCCGATGCGCTCGAACGGCTCGACCGGGTGCGCGAGGCCGGCGCGGTGCTCGTGAAGTGGATCCCGAACATCATGGGCATCGACCCCGCCGACGAGGCGATCCGGCCCTTCTACGAGCGGCTCGCGGCGCTCGACCTGCCCCTGCTCACGCACGCGGGCCAGGAGCGCTCGTTCGCGACCGCCATCGATCTCTACGGCGACCCCCACCGCCTCCGGCTGCCGCTGTCCATGGGCGTCACCGTGATCGCGGCCCACATCGCGACGACGGGCGAGAACGCCGGCGAGGACAACTTCGACCGGATCCTGCCGTTGTTCGACGAGTATCCGAACCTCTACGCCGACATCTCGAGCCTCACCCAGATCAACAAGCTCGGCTATCTCGCTCGCGCGCTCAAGGTGCCCGACCTCTCCGGGCGGCTCGTCTACGGCACGGACTGGCCGCTGCAGTTCTTTCCGCTCGTGTCGCCGTATTACCATCTGAATCACATCGGGCTGGCCGAGGCCCGGTTTGCGGCCGCCCTCGACAATCCGTGGGACCGGGACGTCGCCCTGAAGGAGGCCCTGCACGTGCCCGGGCACGTGTTCGCACGCGGCGAGGAGTTGCTGCCTATGGAGCGCTGCCCATGAAAACGCTCGCCCGGCTCTGGCGGGGTCAGTACGGCCTGGCGAAGACCTGGTGGCTGTTCGGCGTGCTGGGGACGGCCCTGCTGAACCTCGTCTCCGGCCCGTTGAACGCGGTGGTCGCGTCGACCCCCGCGGACGGGATCGGCGGCGTCGCGTTGGTGGTGGCCGCGGTGCTCGTCGCCGTGGTCGGCGTCTGCTACGGGGCCGTGGTCACGGTCGGCATCGTGCGGGCGGCCATGGCCTACCCCGGCCGTCGCCTGTGGTCCTGGCTCGCCCTGGCGGTCACCGCGATCGCCTGGGTGTCGGCGGTGACCTTCGTGGCGATGTAGTCCGGCTAAAACACCGCCAGCGGATTGAGCGGCGAGCCCGTCCCGCCGCGCACGCGCAGCGGGGCGCCCACGAACAGGAACTCCCAGCGGTCGCGCTTGCGCGCTTCCTCCGCGACTGCGTCCAGGTCGAGGTTGTCGAGGATGAGCATGCCGAGCCCCGCCAGCACAAGCTGGTGCAGCGGGTTCACGAGGCCTTCCACGTTGCCGGGCATCACGTCGCTCACGCCGTCGCAGCCGATCACGGCGACATCGCGCTCGCGCAGCCATTTCGCGAGTGAAGCGTGCGAGCCGGCGGCCGCCGCGACGAAGTTCCATAGGCCCTTCTGCCGGACGCGCTCCCACCGCCCCGTACGCACGAGGAGCACGTCGCCGCTACCGATCTCGATGCCTGTCCGCTCCTCCCACGCCTCGAAGTCCTCCGGCATGATCGCCGCCCCGGGCTCGAGGAAATCGACGCCGGTGAACCACGCCATGTCCACCAGGACGCCGCGGGTGACGATGCCGTCCTTCGCGTTGTGGATCCCCAGGGTGTCGACGCCGTCGACCAGGCCCTCGAACGGCAGGCCGTTGTAGAAGAACCCGCCGTGCGCGAAGTGCGGCAGGCCGTCCACGTGCGAGTGGGCGAATCCGTGGTAGGAGACGCGGTACTCGTCGCCGGCCACCTGGTGGTTGCCGAAGACCGATGTCCGGCGTTCGTGGAGGAACGGGTTCTGGTTCCATTCGTCGAGGACCGTGTTGAGGTCGAGCGCCATCGACACGGCCACGCCATCCCGTACCAGCCGCGCGGCGGCCAGGCGCTTCTCCGGCGTGATGAGGTTGAGCGTCCCCATCTCGTCGTCGTCGCCCCAGCGTCCCCAGTTCGAGATCTCCTCGAACCACTGCTCGTACTGCGCGGCATCCACGGCCGGCGCCGTCGCTTCGATCGCGCCGACCGGCGTGGCGAGAAAGAGGGCAGCGGCAAAGGCGGCACCGACATGCGCGTTCGGTTTCATATCCCCTCCCCGATGCAGGTGGACTGTCGTTCCAGCCTACTCCGCTTCCACCGGCAGGAACACCGCGGCTCGCGCCGACCTTGACCCGGCGCAGCGGTCCGTGGACCCTGCACGCTCCCACACCAAAGAACAGAGAGGCCTCCCCATGTCCGACGCGCCCGTGACCGCCATCGTCGAGTTCCAGATCCGCCCCGAGAACGTCACCATGGACGGCTGGCTGGACATCTGGGACAAGCGCGCCCGGGACGCGTGGGAAGGCGAGCCGGAGACGTCCGCCTATGCCGCCGCCGTTAACCTGGAGGACGAGCGCAACGTGCTCGTCTTCGAGCGCTACACGCACGGAGAGGGCAGCATCAGGAAACACCAGCAGCGCGAGGCCCACGCCGAACTCACCCGGACGATGGGCGAGCGCAACGTCACGAAGCGGCGCGTGATGTCGGCCCTGTTCGAGGACATCTCCGACTACGGATGGTGGTCGCGTTCCGACGCAGACGGCCAGGCCGGGGCGGCCGGCGCCATCGTCACCCTCCTCGGCATGCACTTCCCGGACGACGCGACGCGGGCGGCGTTCATCGAGGTCTCCGGCGGACACGCGGAGTACTGCTGGCGCGAAGAGCCCGAGACGCTGATCTACACCGGAGGCCTCGCCACCGCCGACGCCGACCGCGAGGTCGATCTCAAGACCGGCGACCTCGTGTTCGTGATGGTCACGACCGACATGGCGGCGACGGAGAAGCACGCCAACGA
>JAJDTI010000074.1 GCA_022827245.1 Pseudomonadales bacterium | reverse complement strand
GGGGCGAGTTCCGGGTTGTGGTTCGACGGGTGGAAGGGGCGTGCGCCGCCGCCCGGGAGGTACGCGGACGCTGGTCGCTCCCGCGAAGTTGCGACGCCGCGGAGCTGGCTGCTGTCCAAGGGTTGGCGGCGCGTCGGCCTGATCGATCCGGCGGAGGTGCCGGGCGGTGGTCGGGACCGTCGCGGCCAAATTCGGCGCAGCGGCGCGCCGGCCTTGGCCGCATAGGGAAATCCCCCGGCTGTCCGCGCCCGCGTGGTTCGGTCGAGTTTGGCGCTTTTACGGGTGGTCCGTGCGCTCTGGCGACGGTTCCGCGGGTCCGGTACGAAAGCGGCGGTTACAATGCGCGGCGTTCCCGCGAACCAACGGTGGAGACCGCGATGCCCAGTCCCGCAGCACATCGCCAGACGCGTTACGTGGCCGCGCCGGGGCTGCCGGAGCCCACGCCGCTGCCGCTTCCCGAGCCCACGGCGGACGTGGACCAGGCGAAGGCAGACCTGACGGAGTACGGCGTCTGCATCCTCACCGGGGTGCTGGAGGATCGCGAGGTGGAGGCGCTGCGGGACAGGCTGGAGCGCCAGGCGGCCGCGGAACGGGCGCTCGGCGACCGCTCGCCGCACCGGGGCGACCACAACAAGCAGCTCCTCTCCAACATGGTCAACAAGGGCCGGGAGTTCCTCGACCTGGTCGTGCGCCCGGAGGCCGACGAACTGGCCGGCTATCTGCTGGGCAAGAGCTTCCTGCTCTCGAGCATGACCGCGGGCGTGTTCCTCGGGCCAACGACGGAGCCGCAGCAACTGCACCGCGACCAGGGACAGGTGCCGGCGACGGCGGACTTCGCGGCGTCCTGCAACCTGTTCTGGCTGCTCGATGACTTCACGCCGGAGCGGGGCAGCACCTGGCTCGTCCCGGGCAGCCACCGCTGGCCGGCCGAATACCTCATCAAGCCGCCGCCGCGCGAGCAGGCCGTGCAGATCACGGCGCCGGCGGGCAGCGTCTACTGCTGGGACGGGCGGGTCTGGCACAGCGCCGGCGCCAACCCCGTGGGGCACCCGCGCCGCCACGTCACCACCTTTTTCTGCCTGCCGTGGACGCGGCAGCAGGAGAACTGGGGCGTCACCTGCCTGCAGGAAGTCCTCGACGAGGCGAGCCCGAAACTGCGTGCGCGGCTGGGGCTGCGTACCTACGGCACACTCGGGCTGATGAGCGGTACGCGTACGGACCGGGAGGCGGTGAGCCTCGGCAACTACGACGTCGTCATTCCCGACCACATCATCGGCGAGGACGGCGCACTGCATCCCATGCGGCGTGTGAGCCGAGCCCGCATCGCCGGGGCGGACTGACCCCGCCCAAGGCGTGGCGACGGAGACACCCGGCTTGGCCCTTCGGCGGTCCGGCCTGTATAGTATGCCGTCATTTTTCATGTATTTTTGACGGCTAGGTGAGCAACTATCTCCGCCTGACTCAACTTCCGTCGCGGAGCTTCTTCCTGTTCGGCATGCGGGGAGTGGGCAAGAGCACGTGGGTGCGCGGCGCCTTGCCCGACGCGACGACGGTGGACCTGCTGGACGAGGGGCTGTATCGCGACCTGCTGGCCGACCCGTCCCTGTTCGCGCAGTCGCTCGCGGAACTCGGACGGGGTGACTGGGCCGTTGTGGACGAGGTGCAGCGCCTCCCCGGATTGCTCAACGAGGTCCACCGGCTGATTGAGGGGCGCGGGGTGCGCTTCGCGCTACTGGGTTCCAGCGCGCGGAAGCTCAAGGTGGCGGGGACGAACCTGCTGGCGGGGCGGGCGCTGCGCAAGACGATGTTCCCGCTCACGGCCGCGGAACTCGGCGCCGACTTCGACCTGGAGCGGGTGCTGCGGTTCGGGTCGATCCCGCTGGTGTGGGTCGGCGACGATCCACGTGCGGTGCTCGAGGCCTATGCGGACCTGTATCTGCGCGAGGAGATCCGGGCGGAGGCGCTGGTGCGCAACCTCCCCGGGTTCGTGCGTTTCCTGCCAGTGGCGGCCCTGTTCAACGGTCAGGTGGTCAACGTCGCCGGTATCGCGCGGGACGCCGGGGTGGCGCGTACGACGGTCGAGGGGTATCTCGACATCCTGGTGGACACGTTGCTCGCACACCGTCTGCCCGCTTACCAGACGCGCACGCGAGTCCGGGAACGCCGGCAACCGAAACTCTACTGGATCGATCCCGGCGTCGTCCGTGCCGTCAAGCGGCAGCTCGGCGAGGTGACCGCGGAAGAGCGCGGGCCGCTGTTCGAAAGCTGGGTTTGCACGACGCTCCGCGCCCACGCGGAGACGGCGGAACTCTTCGACGAGTTGTCCTACTGGGCGTCTCACCAGTCGGGGGCCGAGGTCGATTTCGTGCTGCGGCGCGGGACAGAGCTTCTCGGTGTTGAAGTCAAGGCGACAGCCCGTTATCACACGCGCCACCTCAAGGGCCTGCGAGCGCTCGACGGACTCGAGGGCCTGACGCGCCGGATCCTCGTGTACGCGGGCGCCCGGTCGTTCCGGACCGAAGACGGCATTGACGTGTGGCCGGCGGGGCGTTTCGCTGAAGAGACGGCCGCCGGAACCCTCTGGCCGTGACTCGGGGCCCCCGCTCGCGGGGCCTGTTCGCGGAGCCCGCTCAGTTCGTTTACACACCCGCCGGACCCTCGTAAAATCTCGTTTTGTCCTAGCGGGTGCCTCATGCTGCGAATCGCCCAGGAAGCGCTCACCTTCGACGACGTTCTCCTGCTCCCCGCCTACTCCCAGGTCCTGCCCTCCGAAGTCGATCTCCACACGCGCCTGACGCGGGACATCGCGCTCAACATTCCGCTCATGTCCGCGGCCATGGATACGGTCACGGAAGGCCGTCTCGCCATCGCCATGGCCCAGGAAGGCGGGATCGGGATCGTGCACAAGAACATGGCGCTCGAGGCCCAGGCGCGCGAGGTCCGGGCCGTGAAGAAGTACGAGAGCGGCATCATCCGGGACCCGATCACGATCGCGCCCGACCGCACCGTGCGGGAACTCCTCGAGCTGACCATGGAGCACCGGATCTCCGGCGTGCCGGTCGTGCGCGGCGACGAACTCGTCGGCATCGTCACGAGCCGCGACATCCGCTTCGAACAGCGCCTCGATGCGCGGGTCTCCGAGGTCATGACTCCGAAGGAGCGTCTGGTCACGGCGCCCGAAGGCGCGACGTTCACGGAGATCACCGACCTCCTGCATCGGCATCGCATCGAGAAGGTGCTGATCACCGACGAGGACTTCCGCCTGACGGGCATGGTGACGGTCAAGGACATCACCAAGGCCCAGCAGTTCCCGAACGCCTGCAAGGACGACCAGGGCCAGTTGCGCGTCGGCGCGAGCGTGGGGACGGGCGAGGACACGGACGACCGCGTGGCGGCCCTCGTCGAGGCGGGCGTCGACGTGATCGTGGTGGACACGGCGCACGGCCACTCCAGCCGCGTGCTCGACCGGATCAGCTGGATCAAGCAGAAGTATCCCGGCATGCCCGTGGTGGGCGGCAACGTCGCGACTCCGGAAGGGGCCGAGGCGCTCATCGACGCCGGCGTCGACGCCATCAAGGTCGGCATCGGGCCGGGCAGCATCTGTACGACCCGCGTGGTCTCCGGCATCGGCGTGCCCCAGATCACGGCCGTGGCGGACGTGTCGGCGAAAGCCTCCGAGTCGGACGTGCCGGTGGTCGCGGACGGCGGCATCCGCTTCTCGGGCGACATCGCCAAGGCCATCGGCGCCGGGGCGAGCGTGGTGATGGTGGGGTCCCTGCTGGCCGGCACCGACGAGGCGCCCGGCGAGGTGGAGCTCTACCAGGGACGCACCTACAAGTCCTACCGCGGGATGGGCTCGCTCGGCGCCATGGGCGAACGGTTCGGGTCCAGCGACCGGTACTTCCAGGAGCCGGACGGCGACAACGGCAAGCTGGTCCCGGAAGGCATCGAGGGACGGGTCCCGTACCGGGGCCCCGCGAGCCCCATCGTGCACCAGCTCATGGGCGGACTCCGCGCCTCGATGGGCTACACGGGGTCGCCGGACATCGAGGCCATGCGGACGGGGCCGAAGTTCGTGAAGATCTCCGGGGCGAGTCTCGCCGAGAGTCACGTGCATGACGTGGCGATGACCAAGGAACCGCCGAACTACCCGATGGAGTAGCGCCGTGTCCCAAAGACCCGCCGTCGCGGAAGGCCCGCCCGAGCGGGTCCCGACGGACGTGCCCGGGGCCGCGCCGGCCCGCGCGCATCGCGTGCTCGTCGTCGACTTCGGATCGCAGTACACGCAGCTCATCGCGCGCCGCGTCCGCGAGGTGGGCGTCTACTGCGAGATTCACCCCTTCGACGTCCCGGACGGTTTCGTGGCCGAGTTCGCGCCGCGGGGCATCATCCTCTCCGGCGGTCCCGAGACCGTCACGGAAGGATCCACGCCCCGCATCCCCGACCAGGTGTTCGCGGCGGAGGTACCGGTGCTCGGCATCTGCTACGGCATGCACGCCATGGCTGCCCAGTTGGGGGGCGCCGTCGAGCCGTCCACGCATCGGGAGTTCGGTCACGCGGAGGTCGAGGCCGCGCCGGAGGACCCGCTCCTCGAGGGACTGACGGACGGCGGGCGCATGCCGGTCTGGATGAGCCACGGGGACAAGGTGACCGCCGTGCCCCCGGGGTTCGCGGTGACCGCGCATACGGAGAGTGCCCCCGTGGCCGCGATGACGGACCCGGCCCGGCGCCTGTTCGGCGTCCAGTTCCACCCGGAGGTCACGCACACCGCCCGCGGCGCCGATATCGTGCGGCGGTTCGCCCGGGACATCTGCGGCTGCGCGGGGTCGTGGACGCCCGGGCACATCGTCGAAGAGGCGGTCGCCAGCGTGCGTGCCCAGGTCGGCGACGGGCGCGTGGTGCTCGGGCTCTCGGGCGGCGTGGACTCGAGCGTGGCGGCGGCGCTCCTCTCGCGGGCGATCGGTGACCGCCTCACCTGCGTGTTCGTGGACAACGGCCTGCTGCGCCTGCACGAACGCGAGGAGGTGGAGGCCGCCTTTACGCGGGGCGGCAACGCACTGGATGTCGACGTCGTCACGGTGGATGCGTCCGAGGAGTTCCTGGCCGCGCTCGCCGGGCACGACGATCCCGAGGCGAAGCGCAAGATCATCGGCGGGACGTTCATCGACGTCTTCCAGCGCGCCGCGGAGAGGCTCGAGGACGTGCGGTGGCTCGGCCAGGGGACGATCTACCCCGACGTCATCGAGTCGGCCGCCTCGAAGTACGGCAAGGCGCACGTCATCAAGTCGCACCACAACGTCGGCGGGCTGCCGGAGCGGATGCACCTGTCGCTGGTGGAGCCGCTCCGGGACCTGTTCAAGGACGAGGTGCGCAAGGTCGGCATGGCCCTCGGCCTGCCCCGGGAACTGGTGTACCGGCACCCGTTCCCGGGTCCCGGCCTCGCGGTGCGGGTACTCGGCGAAGTGCGGCGCGAGTACCTCGACGTCCTGCGCCAGGCGGACGCCATCTTCCTTGAGGAACTGCGGCGAGCGGACTGGTACGACCGGGTGAGCCAGGCGTTCGCGGTCTACCTCCCCGTAGCGTCCGTAGGCGTGGTGGGGGATGCGCGGCGCTACGAGCACGTGATCGCGCTACGGGCGGTCGAGACGACGGACTTCATGACCGCGCGCTGGGCGGAGCTACCCTACGATCTCCTGGGACGTGCCTCGAACCGCATCATGAACGAGATCGCCGGCGTCTCGCGGGTGGTCTACGATGTCTCGAGCAAGCCCCCGGCGACGATCGAGTGGGAGTGACGCCCGGATCGGTGGCGACCGTCGATGGACTGCGAATTCACTACGAGCGCCACGGTGACGCCGGCGAGGCCGTCGTGTTCCTGCATGGCTACCTGGGTGCGAAAGAGGACTGGTCGCACCAGGTCTCGGAGTTCGCACCAGATCACCGCGTACTGGTCCTGGACCACCGTGGGCACGGTGCTTCCGACGGCCCCGCGGACGAGACCGCGTATACGGTCGAACGGCTCGTGGCCGATACGGCAGAGGTGATCGCGCGCGTCGGTTTCGGCGACTTCCACCTGGTGGGTCATTCCCTCGGCGGCGCCGTGGCACAGGAACTCGCCCTGCGGTGCCCGGGCCGGGTGCGTTCGCTGACCCTGGCGGACACCACGGACTGGTTCGGCGACCACGACCTGCCGGGGGGTACGGCGCCTTTCGTCCCGGCGGAGTTGGCCCGGACGGCCGCCCGGCGGAGGGCATCCATGAGCGCAACGGCCCTGCGGGGCGCCTGGAACGGCCTGCTGGCGTGGCGGGGCACGCGGGGCAGGGCGCGGGCGATCGCCTGTCGAACGCTCGTCGTGCATGGTGACCGGGATGCCTCCCGGATCGTCGAGGGGTCGGAACGGCTCCGCGCGCGAATCCCCGAGTCCGAAGCCGCCGTCATCGAAGGCGCGGGCCACTCGCCTCAGCAGGAGCGGCCGGAAGCGTACAACGCCGCCCTGCGCCGGTTTCTCGCCGGCCCGCCATGACCACGCAGGCGCCGGACCCGGGGTGGAGCGGCGAGTCCGGAGACGAGGACAGCCACGCGCTCACCGGCGCCATCGTCCCCACGTTCTTCAGGTACCTGGGTCTCTCCCTGGTGGGCCTGATTGCGATGACGTCCGCGTCGCTGGTGGACGGGGTCTTCATCGGGAACTACGTCGGCGTGGCCGCCCTGGCGGCGGTCAACCTCCTCATCCCGATCATGACCCTGCTGTTCGGCGTCGCGATGATGCTCGCCATCGGCGGGGCGGTACGCGGCGGGAAGTACCTCGGGGAGGGCGACCCGGCGGCGGCGTCGGCCATCTTCAGCAAGACCCTGGTCTTCGTGTCGCTGTATGGCGTCGGCGCGATCTTCCTGGGGCTCGCGCTGGAAACGCCCCTGTTCGCGGCGCTCGGCGCGGGCGAGGCGCTGTTCCCGCTGATGAGCGAGTACTACCGCATCATCCTGCCGTTCGTCTTCCCGCAGCTCCTCGTCGTGGTGCTCTACTACTTCGTGCGCCTGGACGGCTTCCCGAATCTCGTCGCCACCGCGCTCACCATCGGATCGTTGGTCAACATCGCGCTCGACTACGTGTTCATCGCCCTGTTCGGGTGGGGCCTCGCCGGCGCGGCGCTCGCCACCGGCCTGTCCCAGACGCTGCCCCTGGTGGTCCTGCTGCGCTACTTCCGCAGACCGGACCGGAGGCTGCGCTTCGGGTTTCGCCAGGACCGGTGGAGGGAAGTCCTGCAGGCCGCCTACAACGGCATCTCGGAGTTCATCAACGAGGTGTCCGCGGGGCTCATCGCGCTGATGCTCAACTGGATGCTGATCCAGCGCGCCGGGGTCAATGGGGTCGCGGCCATCACCGTCGTGAACTACGTGATGATGCTCGGCTTCATGGTGTTCTTCGCCATCGCGGACACGATCCAGGTGATGGTCTCGCAGAACTTCGGCGCCCGGAACGCGGACCGCATTCGCGCGTTCCTGCGCACGGCCGGCGGCACGATCACGGTGCTGGGCGTCGCCTTCGTCGCCGTGCTCCTGACCGCGAGCGAGCCCCTCATCCGGCTGTTCGTCGAGGACCGCGACAGCGCCGCGATGGTGGCGATGGCCACGGAGTTCGTCGCCTGGGTCTGGCCCCTGTTCCTGTTCGCGGGCGCGAACATGCTGATCTCGGGATACCTGACCGCCATCCACCGGCCCTTCGAGTCCGGCGTCGTCGCGCTGTGCCGCAGCCTGGTCCTGCCGGCGACGTTCCTGGCCCTCGGGTTCTGGCTGCTGTCCGGGTACCGGTTCGTCGTGGCCCTGCCCGTGGCGGAGGGCGCGACGTGCGTCCTGGCGATCGTGCTGTTCCTCCGGCACCTGCCGCGGCGGGCGGTGAGCGGTTTGGAGGAACACGCTGAAATGGCGGAAACTTCCCCAACATGCCAATAGCACACCCGCTTCCCGTGATGGACGACGCGTACTGGATGCAGCAGGCGCTCGAGCAGGCACGCCACGCGCGGACGCTGGGCGAGGTCCCGGTCGGAGCGGTCGTCGTGGCGGACGGCCGCGTCATCGGCGCCGGCCACAACGCCCCGGTCTCGACCCGCGACCCGACGGCCCATGCCGAGATCGGGGCGTTGCGCGCGGCCGCGCAGGCGTGCGGGAACTACCGCCTGCCCGGGACGGTGCTGTACGCGACCGTCGAGCCGTGCACGATGTGCGTGGGCGCGATCGTCCACGCGCGTGTCGCGCGTGTCGTGTTCGGCGCGCGGGAGCCCAAGGCCGGGGCGTCGGAGCTCTTGACGGACGCGCGGTACAACCATCGCGTGGCGGTGACCGGGGGCGTGCTGGCGGACGAGTGCGGTGCGCTCCTCTCGGCTTTCTTTCGGTCACGGCGTGGCTCCGTATAATCGCTCCGTGCCCGCCGCTACCCCGAGAAGCTCCACGGTCCAGGTCCTGGCGGGTCCTCCGGCCTTCACCCCCGCCCGGCTAGCCAAACGCCTCGCGGCGCTGCGTGCGATCGACCCGGCGGTGGCCGGCGTGTACGCCGAGTTCGTCCACTTCCTCGATGTCGAAGGCGCGCTGGACGCCGACGAGGCGGAGGTCGTCGCGGCACTCCTCCGCTACGGTCCCCGGCACGACCTGGCGCCGCGCGTCGGGACGCGCGTGTGCACCGTGACGCCGCGGCCGGGCACCATCTCGCCGTGGTCCAGCAAGGCGACGGACATCTTCCGGCGCTGCGGTCTCGACCGGGTGCGCCGGGTCGAACGCGGCGTCCGCTGGTTCGTGGACGGTGGCGGCCACGCGGGCCTCGCCGCCGTCCTGCACGACCGCATGACGGAGGTCGCCCGGGCCGAGGAACGCTTCGACGACGTCTTCGCCGAGGGACGGCCGCGGCCGGTGGCGCGTACGGGGCGGAGCGAGGCGGCGCTGCGGGATGCGAACGGGCGCCTGGGGCTGGCCCTCTCGCCGGACGAGATCGTCTACCTGGCGGCGCAGTACGCGGACCTCGACCGGGAGCCGACGGACATCGAACTGATGATGTTCGCGCAGGCCAACTCGGAGCACTGCCGGCACAAGATCTTCAACGCCACCTGGGACGTGGACGGCACCGCGTCGGAGCACACGCTGTTCGGCATGATCCGCAACACCTACCGGCGCATCAACGGAGCCGGGATCCTGTCGGCGTACTCGGACAACGCGGCCGTCATCGAGGGCGGACGGGCGAACCGCTTCTTCGCCGACGCCGGAAGCGACGTCTACGGCGCCGTGCGCGAGCCCGTGCACGTCCTCATCAAGGTCGAGACGCACAACCATCCGACGGCCATCGCACCGTATCCCGGCGCCGCGACGGGCTCGGGCGGGGAGATCCGCGACGAGGGCGCGGTCGGCCGGGGGTCCAAGCCGAAGGCCGGGCTCGCGGGGTTCACGACCTCGCACCTCAACGTGCCCGGGGACCCGCAGCCCTGGGAGATGCCCATCGGGAAACCCGGGCGCATCGTCAGCGCGCTCGAGATCATGCTGGACGGGCCCATCGGCGCCGCGGCCTTCAACAACGAGTATGGCCGGCCGGCGCTCGGGGGTTACTTCCGGACGTTCGAGGCCGCGGCCGAGGGCGCTTCGGACCGCTATTGGGGCTACCACAAGCCCGTGATGATCGCCGGGGGCGTCGGGAACGTCCGGGCGGAGCACGTGGAGGCGGCGGACGTTCCGGTCGGGGCGCGGCTCATCGTGCTCGGCGGGCCGGCGATGCTGATCGGCCTGGGCGGCGGCGCCGCCTCGAGCATGGCGTCCGGAGAGAGCGACTCGGAACTCGATTTCGCGTCCGTGCAGCGGGACAACGCCGAGATGCAGCGGCGCTGCCAGGAGGTCATCGACCGCTGCTGGGCGCTGGGGACGGCCAACCCGATCCGCCTGATCCACGACGTGGGCGCCGGCGGGCTCAGCAACGCCCTGCCCGAACTGGTTTCGGACGCCGGCCGGGGCGGGCGTTTCGAGCTGCGGGACGTGCCGAGCGCGGACGGGGCCATGTCGCCGATGGAGATCTGGTGCAACGAGGCGCAGGAGCGCTACGTCATGGCGGTGGCGGACGAGGATCTGCCCCGCTTCCAGGAGATCTGCGAGCGCGAGCGCTGTCCCTACGCGGTCGTGGGCACGGCGCAGGCCGAGTCGCGCCTGACCGTCACCGACCGCGACCTCGACGACGTGCCCGTGGACCTGCCGCTGGCGACGCTGCTCGGCAAGCCCCCGGCGATGCACCGGTCCTTCGCCCGTCGTCCGCGGGCCGCCGCTGCGCTCGATCTCGAAGGCGTCGCGATCCCGGATGCGCTCGCGCGGGTGCTGCGGTTCCCCGCGGTCGCTTCCAAGAAGTTCCTCGTCACGATCGGCGACCGCAGCATCACCGGGCTCGTGGCCCGGGACCAGATGGTCGGGCCGTTTCAGGTCCCGGTGGCCGACGTCGCCGTGACCCTCGCCGACTACGACGGCTATTCCGGCGAGGCGATGGCGATGGGAGAGCGGTCCCCGCTCGCCGTGGTGGACCCGGCCGCCGGCGCGCGCATGGCGGTGGCGGAAGCGTTGACGAACCTGGCGGCGGCGCCCATCGAGGGCCTGTCGCGGGTGGTCCTGTCCGCCAACTGGATGGCGGCCGCGGGTTTCGGGGACGAGGACCAGGCGCTGCATGACGCGGTCGCGGCGGTGGGGCTCGAGCTGTGCCCGGCGCTCGGCATCGCGGTCCCCGTGGGCAAGGACAGCCTGTCGATGCGGACCCGCTGGAGCGCCGACGGGGCCGAACGCGAGGTCGTCTCGCCGGTGACGCTCAACGTCACCGCCTGCGCGCCCGTCGCGGACGCGCGCGGGACGCTGACCCCGGTACTCGACGATGAGACCTACCCCGCGCTGGTGCTGATCGAACCCCCGTTCGCGCGCCAGCACCGCCTCGGCGGCAGCGCGCTGGCGCAGTGCTTCGGGCAACTCGGGACGCCGGTCCCGGATGTGGACGACCCGGGCGGTCTCAAGGACCTTATCGACTTCGTGCAACGCGCGCGCCGCGAGTTCCGCGTGCTGGCCTACCACGACCGCTCCGACGGCGGCCTCATCGTGGCGCTGCTGGAGATGGCGTTTGCCGGACGGGTCGGGCTCGACGTGACGGAAACGGACCTCGACGCGCTCTTCGCGGAGGAGATCGGGGTCGTGCTGGCGGTCCCGAAGGCGCAACGCGACGCGCTGGCGTCGGCCGCGGCCGATGCCGGGCTGCACGCCAGCCATGTCGCCTTGCCGCGCCATGACGACCGGGTGTTCATCGGGGCATACGAGACGACGCGCGCCGCGCTCGAGCGGCAGTGGAGCGAGACCAGCTACCGCATGCAGTCCCTCCGGGACGACCGGGCTTGCGCGGAGGAGGAACTCGACGGCATCGATCTCGATACCTACCGGGCCGTGACGCGTCTGGGCTTCGACGCGCGCAGGGACGTGGCGGCGCCCTACGTCGCGACAGGAGCGCGGCCGCGGGCCGCGATCCTGAGGGACCAGGGGGTCAACGGCCAGGTGGAGATGGCGGCGGCCTTTCACCGCGCCGGATTCGAGGCGGTGGACGTGCACATGTCGGACCTCTTCGAGCAACGCCGCTCCCTCGAGGACTTCGCGGTGCTGGCGGCGTGCGGGGGGTTCTCTTACGGGGATGTCCTGGGCGGCGGCGGGGGCTGGGCCAAGTCCATCCTCTTCGACGCCCGCGTCCGTGACGCCTTCGCCGCCTTCTTCGCGCGATCCGATGCGCTGACGCTCGGCGTGTGCAACGGCTGCCAGATGCTCTCGCAGCTCAAGGCGCTCGTTCCCGGCGCGGCGGCGTGGCCTCGGTTCGTCCGCAACCGGTCCGAACAGTTCGAGGGCCGCTCCGTGATCGTGCGCGTGGGCGCGACGGACTCGCCCTGGCTCGAGGGCATGGTCGGCAGCGTCCTGCCCATCGCGGTGGCGCACGGGGAGGGGCGGGTGGAGTTCGACGCGCCGGAGTGGGACTCCCGGCAGGCGCGGACGGTGCTGCGCTACGTGGACGGCATCGGCCAGCCGACCGAGCGCTATCCGTTGAATCCGAACGGTTCGGAGGGCGGCGTCGCGGGGCTCACGTCGATCGACGGGCGCGCCCTCGTCATGATGCCGCATCCCGAGCGGGTGTTCCGCGCGATCCAGCATTCCTGGTGTCCGCCGGAGTGGGAGGGCGACGGCCCCTGGCTGCGGCTCTTCCGCAACGCCCGCGTCGCCCTCGGCTGACCGCCACCGACCAGTGGTGGATCTTCCGACGTCGACTGACGTGGTGCGCGCCGCGGAGCGCATCCGACCGTTCGCGCGGCGCACGCCCGTCCTGACCGCTTCGTCCCTCGACGCGCTGTTCGGCGTGCGGCTCTTCTTCAAGTGCGAGAACTTCCAGCGCGTCGGGGCATTCAAGTTCCGCGGGGCCAGCAATGCCGTGTGGTCGCTCCCGGAGGCGGAGGCCGCACGCGGTGTCGCGACGCACTCGTCGGGCAACCACGGTGCGGCGCTCGCGCTGGCCGCACGGCTGCGCGGCGTGCCCTGCACGGTGGTCGTGCCGCGCAACGCGCCGGCCGTCAAGCGGGCGGCGGTTGCCGGCTACGGGGGGGAGGTCGTGCCCTGCGAACCGACGCTGGAGGCCCGGGAGGCAACGCTTGCAAGGGTGATCGGAGGCTCCGGCCACACCGTCGTGCACCCTTATGACGACGCGCGCGTGATCGCGGGGCAGGGCACGGCGGCGCTTGAACTCGTGGATGCGTTGCCGGACCTCGACGTCGTGCTGGCGCCCATCGGCGGCGGGGGGCTGGCCGCGGGGACGGCGCTCGCCGTGCGGGAGGCCTCGCCCGGGACGCGGGTCGTCGCCGTGGAGCCGCTGGGCGCGGACGATGCCTACCGGTCGTTCCGCGGCGGCGAGCGGCTGCCCTCCGTCGCGCCGAACACCATCGCCGACGGCCTCCTCACGTCCCTCGGCGTACGGAACTTCGAGCTCGTGCGGCGGTATGTCGACGACATCGTGCGTGTTTCCGAAGCGGCCATCGTCCAGGCGATGCGACTCGTCTGGGAACGCATGAAGATCGTGATCGAGCCGTCCGCCGCCGTTCCGCTGGCGGCGCTGGTGGACGGCGCCCTGGAGACGTCCGACGCGATTGCGCCTCCCATGGCCGGGAAGCGGATCGGCATCCTGCTCTCGGGCGGCAACGTGGACCTCGACGCCCTGCCCTGGTAGCGGGCGGGAGCGCGGGCAGAACCACGGTGGACCTGGCGACCCTGGCCGCCTTCCTCGCGATGGTTGCGGTCGGGACCTACGTGCAGGCCGTGACCGGCTTCGCGATGGCCCTCGTGCTGATGGGGCTCGTGGCGGCTTTCGGGCTGCTGCCGATCCCGGCAGCGGCTACCGTGGCGGCACTCCTCACCGCCACGATGTCGCTCGTCTTCCTGCACGGGCAGTGGCGGCTCGTGGAGCGGCGTTTCCTCTGGCCGCTGCTGGTCGGAAACGCGCCGGGGATCCTCTGCGGGCTGGCGTTGCTGGCCTGGCTGGGCGCGCGGGAGATGGAGTACGTGCGCCTGGTGTTCGGGGTGTTCGCCGTGTCGGCGGGACTGTCGGTGGTCCTCCGGCCGGTCCCGCGGGCCGTAGTGGCTCCGCGCTGGCAGACCGGCGTGTTCGGAGGGCTCGCCGGCGTGTTCGCCGGCATGTTCGCGGTCGGCGGCCCCGTCATGGCCTACCACGCCTACCGGCAGCCGCTCGCGCTCGCGAACGTCCGCGCCACGTTGGCGGTAGTGTTCGTGCTCGGCAACACGGGGCGATCCGTGGCGGTCGCCGTCACCGAGGGACTGGACGTCGCCACGCTGGGCCTGTTCGCCGCCGGTCTGCCCGCGGTGTTCGTCTTCACCGCGCTCGGCCGCAGGTTCCCGCCCAGGGTCACCGACCGCACCATGCGCCGGCTGGCCAGTGCGCTGGTAGTCGTCATCGGAGCCTTCGTCGGAGGCACCGCCGCGTGGCGGCTGCTGTAGGCCTGCCGGCTCCGGTCGAGTAATGGTTTGGTATACTCACACACCCCCAAACGAGACTTTTTTGCGTGATGACTCCATCGGCCCACGGGCGTACTTACGAACTCAGGGATGCAAGCGTCGAAGAAGTACGCGAGGGATTGCCCGTGGAATCGGTGGTCGAGTTGGCCCGGTCCTTGCGGGTCACTTCCGCCGCCTTCCAACGGTGCCTGGGCCTGTCCAAGCAGACATACGCCAGGCGCAGGGCGGCGGGCCGACTGTCGGTCGCCGAGTCCGACCGCGTGGTGCGCTACGCGGACCTGCTCTGGCGGGCGACCGAACTGGTCGGCGATGAAGCGTCGGCTGCGACCTGGCTGGGGACGCCGGCGCCAGCGCTCGGCGGGGAGACGCCGCTCGATCATGCCGCTACGGAGCGCGGGACCCGCAACGTCCTGCGGCTGATCGGCCGACTCGAGCACGGCATCCCGACGTGATGGTCTATCGCGTCGCCAAGGCCCGGCATGCGCGCGACGCGAAGACGATGCTGAACGGGCAGGGGGCCCGGGAGTGGGGCGGTCGTTTCAACTCGCCGGGTACGCGCGCGGTCTATTGCGCGAGCACGCTGTCGCTCGCGGCCCTCGAGATCCTGGTGCACGCCCCGCGCGTTGCCGTCCTGCCGGACTATCGGTACCTGGAAATCGAGGTTCCGGACGGCGTGATCGAGCGCGTAGATGTCATGCCGGACCCGGGAGACACGGCCGCGTTTGGCGATGCGCGTCTCGGCGTGGACGGCGTGCCGGGCTTCAGTGTGCCGAGCTTCGCACTGGCCCTTGAACGCAACGTCGTATTGAATCCGGACCATCCTGGATTCGCCTCCCTGGTGACGCACGGGGAGGTGCGGCCGTTCCCGCTGGACCGGCGCCTGCTCGTGCGATGAGGGGACGGGGCGAGCCGGTCTCGATCATTCATGAATTCGAGACGGGACGGGACAAGCCCGTCCCCTACAGTTCGGTGGTCCGGTCCTCGATTTCGTAGAACTCGTCGAGTCCGGCCAGGTCGGAGAGCTCGCGATAGACCGCGAAACGCGTGGCGAGCGGAACGCCCGTGTCCCCGTCGCGCTGGTAGGCGGCGTAGGCGGCGCGCATGGCGTCCACGGCCACGGTGTGCGCGGTAAAGGGGTCGATCACCAGCTTCCAGCCCAGGCGGCGCCATGCGTCGGGCGAACGCGCGTCCATGGCCGCGATGGTGGCGAGCGGTACCGGAACACGCCCCGCGGCCTCCGCCCACTCGGCCTCGCTCGAGGGCATCAGCATCGCCAGGTCCGCGCCGGCCTCGCCGTACGCGAGACAACGTTCGACGGCCGCATCGAAGCTCTCGTTTCGAACGGCCCCGGTGCGGGCCACGATGACGAAGTCCCGATCGCGCCGGGCATCCACAGCGGCGCGAATCCGGTCCTCCATGTCCCCCGTGGACACCAGGTGCTCGATGCCCCGGTGGTGGCTGACCCGCTTCGGCGCCACCTGGTCCTCGATCTCGATGCCGGCGGCGCCGGTCGCCTCGATTTCTCGGATGGTGCGCACCATGTGGACGGGGTCGCCGAAGCCGACGCCGCCGTCGACGATGAGCGGCAGCCCGGAACGCGCGGTGATGCGGCGGGCGGCTTCGGTGAGTTCCGAGAGCGTCAGGAGCGCTTCGGACACCGCGAGTTCGTAGCCGAGGGCGCCGCCGGAGAGGTAGCCGGCCCGGAATCCCAGCGACTCGGTGAGCCGGGCCTGCAGCGGAGACAGGCACAGCGGAGCGATCACGGTGTCCGGGCCGGCGAGGGCGGTCCGCAGCCGCGCTGCGGCGGGGGTGTCCCGAAGGTCGTCCATGCGCTGCTCCTGCGTTTCCGCCGTTCCGATTGGCCGTCGAGTGCGTATCATGGGCGTTGCGAAGGGAAGGCCGCAATCGGCGGCGTCGGAGGACTCCATGACGGAACTGACGGTCAACGGCCGGGCGCATGCCCTGGACGCCGACCCCGCAACGCCGCTCCTGTGGGTGTTGCGTGACCACCTGAATCTCACCGGCACGAAGTACGGCTGCGGTATCTCCCAGTGCGGGGCGTGTACCGTGCACCTCGACGGCGCCGCGGTGCGCTCCTGCGTGACGCCGCTTGCCGCAGCCGCCGGGAAGGAGGTCACCACCATCGAGGGCCTGTCCGAGGACGCGAGTCACCCGGTGCAGCAAGCCTGGATCGAACACGACGTGCCGCAGTGCGGCTACTGCCAGTCGGGTCAGATCATGGCGGCCGCGGCGCTGCTCGCGACCAACGCCGCACCCAGCGATGACGAGATCGACGCCGCCATGACCAACGTGTGCCGCTGCGGGACGTACCAGCGGGTGCGCCGGGGCGTCCACCGGGCGGCGGAACTGGCGCGGACGGAGGAGGCCTGAGATGAACCGACGACGTTTCCTGAAGGCCACCGCGACGTCCGCCGGCGGGCTCATGGTCGCGTTCCACCTGCCGGCGCTCGGCAACGCCCGCCCGTTCGACGGCGTGGACCTGGCCGGCGAGATCAACGCCTGGCTCGTGATCGACCCTGACGACACCGTGACCATCCGCGTCGCGCAGTCCGAGATGGGGGAAGGCGTGTTCACGAGCCTGCCCATGATCGTCGCGGACGAACTCGGAGCGGACTGGAGCATGGTGCGCGCCGAGTACGCCGACGCCAACCGGAGCCTCCGGGAGGACCGGGTCTACGACCGGATGGCCACGGGAGGCAGCAACGCGATCCGGCACAGCCGGCCGTACCTGCAGGCCGCCGGCGCGAACGCGCGGGAGCGCCTCGTCCGCGCCGCCGCGAGTCGCTGGGGAGTGGACCCCGCGGAGTGCACCGCCGCCGACTCCCGCGTGTCCCACGGGGGCAAGGAGCTACGGTACGGCGAGCTTGCCGCCGAGGCGGCCGCCATCGAGGTGGGGGACGTCCAGATCAAGACTCCGGATCAGTTCACGCTGATCGGCACGCCGCAGCGACGGCTCGACTCCCCCGCGAAGGTGGACGGGTCGGCGGTGTTCGGCATGGACGTGCGCGTGCCCGACATGGTCTATGCGGCGGTCGCGCACTGCCCGGTGATGGGCGGCAAGGTGCGGTCGTTCGACTTCTCGAAGATCGCGGACCGTGCCGGCGTCGTGCAGGCCGTCGAGCTGGACGGGGCGGTCGCGGTCGTCGCCGAGCACTACTGGCAGGCGCGTACGGCGCTCGATGCCCTGCCCGTCGAGTGGGACCGGGGCGTCGGCGCCGGCACGTCGTCCGCCGAGTGGGAGCGCGAGTTCGCTGCCGCACTGGACGGTGACGGCGCCGTTGCGCACGAGCAGGGGGACACCGGCGCCGCGTTCGCCGATGCGGCATCGACGATCGAGGCGGACTACTCCGCGCCTTACCTGGCCCATGCCTGCATGGAGCCCCTGAACTGCACCGCCCACGTCCAGGAAGACCGGGTGGACGTCTGGACCGGGGCGCAGAATCCCGAGTCGGTCCTCGCCGTCGGAGCCGAGGCGGCGGGTGTCGAACCGCGGAACGTCTATCCGCACACCTGCTTCCTGGGCGGCGGGTTCGGACGGCGGTCGAA
>JAJDTI010000046.1 GCA_022827245.1 Pseudomonadales bacterium | reverse complement strand
GGCGGCACGCAGCCGGCCTCGCCGATGCCCACGCCGAACCGCGCCAGCATCATGTGGAGGAAGTTCTGGGCCAGGCCGCACAGTACGGTCATCGCCGACCAGACGGCGATCGCCAGGGACACGATGGTGCGCCGCGTGCCCCGGTCCGCCCACCGCGCGATGGGGATGCCGAAGGTGGCGTAGAACACGGCGAAGGCGATGCCGGTGAGGACGCCGAGCTGCGTGTCGGACAGGTCCAGGTCGGCCTTGATCAGCGGGAGCACGACCGAGATGACCATCCGGTCCATGTAGTTGAACAGGTTCGCGGCGAACAGCAGACTCAGGGCGTACCACAGATACCGGCTGCTGAACTCTGAACCACGGACGATGAGAGTCTCCCCCGAGACGAAGCGCAAGGACTCGCTGTCTCGTCGCCGAGCATAGCATTGGCCGCTGCAACGACACTTTGAGGAGACTCATGGAACAGGAACAACCGCTGGCAGGCCAGGTCGCCTGGATCACCGGCTCGTCGCGGGGCCTCGGGCGCGTGATGGCCGAGGAGCTGTGCCGACTCGGCGCCCGGGTCGCGGTGCAGGGCACTCGCCCCGACAGCCCGAAGACGTTCGACGAAGGCGAGTCCATGCAACAGGTCGCCGACGATGTCGCCGCAGCGGCCGGGGGCGAGTCGATGGCTACCTGGGGGGACATCACCGAGGAGGCCGAGGTACGCCGCGTGGCCGGCGAGATCCGGGCGCGATGGGGGCAGATCGACATCCTCGTGTGTTGCGCCGGAGGCAACATCGGGACGGCGGGTACCGGCGTCGGGCGCGCCGGCATGCCCGAAACCGACGACTGCCTGAACATCTCGCTCGACGACATGCAGCGCGTGATGGACCGGAACCTGATGAGCGCCGTGCTCTGCTGCCGCGAGGTGGCGCAGGAGATGATGGAACGGAAGGCCGGCAAGATCGTGACCGTCGGCAGCATCGCGGGTTTCAGCGGCGCCGCCTGGAAGCAGGCGACCTACGCGGTCGCGAAAGCGGCGCTGCACCACTACACGCGATGCCTCGCAGAACAGCTCCGCCCGTACAACATCAACGTCAACTGCGCCGTACCCGGAGGCTTCACGACCGAGCGGTTTCTCCGCATCGCCGCGGACTCCCTGCAGGAATCCTGGCTCGTCGAAGACGGCACGCTCGAACGCTACGGGCAGCCGCAGGAACTGGCGGAGGTCGTGGGCTTCCTGTGCGCGCCGGCGTCACGGTACATCACCGGTCAGCTCATCCGGGTGGACGGGGGGTTGCAGACGCATCCCGGTTGATTCGCCCCGGCCCGGCGTGTTGCTCGGAGCACCGGGCACTACACGAGCCAATCCTCCAGGGAGAGGCCGGGAACTCGCTCGAACTCCCGCAGGTTGTGCGTCACGAGCGTCAACGAGCGGGCGGCGGCCTGCCCGGCGATCAGCACATCGTACGGACCGATGGGCGTCCCGCGGCGTTGCAGGAGTGCCCGAATCTCTCCGGATCGCTCGACGTCGGCCGTGGAGAAGGGCACGGCTTCCAGTTGCAGCGCCCTGATTCTGAGAAGGTTCTGCTCCGCCCGCGCGCTCTTGTAGGCGCCGAAGCACAGCTCATGCAGGGCCACCGCGGATACCCCGACATCCGTGGGGCGCCAAAGCTCCAGGCGTTCTCTGAAGCGGCGATTCTCCTGCAGTAGTTCGATGACCGCGTTGGTGTCGAGCAGGAACCTCACCCGAGGCGATCCAGCTCCGGGCGCGACTGTTCCCCGGCACCCTCCAGCGCCGCTTGGACGAAGTCGTTGTCGAGGGGTCCCGTGATGCCATCCAGCCAGGACCAGTCCTCCGGCAAGGGCTCCAGGATGAGGGCATTGCCCTCTTTCCTGATCCGCACCTCGTTGCAGGCAAACCGAAACTCCTTCGGCAGACGGACCGCCTGCGATCGGCCGGTCATGAACACTTTCGCAGTCTTGGCCATGGGGTGTCGCCCGTCGATTGATATGCTGCAAAGGTATATATCACTAGATGGGAAACTCGGCAAGCGTGAGTCGCGCGGGAACACGCAGGGGAAGCTCCGGTGCCTTCGCGCGGGCCCCGTTATGCCGTCACGCCTCCAGCGACTCGTGCACCGCCGCGATCAACGCCGCGGGCCGCGGGTCCTCAAGGTACGGCTGCATCTTGTTCATCACGTAACCGAAGCCGATGTCGGCTTTCGGGTCGGCGAAGCCGAGCGAGCCGCCGGCGCCGCCGTGGCCGAACGCGCCTTCGTTCACGAGGTCGATGGGCCCCAGGTGGAGCGCGAAGCCGAGCCCGAAGCGCGTGGTCGCGAGGATCACCCGGTCACGGCCCACGCACTGTTCGTTGGTCGCGAGGCGGATGGTCTGGTCGTTCAGCAGCCGAATGCCGTCGACGCCGGCGCCGATGACCGAGGCGTACATGCGGGCCAGCGAGCGCGCGTCGGTGACGCCGTTCGCCGCGGGGAACTCGGCGGCGTAGAACTCGGGGGTGTCGACGGGCAGCGGGGTCGTGGTGATGTTCGATGCCCGGGACTGCAGGGAGTCCGGGTCCTCGAACTGCGCCATCACTTCGCGCATCGACTCCGGCAGGGTATCGAGGTCCACGTCCTCGACCTCCTCCCCGATCATCGGGGCCACGCGGCCGTGCTCGCTCGCCGGCAGGCCGATCCAGAAGTCGAGGCCCAGGGGGCCCGCGACCTGCTCGGCGAAGAACGTCCCGAGGCTCTGCCCCGTGATCCGCCGGACGACCTCGCCGACGAGCCAGCCGTAGGTGATGGCGTGGTACCCGTGCGCGGTCCCCGGCTCCCACACCGGGCGCTGCGCGGCGAGCGCCTCGATGGCCGGATCCCAGGCCAGCGCCTCCTCGACGGTAAGCGGGTTGTCGAAGAGCGGCAGCCCGGCCTGGTGGGTGAGCAGCCAGCGCACGGGAATGTCCTGCTTGCCGGCGGCGGCGAACTCGGGCCAGTAACGCGCCACGGGAGCGTCGACGTCGAGTTCGCCGCGTTCCACGAGCAGGAGTGCGCAGATCGCGGTCGCCCCCTTGGTCGTCGATGCGACGCTCTGCAGGCTGTTCTCCGCCCAGGCCTGCCCGGTGGCCGGGTCCGCCACGCCGCCCCAGAGGTCCACCACCATCTCGCCCCGGTGATAGAGGCTGAAGGCGGCCCCGACCTCGCCGCGTTCCTCGAAGTTCGCGACGAAGGCGTCCCGTACCCGCTCGAAGCGGGGTGCTGCGGTTCCGTGGATCTCTGCCATGATGGGCACGGTAGCATGAGAGTGATGCGCCGGGAGCGCAGCTGAAGAACCGGAGATTGCCTGTGGCCGAGACCACGAACAGTGCAGGGACCGCCAAGGGCTACGAGGGAAGCTGGCAGCGTCTGCGCAACCTGGCCGAGGACGCCCCGGAACTCGCGCGCCGGCTCGCCGGGCTCGGCGCCGGCGAGTCGTTGGTGACCGTCCACGACTCGGACACCGGCAAGGAGGCGGGCTATTCGCGCGCGATCGTGGGCACCGACGTGGTGTTGCACGCCTTCATGCCCGCGTTGCACGCCGTGTACGGCGCGTCCTTCTACGAGAGCGGTTGGCTCGACTACCGGGACCGCGCGCCGGTGTACGGCGGCGACGAGGTACGCGTGGCCGCCGCCCGGGAGTACGACGGCGGCCTGACGGTGTACCTGGAGGACCGGGACCGGAAGCGGTGCGCGGAGGGCCGTGCGGGGCTCGGGACATCCGCGCCGCCGTGGGATGAGAACGACCCGGGCGTGCTTCCCGAACTGCCGGCCGGGACGGTCGTCACGCAGAGCGAACTCTCTCCCGGCGCAGACCTCATCGCCGCGTTCCTCGACGCGTGCGGTCGGGATCCGCTGTACGGCACGGCGTCTCCCTGGGGCCCGCCGGTCGTCCCTCCGACGATGGCGCTCTATCGAATCATCAGCGACTTCGGGGCACCCCTGGACGAGATGCTGGGGGAGGGCGCCTCCGGCAGGATGGTGGTTTCCGGCGTATCCCTGCGCAGTCACCGCCCGGTCCTCCAGGGAAGCACGTACACCAACACCGGAACGATAGGCGCCAAGGGGCGCGGGCGACGCTTCCCCTGGTTCATGTTCGAGGTCGCCGTCGACGATCCGTACGGCGGACGCTGCCTCGAGGTGGGGATGCGTGTCACGTACCTCCCGCCCGAGAGCGGGATCGCGGACGAATAGGAGGTTGGCATGGAATCGGCGTTCAGCGGAATCAGGGTGGTCGAGCTCGGGATCGCGATCCAGGGACCGGCAGCGGGCATGTACCTGGCCGAGCACGGCGCCGACGTGATCAAGATCGAGACCCCGGTCGGCGAGGAGAACCGGCATCACTTCGGGTATGGCAAGTCCCTGCCCAAGGCGGTCCCGGCGCCGCAGTTCGTGGCCAACAACCGCGGCAAGCGGTTGATGACCCTCGACGCCAAGGGGGAACGCGGCCGCGAGGTCCTGCGCCGGCTGATCGGTCGGGCCGACGTGTTCCTGACGAACTACCGCGAGAAGGCCCTGGACCGGCTCGGGCTCGGTTACGAGGACCTGCACCGCCTGAATCCACGCCTGATCTACGCCATCGCCAGCGGTTTCGGTGCGAAGGGGCCGGTCGCCGACCGCGCCATGCTGGACCCCATGGCGCAGGCCCGGGGCGGACTGGTGAGCGTGACGGGCAGCCCCGACCGGCCGCAGGTACTCGCGGGCGCGGCGCTGGCTGACACCACGGGCGCCGGGCAACTGATCGTCGGGATCCTGACGGCGCTGGTGGCGCGCGAACGCCACGGCGTCGGGCAAAGGGTGAGCACGTCGAGCTACGGTGCGCAACTCTGGCACCAGGCGTTCGAGCTGACGTACACGAGCATGACGGGGCATGTTCCCGCGAGCACGGAGGGGATTCACCCGCTCGCGCCGGGCGGCAGCTCCGGGGTGTTCCGCACGGCGGAAGGCGGTGCGGTCGCCTTCCTCGACACCCTCTCGCCGGAGCTCTGGGCCGCGTTCTGCGAGGTCGCCGGGAAGCCCGAACTGGCCCGGGAAGCACGCTGGGACAGTGCCTACAAGCGGCTCGCGGAAGACCCCCCGGACGAACTCCGGTCGCGGGTGGCCGAGATCTTCGCGAGCCGGACCGCCGCCGAGTGGGAAGACTTCTTCGCCGACCCGTACCTGATGTTCCAGCGCGTCTTCGACTATGCGGACGTCCTGGAGGATCCGCAGGCGCTCGAGAACGAGTACATCAGCGAGATCGAGCTGCCCGAGATGGGCAACATCAAGGTGGTCGGCAACACGATCCAGCTCAGCGAGACGCCCCCCGAAGTCAAGCCGCTCGCCTGCGAACTCGGCATGCACACCGAGGCGATCCTGCTCGAACACGGCTACAGCGCGGACGAGGTGAGCGACATCCGGCGGGAGACCGAGGCCGCGAAGAGCCGTGAGTTCCAGTCCGGCGGGCTCCAGTTCGGGTCCGACGACTAGCCGCCCCGGAAATGACCGCGCCCGCCACGAAGGGCTACCCGCAACCGCCCGTCGGGGGCGGCGGCTTCTACGGTTGGTGGATCGTGGCCATCACGTTCGTGGTCGGTTTCCTCGTGGCCGGAGGCACGGTCAACGCCCTCGGCGTCCTGGTCAAGCCGATAGCCGAGAGCCTGGACGTGGGGCGGGCGGAACTCGGCGCCGTCATCACGCTGAAGCTCGCCGTCAACGCGGCGCTCAGTCCGTGGGTCGGCGCGCTGCTCGCGCGGCGTTCCATTCGGGGGATCATGCTGACGGGTGCGGCCGCCATGGGGCTCGGTCTGGCCATGGCGGCCTTCGCGCAGTCGCTCTGGCCGATCTACCTCGGCCTCGGCGTCCTGGCCGGGGTGGCCAGTACCGCGGCACTCTTCCTGCCGTGCATCGCCCTGGTCTCCAACTGGTTCACCCGACTGCGCGGCCGCGCACTCGGACTCGCCACGCTCGGGCCGACCCTCTCGGGCGCCGTGATCCCCGTGCTGCTGTCCCTGCTCGTCGACGAGGTGGGCTGGAGCGCGAGCCTGCTGCTTGCGGCCGCCGTGGCCACGGTCATCCTGCTGCCCGTGATCTGGTTCTTCGTGCTGGACCGTCCCGAGGACTGCGGCCAGCTTCCCGACGGGGATTCGGACACCTCGGATACCCCGGAGGAAGCTTCGGGCGAGACGTGGACGATCCGGCGAGCAGTACGATCGCGCGACGTCTGGATGCTGGTCGGCGCGATCGGGACGGCCAACTTCGCGGTGGTCGCCATGCTGGTGCACCTGATCCCGTACGCCACCGACGCCGGACTCAGCGGCGAGCGGGCCGCGCTGGTGTTCTCGGTGATGACGCTGATGGGGGCGCTCGGCGGACCCCTGTTCGGAACGCTCGCCGACTACCTTTCCATCAAGCGCCTGCTGATCGCCTCCATGCTCTGCCAGCTCGTGGCGGTGCTGCTCTTTGCCGAACTCCAGGGCCAGCTCGGGCTCTCGCTCGCCGCCGGCACGCTGGGCCTGGGCTTTGGCGGGCTGATGCCGCTCGTGACCCTGGCGGTCGCCCGGATGTTCGGCGTGGGGTCCCTGACGCGCATCATGGGCCTGTGCACCCCGCTTTCCCTCCTCTTCTACGCGCCGGCCGCGCCCCTGACGGGCTACCTGTACGACACCCACGGCAGCTATGAACTGGCGCTGCAGGTGCTGATGGCCGCACCCGTGCTTGCGATCGCGTTCCTGAGCGCCCTGAGGATTCCCCCGGCCCGCGTTTGACACGATGGGGTCGCGCGTGCAGCCTACATTCAATCTGATTCTCGGGAGAGAGAACGTGGCTCGATTCGTGCTCGCGAACACCCCCCTTGTCGCCTCCCTCGCGTTCTCCGCGGCCTTGGCAACCGCCATCGGCTCCCCGGCCAGCGCCGAAGAGGCGGGCGCCGGGGAACGAGGCGTCATCGAAGAGATCATCGTCACCGCGACCTATCGCGAGACCGAGCTGATGAAGACGCCCCAGGCGATCAGCGCCGTCTCCGACGCGCTCGTCGAAGACCTCGGCGCCCAGAGCATGGAAGACCTCTACACGATGATCCCGGGGTTGAGCATGCAGGGCGCCCTGAACGGGGAGGCCCGCTACACGATCCGCGGCATTTCGTCCCAGAGCGGGCAGATCGGCTACGCGCCCACCGGGGCGACTGTCGGGGTGTACCTCGACGGTACCCCGGTGACCGCGGCGCTCGGTCCGGACAACCAGGTCAGCGGGACGCTGTTCGACATCGAACGCGTCGAGGTGCTGAAGGGGCCGCAGGGCACCCTGTTCGGCGAGGGTTCGCAGGGCGGCACGATCCGCTATCTCTACAAGAAACCCGACCCGACCGCGTTCGATGCCGCGGTCAACCTCGGCTTCGCCTCCATGGCGGAGTCGGACGACATGTCCAACCGGATAGACGGGATGATCAACGTGCCGCTGTCGGACGCCACCGCGTTGCGGCTGACGGCCTGGCGAGCGGAAACGGCCGGCTTCATCGAGAACCTGGAGCCGTTCGAGGAGGACTTCAACACGGCGCAATCCACGGGCGTCCGCGCGGCCCTGCGCTATGAAGGCGACACGGTCACGGTGACGGGCACCGTGCACCACAGCGTGCAGGAGACCGAGGGGGGCCTCGGAACGTTCCGGGCCTACGAAGCGCTCCACGGCCGGATTCCCGGACTCGAGCCGAAGTCGGAAGACTCGGTCGATATCTACAGCCTGGACGTCGAGTGGGAACTGGGCTGGGCGACGCTGCACTCGCTGACGTCCTTTACGGACCGGGAGATCCCCTCGGTTTCCGAGTCCTCCGAAACGGGCGCGAGAACGCTGGACTACTTCTACGGCGGCGCGACCCTGGCCGATCCGAACGATCCGGCCTGCCTGGCCCTGGTGGCCTTCGGAATTCCCTGTCCCGGATGGCCGGGGGTGTTCAACCTCGGCGGTCCGATCTTCACGGCCGACGGCATGAACCTGCAGGCAATCAGCAACCAGGCCCAGTTCTACAGCGAGCGCTGGGTGCAGGAGTTTCGCCTGGTATCGCCCGGGGACAGGGCGTTGCGCTGGACCGCGGGGTTCTTCTGGAAGGACAGCGAAGATCACACCCAGAACCAGCAGGTGGGCGGCTACTTCCCCGGTCGCGAGGCGTTCGCCGCCGCGTTCGATCCCCTGCTGATGGTGCCGGCGAACACCCACACCGACTTCCTCGAGGAGTACGCGGTGTTCGGTGAAGCCAGTTACGACCTCACGGATACGCTGGAGGTCACGGTCGGCGTGCGGGTCTCCGATCTCGAGCAGGAGTTCACGAACACCGGGACCGGGACCAGCGACACCCCCGTGTCGCCGAAGTTCGTGCTCTCGTGGCTGCCCCGGGACGACCTGCTGCTGTATTTCAACTACACCACCGGCTTCCGCCCGGGGAACGTCAACAACAACCTCGAGTTCTACGTCGGCCAGTTCGAGGTACAGATCGAGAACGCGAAGACCAACCCGTTCCTGGACGACGCCAGCCGCGCGGCGGTCATCGCGGGGCTCGAGCAGAACATCGTCGACTCCCTGTCCCGGCTTTTCTTCGATGGCGACAAGCTGGACAACTACGAACTGGGGCTGAAGGCCACGCTGTGGGGCGGCCGCGCCCAGGTCCTCGCTTCGGCCTACTTTCTCGACTGGAAGGACATGCTCGTCTACGTCAACGACCCGGCCATCGCACCGGGTGGCGACAGTCACAACGTCAACAGCGGCGGCGCGGAGATCACGGGGTTCGAACTGGAGGTGAACGCTTTCGTCACCGACCGGTTGAGCGTCCGGCTTGCGGGCGACATCAACGAGAGCGAGGTCACGGAAGTCGGCGTGCCGTTCCAGAACGCCGAGGACGGCAACGAGCTGCGGTACGCCCCCGGCGACAGCATGTCCATCGCGCTCGATTACTCCGTCCCCGTCGGGGGCGACTGGCTGCTGGACCTGCACCTCGATCACGCCTGGGTCGCCAAGCAGTACGCGGACTCGCAGAACAGGGTCGTGATTCCGAGCTACGAGAAGACGAACGCTCGCGCCACGTTGCGAAGCCCCGACCAGAAGTGGCGTGTCGCGCTCTTCGTGACGAATCTCGCGAACGACGAGCTCCTGCGCGGTCGTGACCTCCTGGGGACGTTGTACTGGTTCAACCCCCGCCAGATCGGCCTGGAACTCGGCTATCAGCTGTAAGGGGAGGATCCTGATGCCCAGCTACGACCTGCTGCTCAAGGGCGGAACCGTCATCGACGGGCAGCGCACGCCCCGCTTCACGAGTGACGTCGCGATCGCCGATGGCCGCATCGCCCAGATCGGCGGCGGACTGTCCGAGTCGGGCGCGAAACGCGTCATCGACGCGAAGGACCTGATCGTCGCGCCGGGCTTCATCGACCTGCACACGCACTTCGATTCGCAGATCTTCTGGGATCCCTACTGCACCATGTCGGGCTGGCACGGCGTGACCTCGGTGGTGATCGGCAACTGCGGCTTCGGCTTCGCGCCGGTCGCGCCCGAGCACCGCGAGCGCGCGATGCTGACGCTGGAGCGCAACGAGGCCGTGCGGGCCACGACGATGGCCGCGGGCATGCCCTGGGACTGGGTGACCTTCCCCGAGTTCCTCGGCAGCATCGAGCGCACGCCCAAGGGCGTGAACGTGTTGGCGTACGTGGGCATCGCCCCGGTCATGACCTCGGTGATGGGCCAGGACGCCAAGGGGCGCGCCGCGACCGCCGACGAGCAGCGTCAGATGTGCGCGATCCTCTCCGAGGCGATGGACGCGGGCGCCTGCGGCTTCTCCGCGCAGATCCTGGGCGAGAACAGCGTGCAGCGCGACTACGATGGCACGCCCATGATCACCGACGTGATGGCGCCCGAGGACCTGCTCGCGTTCGCGGGCGTGCTCCGCGAGAAGGGCAGGGGCGTCGTCCAGATGATCGGGGCGGCCCCTGAGCTCTTCGAGCAGGTCGCCGAGGTCAGCGGCCGGCCGGTGATCTGGAACGCGCTCGTGCTGCAGAGCGACCAGCACGGCAACACCTACGGGTCGTACAAGGACCGCCTGAGCTGGCTCGAGGAGAGCAACGCGCAGGGCAAGCGCATCTTCGGGCACGCGGTCACCTGCGACATGGACGAGCAGTTCTCCCTCGACGATTGGAACCTGTTCGACGCGATCCCGTCCTGGCGCGCGGTCACCTTGGGCGACGTGCCCGAGCGCATCCGGAAGATGAACGACCCGGCGCTGCGCCAGGCCATCCGCGAGGACTTCGACCGCTACGCGGAGTTGCGGAAGGTGGATCCGGTGGCGGCCACCAAGGCGGGGTCCGGCGGTCTCTTCCTGGCCATTCCGGACATGTGGGTCGCGGAAGGCAGGACGGACGCTGGGCGCGCGCTCGAAGGCTGCACCGTGGGCGAGATCGCCGACCGCGAGAACAAGCACCCCATCGACGCCATGCTCGACCTCGCGATATCGGAGGACCTCCGCACGGTCTTCTTCCGGCAGTTCCCGCGCAACGATCCCGAGGCCATGCGCGAGGTCGTCAATGCGCCGTTCGTGCTGCCGGGCATCTCGGACGGCGGGGCGCACATGAAGTTCCTGACCCTCGGCTGCTACCCCACCGACTTCATCAGCCGGCTGGTGCGGGAGCACGGGCTGATGGACCTCGAACAGGCCCACTGGCGGCTCTCGGGCTACTCGGCCATGGCGGCCGGGTTCACCGACCGCGGTTTCCTGCGCGAGGGCGCGCCCGCGGACATCCTCGTCTACGATTACGACGCGTTGCGCGTGCTGCCCCGGGAGCGAATCCACGACTTCCCGGCGGACGACTGGCGCCTGGCGCAGAAGGCCGAGGGCTACCGCCAGATCATCGTCAACGGCGAGGTCACCTTCGAGGACGGCGAGTGCACGGGCGCGACCCCCGGGACCCTGCTCCGTCACGGGCTCACGACCTAGCGCGACCTGACGGTCGCGTTGGGAGTTTCGCTGGCGCGAAACTCCTGCGGTGCGAGCACCTGACGGGCGAAAAGCGAAATCAATTGGAGGCCCTATGAGCGAAGCGGTAGCCGAACCGGAAATCATCTACGACACGCTGCCGCCGGACGCCATTTCCGACGAGCTGGCGCCGGTGGTCGACGAACTCGGGCTGCGGGAGAACTGCCGGCAGCTCGCGATGGAGGGCTACACGGTCGTCGAGGACGCGGCGCCGCCGGAGTTCAACGCGCGGCTGCGCGACAAGATTCGCGAAATCTCTCCCGAACCCGAGGGGGAGACTCGGGGCGCCAACCTGCTCCTCGCGAAGGACGCGGTGTTCGCGGAAGCGGCGCTGAATCCCAAGATCATGGCCATGGCCGAGTTCTCGGTAGGGCGCGGTTTCCTGATCACACAGATCGCATCCAGCATCATGCCGAAGGGACCGTTCGCCATCCGGCTCCACGCGGACAGCAGTTGGCTGCCAGCGCCCTTCCCGGCGCACAACACGCTCCTGACCGCGTGCTGGACGCCCGACGGCTACGACAAGGAGAGCGGCGCGACCCTGGTGATCCCGGGCAGCGGGAACCTGCGCCGGCACCCGAACGCGGAGGAGACGGAGGCCAAGGCCGGCGCCATCGCCATCGAAGCGCCCCCCAACTCGGTCGCGATGTGGGACGGCAACATCTGGCACGCGAACTGGCCGCGCCAGACCGACGGCGAGCGGGTCGTCTGCCACGTCGCCTACACGCGCCTGATGATGCGGCCCGTCGAGGACTACAGCGCCCACGCGGACGAACTGATCGAGCGCTACGGCAAGCGGATGTCGCAGCTCCTGGGCCGCGAGGACTTTCTGTACAGCGCCGGCGGGTTCGACCCGGCCCTCGGCATCCCGACACAGAACAACGCCAAGCGCTGACGCGCGACCGCGCGACCTGCGGTCGCGTTGGGAGTTTCGCTGCGCGAAACTCCCGCGTGCGAGGCGCCGCGCACAGGCACTGGAGGAACGATGAGCGCCACGCCCGAGTACACGCCCCCGAGGGTCTGGAAGTGGGACAGGGAGAGCGGCGGGGCCTTCGCGAGCATCAACCGGCCGATCGCGGGCTCCACCCACGACAAGGACCTCCCGGTCGGGAAGCACCCCCTGCAGCTCTATTCGCTCGGCACGCCGAACGGCGTGAAGGTCACGGTCCTGCTCGAGGAACTGCTCGCGCTCGGCCATGCCGGCGCGGAGTACGACGCGTGGCTCGTCAACATCATGGAGGGCGCCCAGTTCTCGAGCGGCTTCGTGGACGCGAACCCGAACTCGAAGATCCCCGCCCTGATGGACCATTCCGTCGACCCGCCGATCCGCGTCTTCGAGTCCGGCGCGATCCTGTTCTACCTGGCCGAGAAGTTCGGCGCCTTCCTGCCGATGGAGCCCCGCGCGCGCATCGAGTGCCTCAACTGGGTCTTCTGGCAGATGGCGTCCACGCCGTTCCTGGGCGGCGGCTTCGGGCACTTCTACGCCTACGCCCCCGTCAAGATCGAGTACGCGATCGACCGCTTCGCGATGGAGGTGAAACGGCAGCTCGACGTCCTCGACCGCAACCTTGCCGAGCGCGAGTACATGATCGGCGACGCCTACACCATCGCGGACATGGCGATCTGGCCCTGGTACGGCGCCGTCGTGACCAACGAGGCCTACCAGGCCGCCGAGTTCCTCGAGGCGCACACCTACGGGTACCTCGCGCGCTGGGCCGAACTCGTTGGAGGGCGCGAGACGGTCCGGCGCGGGCGGATGGTCAACGGCGTCTTCGGCGGGCCCGAGGAACAGCTCATCGAGCGTCACGACGCCTCGGATTTCGAAACCAGGACCCGCGACAAGCTCGGGGAGATCGACAGATGACGGTGATAGGCAAAGAGGGCGCCTGGCCACAGGAGGCAACGACCTGGTTCTCGTTCCGCGAAGCGGAGAAGTGGGTCGATTTCTCCAACGGCAAGGACCTGGCGCTCCTGGTCGGCGACCCGGCGTGCGGGCCCCTGATCGAGCTCACGAGCAGACCTCCGGAGCCGGAGGAGATGCCCCGCGCCCCGGCGCACGGGCACGCGTCCGACAACTGGCGGATCACGATCCAGGGCACCACGAACATGGGCACGTATGCCTACGGTCCCGGCCAGTTCCGGTTCCAGGACGGCGGCGTGCCGTATGCCGGGGACAACCTGGCGTGGGGTCCGGAAGGCGGGTTCGGGATCATCATGTTCGCGGACCGTCGCGGCTCCCCGATCCGGTTCGTCGAGCGCGATCATCCGTTCCAGGAGGGGGCGGACCAGGGAGCGCGGGCGTTTGCGGACGCGTACGGCTTCGAGCTGTGCGACCCGTGCCCGGGCGCGCCGGCGATCCGTACGAACCTTGGCGAGACGCAGTTCGGGCACCTGGACACGGGCTTCGAGGACTCCGAATCGTGGCCGGAGGCCGCGCCCGGCGTGCGGCTTGCGACCTCGCTGCTCGGCGAGGTTACGGCCGGTCCCGTCCTGGCGCTGCTCCGCTGCGACCCGGGCGCCCCGGCCTGCCCGGCGGGGACGGTGGACACCGAGGTGTTCCACGCGGTCGTGGCCGGGTCCTGCGAGGTCGGAGGGTCGACACGCACGCTGGGCGATGCCTGGCTGACGTCGGCGGGGCCGCAACCGGAGGTCGTCGCGGGTCCGGACGGGCTTTCGCACATCGTCGTGTTCGCGGACCGGCGCGCGGTCGGCGGATTCATGGCTTCCGGCGATGCGGCCGGCCAGGTGCTGGCCGCAAGCCTCCTTCGCGAGACGGCTACCCTGTCAGCGTCCTGACGGGCCGGACACCCAGACACTTTTTTGGCAGGAAGGCAGAAAGGCAATCACATGGCTTCTTTGATCGTTCACGGGGTTCCGCTCTCGCAACCGGTGCGGGCGGTGCTCTGGGCACTGGTCCGCAAGCGCAAGGCGTTCAACCTCTCCCCCAAGGTCCCCGGTTCCCCGGCGGAGGACGGCACCCGGCACCCGAGCTTCCTGGCCATGAACCCGGGCGGCACGATGCCGTGCATCGAGGAGCCGGACACGGGATTCGTGCTCGGCGAGTCCAACGCGATCCTCTGCTACCTGGCGCGCACGAACGGCTGGGACGACCTCTATCCCGAAGATCCCCGGGCGGCGGCGAGGGTCGACTGGTACCTGCACTTCCATCACCAGAGCGTCCGCCAGGCCTCGATCGGCTACATCGCGCCGGCGTTCCGGCAGGACCTGCAGATCCCGGAGCACATCGTGGGCGGCGCGAAGGCCGCGACGGAGTACGCGCTCGGCGCGCTCGATACCGGCCCGCTCGCGAAGTCGCGCTTCATCGGCGGCGACGGCCTCACGATCGCGGACCTCGCCGCCTACGGGGACCTCGGCCAGTTGCGGCCGGAGTTCACGAACCTTTACGACTTCTCGAAGTACGCCAACGTGCAGCGCTGGCTCGACGACATGATGCGGGCCGACGGGCACGACGACGTACACGTGGCGCTCGCCGAACTCGGCGACATCAGCGTCGTGGGACCCACGGTGGCGCGGCTCGGCGAGGTCAACGCCATCGCGATCAAGGCGCTTGTGCAGCAGGCGGCCGGGTTCGCGGACTGAACTCATGGGCGGGGCATGTCCGATTCGCTGACGACACCGCGCAGCGACACGCTGCCGCCCGACGCGATCTCGGACGTGCTCCTGCCGGTCGTCGAGGAACTCGGCCTCGTCGAGCACTGCCGCCAGCTCGCCCGGGAAGGCTGGACCGTCATCGAGAATGCCGCCGATCCGGCGTTCGTCGCCCGCCTGCGCGACCGGATCCTGGCCGACGGCACCAGCTTCATGCGGCTCGACAAGGATCCGCTCTACGCCGAGGCGGCACTGAATCCGAGGGTCATGGCCATCGCGGAGTTCTCCGTTGGCCGGGGCTTTCTCCTCTACGGGCTGACCACCACCGTGCGCGGGCAGGGCGCCCCGGCCATGCACGTCCACGTCGACCAGGCCCTCGTCCCCGCGCCGTTTCCCGACCACAACATGATGATCGTCGCGTGCTGGGCCTGCGACGCGTCCACGCGGGCAGGCGGCGGCACCCTGGTCGTGCCCGGCAGCAGGGCGCTGCGCCGTCATCCGCGCGACGAAGAGGCCGCCGACCTGTCGCGCGCCATCGCGATAGAGTGCCCGGCGGGTTCCATCATCGTCTGGGACGGCAGCATCTGGCACGGCAACTGGCCACGCACGCTCCCGGGGGAGCGCGCCGTGCTGCACGCCGTCTACACCCGCCTGCTGATGCGGCCCGGCGAGCGCTACGCCCACGCCGCGGACGAACTCGTTGCGACCTGGGGCACGCGGATGTCACAGCTCCTCGGCCGCGAGGACTACCTCGACGAGAAGGACTTCGACTGGGCGAACGACCCGCGGAACCTGCAGACGAAGATCAACGTGAGGCTTTAGCGGCCGCCTCAGAGCGAGGCGAGGCGCTCGAACGTGTCGGGGTACTTCTCGGCCATCAGGATGAGCGCGGCGGCAGTGTCGGGCGGGCTGGAGCGGCCCTGCTCCCAACCTTCCACGGTGCGGACCGGCACCCGGATCATGTGCGCAAAGACGGCCCTGGAGACGTCCAGGCTCTCGCGAATCCGCCGGATCGCGCCGGGAGTGAGTTCGGGCAGTGGCCGTGCCTCGACGCGGACCGTCCTGAGAGTGCGCTTGCCGGCGCGGTGCTCGCGTATCTCGCGCAGCCCGTCGAGAACCTCCGAAGCGATGTCGCGTTCAGTCATGGTCGATGGCCTCTACAGCCCTGCGCCACGCGTCGCGCTCGGCGGCGGTGAGGTCGTCCTTGACCCCCTTGGCGTACAGGGTGAGCAGATAGATGTGGTCGTCCTTCGCCACCCAGTAGTAGATGACGCGGCTACCGCCGCGCTTGCCGGCTCCGGGGATCGCCCAGCGAATCTTGCGGATGCCGCCCGTGCCCCGGATGACGTTGCCGGCGTCCGGGTGGACACTCAGGAACGCCTGCAGAGCGGCATAGCTGTCGTCGTCGAGGTGTCGAGGCAGTTGCTTGGTGAACGTGGAGGTCTCGATGAACAGCACGGATTAGAACTATACGCTAATCACGTACAATGGAGAAGGTGACCTCCTCGACGGGGCCGACCATCACCTTGCGCGGGCGTCCGGGCACGAGGGGCTTGCGCCGCCGCCCGCGGGAGTGAGGACGCCGCCGACCTGTCGCGCGCTATCGCGATCGAGTGCCCGGCGGCCCGTCATCGTCTGGGACGGCCGCATCCGGCACGTGAAGCGGTAACTCCCGGTCCCCTCAGACTCCCCTCACCAACCCGCCGTCCACCAGCAGGCAGACCCCGGTCACGTAAGAGGCCAGGTCCGAGGTCAGGAAGTAAACCGCCTGCGCGATCTCTTCGGGCGTTCCCAGGCGCTGCAGGGGAATCGGCCTGGCCAACCCGGCGATCACTTCCTGCGGTGGTCGGCCCGTTTCCCTAGCGGTCCTGGATATACCTTCCTGAACGATATGGGTAGCTATGTACCCGGGCTCGACAGCGTTGAAACGCAATCCCCTGGAACCATACTCCCGGGTCATCAGCTTCACCCACGCGCCGATGCCCCCTCTCAGGACGGAGGAGGCCGGCATGATGTCCAGGGGTTCGATTGCCGCCAGGGACGAAATCACGACGACCGACGCCCGGTCCTGCTCCAGCAGGGACGGCAGGGCCGTTTCCACGACGGCGAACATGCTCCGGTAGATCGCGTCGTAGCTCTGCTGCCAGTCGGCGAGGGTAAGTTGTGACAGGGGGGTTCTCGCCGAGTGAGGGGGGTTCACGATGACGTGATCCAGTCCCTGCCACTCCTGGACGACATCGGAGACGAACTCCCGGGTGGCATCCGGGTCCATCAGGTCCGCCCGACGGGCGATCACCTGCGGGCCGAACCGTTGTTCCAGCTCGTACAACGGATCTTCGGAGCGCGCGCACAGGGCAACGCGCGCACCGTCCCTCAGGTACAGATCGACGATCGCCCGCCCCAGGCCCAGCGTGCCCGCGGTTACCAATACGCGCTTGTCCTTGAACGAGATCTCCATGCCCCCTGCCTGGCGTTGGCCCGCCTTTGACTGCGCCACAGTCGCGAACCTACCATCCTCGGCGGCCGCGGGGGAACGCGTCGCGACGCAAGCGGCCGGGCGAGGACGGCGGGGACGATATCCCGGATACCAGCTGAGGAAGAGGGGCATGGACTGGAAGATCGGAGCGAGCCTTCTGGCGTGTTTGCTCTGCGTGAGTCAGGTGTGGCCGGACACGCGTACGGACCCCGAGACCGCTCTGGCCATGCTCCAGGAGCAAGGCAGGCAGTTCGATCCCGCGCGGGTTGTCGAGGTGACGGACAGCGTGTTCACCGCCGTGGGGTATCACGGGGCGACGACTTCCATGATTGTGGGCGAGGACGGTGTCATCATCGTCGACACGCTGATGGGACCGACGGCTGCGGGAAACGCGTTCCGGGCATTGCGTGAGTACAGCGACAAGCCGGTCAAGGCGATCATCTATACCCATAGCCACGCCGACCACACCGGAGGGGCCAGCGTGTTTGCGGAAGGCGACGCCCCGGAGATATTTGCCACGGACCTCTTCGGTACGGTGAACACCGAGATAGAGGACTTGCAGCCGGTCGCGCGCAAGCGCGGCATCCGTCAGTTTGGCCGCACCTTGCCCCCGGAGGACGCGACCAATCGCGGGGTGGCGCCCGCCAGGACCTTCGACCGGGATCGTGGCAGGGGGTTCGTTCCGCCCACCGTCCGGATTCCGGATAGCTACCGGGCGAACATCGCTGGCGTCGACATCGAGATGTACGCGGGGCCGGGTGAAACCGACGACGCGCTCTTCGTCTGGCTGCCGGATCAGAAGGTGCTGTTCGCGGGAGACAACTTCTATCAGTCCTTCCCGAATCTCTACGCGATCCGGGGTACGGTGTATCGCGACGTCCGCATGTGGGCCGAGAGTCTGGCGCACATGGCGACGTTCGAACCGGAACATCTCGTCCCCGGCCACACGCTTCCGATCAGCGGTCCGCAAGCGGTGCAGGCACTGCTCGATTACAGCGCCGCCATTCGCAGCGTCTACGACCAGACGGTTGCGGGCATCAACGAGGGCAAGCCGCCGGGCGTAATCGCCCACGAAGTCCGCTTGCCGGACGACATCGGCGACAGGTCCTATCTGGTCGAGTTCTACGGCACGGTCGCGCACGCATCGCGGGCGATTTTCGCCGGCCTACTGGGCTGGTTCGACGGAAACCCGACGAGTTTGAACGGACTGCATCCACGGGCGGAGGCGCGACATGTAGCGCAACTGGCCGGCGGCGTCGAGAAGCTCAGGGAGAAGATGTTGCAGGCGCTGGCGGATGAGGAGTTCCAGTGGTCGATGCAGCTTGCCGATCACCTCACGTGGCTGGATGAGGGGCATGTCGACGTTGCGCGCGACACGAAAATCAAGGCGCTCAGGGCGCTGGCGGCACGTGAGTACAATGCGCCGAATCGAAACTACTACCTGACGTACGCCCGCGAGCTCGAGTCCGGGGCGTTGGTAGAACCCTGGTTCTAGAAGCTTGCGGAACGAGAGGGCACGAACGATGACGATTCCCATCATCGACTCGGACACTCACGTCACCGAGCCCGCGGACCTCTGGACCAGCCGGGTCGCGTCCAGGTGGGGCGAGCGCGTTCCACATGTGAAGTGGGACCCGGAGAGCCGGACGGAATCCTGGTTCATGGGCGATGAGAACCTCGGCCCGGCGGCCGCGAGCGCAAGCTACGGCTGGAAGGACCAGTGGCCCTCGGTGCCGCCGACGCTGGCGGACGCGCACCCGGCCTCCTACGACGCCGCCGAACGCCTGAAGGTGATGGACGCGAGCGGCATCTACGCGGAGGTCCTGTACCCGAACGTCGGCGGCTTCGCGTCGACCGTCTTCCTGAGGCTGGACGACCCCGAGCTCGTCCTGGCGTGCGTGCGGGCGTACAACGATTTCCTGATCGACTGGATCGCGCCCGCCCCAGAGCGCTTCGTACCGGTCGCGGCGCTGCCCTTCTGGGACGTGAAGGCCTCCGTCAGGGAGATCGAACGCGCCGCGTCGATCGGCCACCGCGCCGTGCTCTTCAGCGGCGCCCCGCACGAGCACGGCATGCCCTACCTCGCGGACCGCCACTGGGACCCGATCTGGGCGGCAGCCCGGGCGGCGGGCCTGTCCGTCAGCCTGCACGTCGGGAGCGGCGACCTGACGGACCTGTTTCGTCCGGAACGCACGGCGATCGAGGGGGGCGCGGTCACCTACGCGCGCGCCGCGACCTCCGTGATCCAGGACACCGTCAGCCATCTCGTCGACCTCCTCCTGTCGGGCATCCTGCCGCGTTTTCCGGAGCTCTCCTTCGTCTCGGTGGAGAGCGGCATCGGCTGGATTCCCTTCATGCTCGAGACCTGCGACTACCACTTCCTGCGCGGCAACGTGCGCGCCGAGCGCCCGGAGTTCGAGCTGCTGCCGAGCGAGTACTTCCGGCGCCAGGTGTATGGCTGCTACTGGTTCGAGAGCGTTGCGCCGCGTCTGTTGATCGACGAGATCGGCCTCGACCGCATCATGTTCGAGACCGACTTCCCGCACCCCACCTGCCTCGGCCCGGAACTGGTGGCCGACGTCGTCGAAAACGCCCTCGGAGACCAGAGCGAAGAGGTCAGGCGCGCCATCCTCTGGGACAACGCGGCGGCGCTCTACGGGATCGAGGCGCCGACGGACTGACCGCGGGCCGGACTGCCGGTCGGGCCCGTCCTCGATCCGGTTCTCGACTTTCGCCGCTGACAGGCGCAGGATGCGCCTCTGCGTCCGTGACAGCCGCGCTGCTCCCATCTCGGGAACCATTTCAGAGCGTGGCGTTCCTTGCGCGCGAAGTCCGCCCCCCCTGGGTGATCCGCGTTTTCGGCCCTTGATTTCCCTCGGCTCCGCATGGCGGTGCGGAAATGATCGACTGGAGAGAAACGATGAACTGCAAAACCCTGTGCTCGGCGGCCGGTGCGCTTCTCGCCACGTCCATCCTGGCGCCCGCGGCGGCGGAGGACGCGGACGCGAGCGAGGCGGCTCCCATCGAAGAGATCGTCGTCACCGGACTCCGGCGCGCCGAGACCGTCCTCGAAACCCCAGCGGCGATTTCCGCCCTGGGCGCCGAGGAGCTGAGGAACAAGGGCGTGACCGACATCGCCGACATCCAGTACCTGGTGCCGAGCCTGCAGTACTCCGTCAGCCTGGGCGAGCGCAACGTGGCCATCCGCGGTGTCGGGCAGTTCGCCAATGCGCCCGGCGTCATGGTGAGCGTGGACCGCGTGGTGCAGGCGGTCGGCTCGGGTTCGCAGCTCTCTCAACTGGACCTCGAACGCGTGGAAGTGCTGCGCGGGCCCCAAGGCACGCTGTACGGCCGCAACGCCACCGGCGGCGCGGTGAACTTCATCAGCGCAAAACCGACCGAGACGGCCGAAGGCTACGTCAGGGCCGGGTTCGCGGAGCTCGATCAGGTGACCGTGGAGGGGGTGTATAGCGGACCCGTCACGGACCGTGTCGGCATCCGCGTGGCCGCCAACTACCTGGATGCGTCCGAAGGGTGGGTGAAGAACCGGTATCCCGGCGAGGAAGACCTCATGCAGGGCGAGAAGTCCAATCTGCGCCTGACCCTGACGGCCCAAGTGACGGACAGCCTGGACGCCGAGCTGATCTACGGCAGAACGGAATCGAGCGGCCCCTGGGACCACTGGGCCATGATCAGGGAACACTATGCCCTGGGCACGGCTTCCGGGTTGCCCCCGGTGGACATCCAGCACTCGCCGCCCGCGCCGGTGCTGTTCACGGTGAAGCCGAGAGAGATCTACTCCAGGGGGCGCAACGACACCGACCGGCAGTACGAACTGTTTTCCCTCACCCTGGACTGGGACTTCGAGGGGTTCTCCATCAAGTCGATCACCGGCTACCAGGACTGGGCGGACGAGTTCATCATGCCGGCGGACGGCACCAGCATCGGGCTGTTCCAGAGGTTTGACGGGGCGCGGAACGAGACCTGGACGCAGGAGCTGACGATTGCCGG
>JAJDTI010000156.1 GCA_022827245.1 Pseudomonadales bacterium | reverse complement strand
GCGCCCCGTACAGCAGCGCCGTGTACTCTAGTGTCGTGTCACGCGTGTTCTGTCGCTTCAGAGTTCGCCCTGTGCGTCAATGCAAGGCGTGGTCCGCAGGGAATATCGGGCATATTGGCAAGGACCACAACGCGGCAGTGGCGTGCAGGGCGATCTCCCGAAGGGCGCGCCCCACGGGGCCTGTGGCGGTGTTGCGCCCCTTGGCAATGCGTCCAGCATTCCCTGCGGGGAACGCGCCTTGCCACAGACCCCGTGGGACGCGCTGAAGCGGCAGAACACGCGTGACACGACACTAGACCGGTTTGGGCGATGCCGAACCCCTGCCCCGACGAGGGCAGCTTACTGGATTCTCCCGAGCTCCCGGGCCGCGAGCCCTGGCGAGAGCGGGATGTAGCCGTCCTTGCCTACGGCGGCCTGCCCGGTCGCGGACAGCACGAGCTTCAGGAACTCGGTCTCGAGTGGGGGCAGCGGCGTGTCGGGGTGCTTGTTGACGTAGACATAGAGGTTCCGGACGAGGGGATAGGCACGGTTGTGGACGTTCTCTCCCGTGGCGTCGACGGCCGGCTGCCCGGACTCGCGGACCAGCGGTACGGCACGCACGCCGGCGGTCCGGTAGCCGATCCCGGAGTAGCCGATGCCGGTCACGGACGAGGTGATCGCGTGCACGACCGAGGCGGAGCCCGGCTGCTCGTTCACCGTGTCCTTGAAGTCCCCGGAACAGAGCGCGGCCCGCTTGAAATACCCGTACGTCCCGGACACGGAGTTTCGCCCGTACATCTGTATCGGCCGGTCCGCCCAGCCCCCCACGAGCCCCAGCGCGCCCCAGGTGGTGATGTCGTGCGGGCCGCCGCAGCGGCGTGTCACCGAGAAGACCGCGTCGATGTCGGTGAGCGTCATGGCGCCGATGGGATTGTCCTTGTGGACGTAGAGGGCCATCGCGTCGACGGCCACGCGGACCGCGGTCGGCCGGTACCCGAAACGGGCCTGGAAGGCGGCGACTTCGCCGTCCTTCATGAGGCGGCTCATGGGACCGAGGTTGGACGTGCCCTGGGTGAGGGCCGGGGGCGCCGTGGACGACCCCGCGGCCTGGACCTGGATGTTGACGTTCGGGTAGTGCCGCTGGAAGGCCTCGCTCCAGAGCGTCATGAGGTTGGCCAGGGTGTCCGATCCGATGCTCGACAGGTTGCCGGAGATGCCGCTGACGCGTTGGTATGCCGGCAGCGGGGCGGGCTCCCGCTGCGCCTCCGGGGCCGTATAGCCGAGCCCGGCGACGGCGATCCCCAGGACGGCGGTCCCAGCAAGGGCCCGGGGCGTCCGCGGGGTCATGCTTCCGCGGCAGGCGAGCGGCTTGCGGCGGCTGTGGCGGTCCGCGTGGCGCCTCCGGGCGAGCCCGTCGCGGACACGGGCGCGTCGTCCTCGTCCGCGCGGTCCGGGTCGAAGACGCAGTAGAAGAGACTGCCCCTGGCCAGCTCGCTCTCTACCTGGAGGACGGACCGGTGCCGCCGCAGCACGTGTTTCACGATGGCGAGTCCGAGCCCCGTACCGCCGCGAACCCGCGCCCCGGCCAGGTCGATGCGATAGAAACGCTCCGTGATGCGCGTCAGGTGCTCCGGCGCGATGCCCATGCCGCGGTCCTCGACCTCAAAGCGGGGCCCCGCGGCGCTCTGGTACCAGCGCACGTCGATCGTGCCGCCGTCGGGGCTGTAGCGCACGGCGTTGGTCACCAGGTTGTTGAACGCGCTATACAGTTCCGTGCTCACCCCGCGCAGGTGCAGGTCGGACTCGGCGTGGAGGACGATGCGGTGGACGCCGGCCGAGAGCTGACGCGCCTCGGCGACGATGGTGTTCAGCATGAGCGCGACGTCGATGTCCTCGGTCGTCTCGTCGCTCGGGAGCGGGGCGGACTCGAGACGCGTCAGGGTCAGCAGGTCGTCGACGAGGGCACGCATGCGGCGCGCCGGAGGCGTGAGCTTCGGCAGCACGTCCCGCAGGGTCTCGAAGTCCGGATTGTCCTCGTCGAGTTCCTCGAGGTAGCCGACGATCACGGTCAGCGGCGTGCGCAACTCGTGGGAGACGTTCGCGACGAAGTCCTGGCGCATGGTCAGCAGGCGGTTGAGTTCGGTGACGTCGCGCGCCATGACGAGCGCGCGCTCTGCGTCGATGGCGATACGCCGGAGTTCGATGCGCCGCGTCTCGTCGGCGGGGGCTGCGATCTCCACGATGTCGCTCTCGACCTCTCCCCGGAGGAGGGAGACGATGCCGGGATCGCGCACCAGCGCGACCAGGTTCTGGCCGTGGTCGCTGGCGGACAGCCCCAGCCGGTCGCGGGCGCCGCGGTTGTAGTCCTCGATTTCCCCGCCCGTACGCAGGATGACCCAGCCGTCCGGAATCGTGTCGGTGGTGGTGCGCAGCCGGCGCAGCGTCGCCACGAGGGCCCGGCTGCGGCTGCGGCTCAGGCCGACGGCGCGGTGCATCCGGTCCGCCAGCGCCCCCCATGCCGCGTCGCTGGTGTGGGGACGCCCGAGTGGCCGGCGCGACCAGCGTGCGAAGCGCCGGAACTGGATGGCGTGCCAGGCGATGAACGCCGCGAGCGCCGTGGCGACTCCCCAGGCGAAGCTCCCGCTCAGCCAGCCCACCAGCGCGGCCGCCGCCAGCCCGGCCGTCGCCAGCCCGGAATAGGCGCGCGCCAGGTCCCGGGCGGTCACACCGGCGTCAGGCCGCGTCGCTGCTCGAGAACCGGTAGCCGATGCCCCGGACCGTCTGGAGATGCGTGTCGGCGCCGAACGGTGCGAGCGCCTTGCGCAGACGCAGCACATGGACGTCGATCGTGCGCTCCTCGACGTACACGTTGCGTCCCCAGACCCGGTCGAGCAACTGCGCGCGCCCGAACGCCCGGTCCGGGTGCCGCATCAGCATCTCGAGGAGGCGCAGCTCGGTCGGGCCGACGTGGACGGGGACGCTGTCGACGCTCAGCCGGTGGCTGTTGGTGTCGATTTCCACCGGTCCCACGACGATCTTGCCGTCCTCCGGGTTGCCGGCGCGTCGCATCAGGGCCTTGAGGCGGGCTACGAGTTCCCGGGGAGAGAAGGGCTTGGTGACGTAGTCGTCGACGCCGGCGTCGAAGCTCTTGAGCTTGTCGGACTCTTCGCCCCGAGCCGTCAGCATCAGCATCGGCAGGTCCGCCGTGAGCGGGTCGCGCCGCAGGCGGCGCGCGAGCTCCACGCCGCTCATGCCGGGCAGCATCCAGTCGATGATCAGGACCCTCGGCAGGGGGCCGTCGAGGATGTCGAGCGCCTGCTCGGCGGTGGCCGCCTCGACCACGTCGAACCCGGCGCGACCGAGGGAGAACGAGAGCATCTCGCGGATTTCGGGCTCGTCCTCGATCAGCAGCACAGAGTTCTGGGGCACGTCCGTCAGGCTTCCACTCGAACGGTCGCGGGCATTGTGGTCAGGCAATGTGACACGGGTGTGAACGACGGCGCGCAGTATGCCATTGCCGTCGCCGCAAGGCATCGTTTTCGGAACGTTCGTTCCGGGGCGCGGCGGCCGGTGACGAAGGGCGCGGCAAATACGTTACGCTTGGCGGAGCACAACCGACGGGAGGCGGAAACAGGTGGGGACCACGAGACAGTTGCGGGCGTCCGACGGCTTTACGCTGGGCGCCTACGAGGCCTTGCCGGACGGCGATGCGGCGCGGGGCGCCGTGGTCGTCATCCAGGAGATTTTCGGCGTCAACGACCACATCCGCGAGGTGTGCGACGGCTACGCCCGCGACGGCTACGCGGTCATCGCGCCGCAGATCTTCGATCGCGCAGAACGTGATGTCGAGCTCGGCTACGAGGAAGACGACATGACCCGCGGCATCGGCATCGCCTTCCAGGGGCTCGATCGCGAGAACACGCTGAAGGACCTCCAGGCGGCGGTCGACGAAGTCGGCAAGTACGGACAGGTGGGCCTGGTGGGGTACTGCTTCGGCGGCCTCCTCACCTGGGTCGGAGCCTGCGAACTCGAAGGCGTCACCTGCGCCTCCGCCTACTACGGGGGCGGCATTGCCGGGGAACTCGAGCGCACGGCGAACTGTCCGGTGATCATGCACTTCGGGGAACTCGACGCCCACATCCCCATGACGGACGTGGAGCGGATCAGGACCGCGCTGCCGGACGTCGACGTGTACGTCTACCCGGCGGACCACGGCTTCAACTGCGATCATCGGGCCAGCCACCACGGGCCCTCGGCGGCCACGGCGCGTGAGCGGACCCTCGCCTTCTTCGCGGAGCACCTCGGCGCCGGCAGGTAGCGTGTACGGATGCTCCGCGATCGCCCGGACGCCGCGTAGAGCGCGGGTTTCGGGGAATCCGGCGCACGGTGGCCGCATCCTTGACATGCCCGAACCGTTTCGTGATGCTTCCGCATCCCGAGTTTGGGGGGCGGGCAGCCACACGCCGGGCCGCACGGGCATCGAAGCCCGGCGGTCCGGAGCGGATGGGCCGCGGGCGATGTCGCAAAGAGCCGCGCGATGCCGCAGAAGAAACCGGAAGTCCGGGAATCCGGACGACAAAGCCGGACGACAAGGCGGCACCGAGGCATGAGCGCACGTCGGGAGGTGAAGTCGCGGGGCGAACAGCCGCCGCCGGGCCGCGGAGTCGGCGCGGCGGACCACAACGGACATCAGCACGGACATCAGCATGGGTAGTCGCATGAAGAGACGCATGAACAGACAACGAGTACACAGCCTCGCGGCCGGTCTGCTCCTCGCGTCGGGGAGCTTCCTGGCCACCGGCGCCGCCGGGGCGACGCTCGACGACATTTTCGCCGTCGCAGAGCGCATCAACGACCAGGCCCGCACGTCGCAGGCCAGGATCGACGCGCTGACGGAGGAGACGCGCGAGCTCTACCACGAGTACAAGACCGTCCTGAAGGAAGTGGAGGGTCTGCGCGTCTACAACCGCCAGCTCGAGAACCAGATCGCGAACCAGAACCGCGAGATGTCGCAGCTCTCGGAGTCCATCGACCGGGTGACGGTGATCGAACGCCAGATCACGCCCCTCATGCTGCGCATGATCGACGGCCTCGAGCGGTTCGTGGAACTGGATCTCCCGTTCCTGGCGGATGAGCGGCGCGACCGCATCGACCGCCTGCGGGAGATCATGGACCGTGCGGACGTCGCGGTGTCGGAGAAGTTCTCCCAGGTCCTCAGGGCCTACCAGATCGAGAACGAGTACGGACGGACGATGGAAGCCTACGGGGCCACGATCAACGTGGACGGCGTGGACCGCATCGTGGACGTCCTGAAGATGGGCCGCGTGGTCCTGGTCTACCAGACGAGCGACGGCGAGGAGACGGGGATGTGGAACCAGGGCGCCCGCCGCTGGGAGGTGCTCGACGAGGAGTACACCACGCCCGTACGCAACGGCATCCGCATGGCGCGCAAGCAGCTCGCGCCGAACATGCTGGTGCTCCCCGTGACGGCGCCGGAGTAACCCGATCATGACCGCAATCAACCGAATGAATCCAACGACCCGCAACCGGACCGCGCACGGTGGCACGCCCTCCCGCGGGTTCCTGATCCCCTGGTGTCTGGCGGTGGGCCTGGCCATGGGCGCCGCCGCGCAGGAAGAGGCGGCCGGCGCCGCCTCCGACCTCGAGGTGGTGCCCGCCGACACCCTCGCGGAACTCCTGAAGAACGTCGAGGACCGCCGCGTCGTCGAGAGCCGCGAGCACGTCCGCCGGGAGGCCGAGTTCGTGCGTCGCCGGGGCGACCAGCAGACGCTGCTGGACGAGGCGAGGGCGGAACGGCGCGCGGAAGAGCGGCGCAGCGAGCGCCTCGAGACGCGTTTCGAGGAGAACGAGATTCGCATCGGCGACCTGCAGGAGCAGCTCGACAAGCGCCTCGGTTCCCTGCGCGAACTGTTCGGCGTCCTGCAGCAGGTGGCCGGGGACACGCGCGGCCTGTTCGAGGGCTCGGTTATCAGCATCGAGTATCCGGGGCGCGGCGAATGGCTCGGGGAGCTGGCGGCCAAGATGGGCACGTCGACGCAGCTCGCCACGATCGACGAGATGGAACAGCTCTGGTTCGAACTGCAGCGCGAGATGACCGAGTCCGGCAAGGTCACGCGCTTCAACGCCACCGTCAACATGCTCAACGGCGAGCAGCTCCAGACGGAGGTCATCCGCGTGGGGGCCTTCAACGTCGTCGCGGACGGCGACTACATCAACTACGACGTCGAGGTCGGGGCGCTGGTGGAACTCGCCCGTCAGCCGGCCGCGCGGTTCGCGAACACCGCGGAGGACATCCAGGAAGCCTCGTCCAGCGAAGTGGTGCCGTTCGGCATCGACCCGTCGCGGGGTTCGATGCTCTCCCTGCTCATCCAGGCCGCGACCGTCGGGGAGCGCGTCGGTTCCCCGTTCGGCGGCATCGCGAACGGCGAGTGCTGGCTTCCGTTCTGCGACGGCCAGGGCGGCTACGTGGGCTCGGTCATCATTCTCGGGGGCATCCTGGGCGTGCTGCTGGCGCTGGAGCGTCTCATCACGCTGAACCTCGTCGGGGTCAAGGTGTCCTCGCAGAAGCGGTCCGAGACGCCGAGCGAAGACAACCCGCTCGGGCGGCTCCTGAACGTCTACGAGGCCAACCGGGAAATCGACGTGGACACCCTGGACCTCAAGCTCTCGGAGGCCATTCTCAACGAGACGCCACGGCTGACACGCAACATCACGCTGATCCAGGTCATCTCCGTGGTGGCGCCCCTGCTGGGGCTGCTCGGGACGGTCATCGGCATGATCCTGACCTTCCAGGCGATCACGCTGTTCGGCACCGGCGACCCGAAGACGATGGCGGGCGGCATCTCCACCGCGCTGATGACGACCGTGCTGGGCCTCTGCGTGGCCATTCCGACGGTGCTCCTGCACTCGATCGTGAACGCGCGCAGCAAGTCCATCATCCACGTGCTCGACGAAGAGAGCGCCGGCCTCATCGCGCAGCGCGCCGAGTCCTCCGGCCAGCCGCTGGGGTGACCGGTGATCGGTGACGCCTATTACGCGATCGTCGCGTACATAGAGCAGGGCGGCGACGTCCTGTATCTCATCGGGATCGTGACGTTCCTGATGTGGACGTTGCTGTTCGAGCGCATCTGGTACTTCCAGAGCGAGCACAAGGGGGTCATCCGGGCCGCCACGGAACAGTGGGAGAGCCGTCCCGAGCGGCGTTCCTGGAGTGCGCGGGAAATCCGTGCGGCACTGATCTCCCAAGCCTCGGCACGCATCACCGGGTCGCTGCCGATCATCCAGACGTGCGTGCAGCTATGCCCGCTGCTCGGCCTGCTCGGGACCGTGACGGGAATGATCACGGTGTTCGACGCGATGGCGACCCAGGGCGGGAACGCCCGGTCCATGGCCGCGGGCGTGTCGATGGCGACGATTCCGACGATGTCGGGGATGATCGCCTCGCTGTCCGGGCTCCTGGGCACCACCCTCGTAAAGCGCAAGATCGATTTCGAGATCGAGCTCTTCGAGGAACACCTGACGATGGATCACTAGGCACCCCGAAAAGACTTGACTCATTTGCCCACATGAGCGGTACTCAGGGCCGCGGGGCAGGGACGGAGGAACAGGCCAGTGCGACAGATTCGCAGTCACGCCCGCGCCGACGATGAGTCGGACCTCAACCTGACGCCCATGCTGGACGTCGTGTTCATCATGCTGATCTTCTTCATCGTGACGGCCACGTTCATCAAGCAGGCCGGCATCGATGTCTTCCGCCCGGACGCACAGACCTACGAGCAGAAGCCGACGGTCAGCGTACTCGTGGCGATCAGCGACATCGGCGAGATCTGGATCGACAAGAAGCGCGTCGACATCACCGCGGTGCGCGCGCACATCGAACGCCTGCATGCCGAGAACCCGAAAGGCGGCCTCGTCATCCAGGCGGACCGCAACGCCAAGTACGAGAAACTCAAGGCGGTACTCGACGCGGCCCGGGCCGCGAATCTGACGGAGGTCGCCATAGCGACCGAACAGTAGGGTCGCGCGAGCGCGACCGAACGGGATGGCGAGGCAGACATGACTATCCGATACGCGATTGGCGTGGGGGCCGGGGCGGTCGTCACCTTCGTGCTGTTCCTGCTGATGCAGGCCCTGATCAAGAGCGACAAGAGCCCGTTCTCGGAAGGCGCCAGCGGGAAGGTGCTCGAGTTCGTGCGGCTCCAGGAAGACCAGGAACTCATCACCAAGCAACGCAAGCCCAAGCCGCCGCCGCCGCCGGACGAGCCGCCGCCGGACATGCCAAAGCCGGACTTCGACACCAGTGACGTGTCGACGGGCATCGACATCGGGGCGGTCGACGTGCAGGTGGACCTCAACGTCACCGGCACCGGCGGTTTCTCTTCGGACGGCGAGTATCTCCCGATCGTCAAGGTCGCCCCGATCTATCCGAGACGGGCGCAGACACGGGGCATCGAGGGGTACGTGCTTCTCGAGTTCATCGTGACCGCGACCGGGGCCGTCCGGAACCCGGTGGTCATCGAAGCCAAGCCGCCGGGGATCTTCGACCGCGCGGCGATCCAGGCGGCGCTCAAGTTCAAGTACAAGCCCAAGGTCGTCAACGGCGAACCGGTTGAGGTGGCCGGCGTGCGCAACCTCATCAAGTTCGAGCTCGAGGACGCCTAGCACACCAGGACGGGGAGGACATCATGACCTGCAAGCGTCTTACGGGTTGCCTGCTCGCCGCGGCGGTCGCGCTGGCGGCGGCGCCCGGGTGGCTCCCCGGCTCGCCCGGGCCGGCTTTCGCGGCGGAGGAAGAAGAGCGCAAGACCCGCCGTGTGCCGACCATGACCGAAGCGACCTACAAGAAGCTCGCGGAGGCCCAGGAGTTCATCGACCTGAAGCCGCCGAACGTGGCCGCGGCGATCGAAGTCCTCGACGACATGATGAAGCGCTCCCGCCGGTACAACGGCAACGAGATCGGCCAGATCTACAACATGTACGCCTTCTGCTACTACCTGCAGGAGGACATCCCGCGCGCCATCAAGGCCTACGAGATGGTGCTGGCCCAGGGCGAGGACATTCCCGAGGGCCTCGAGGTCTCGACCCTCGACAACCTGTCGAAGTTCCACTTCATCGAAGAGAACTACGCCGAGTCGCTCAAGTACATGCAGTTGTGGCTCGCCAAGGCGACGAACCCGGGCCCGGACGCCTACATCTTCATGGGCCAGGTCTACTACCAGTTGCAGGATTTCAACAACGCCATTGCGCAGATCGAACGCGGCATCTCGGTGGCAAGGGAGCGCGGCCTCATCATCCGCGAGAACTGGTGGCAACTGTTGCGCTACCTGCATTTCGAGCTGGAGAACTGGGACGAGGTCATCAACATCCTGGAGATCCTCGTGCGCGACTTCCCGAAACGGGACTACTGGCTCCAACTGGCCGGGATCTATGGGCAGGAAGGCTTCGAGAAGAAGCAGATCTACACGTACGAGGCCGCGCACGTGGCCGGGTTCATCAACCGGGGCCGCGATCTCGTCAACTACGCCGGCCTCATGGCGCAGGACCAGGTGCCCATTCGGGCCGCGAAGGCGCTGCAGCAGGCCATCGACGACGAGATCGTCGAGGAGACTGAACGGAACCTCCAGTCCCTCGGACAGTATTGGCAACTGGCGCAGGAAACCGACCGCGCGATCCCGATCTACGAGAAGGCCGGGGACAAGGCGGAGGAGGGCGAGATCCTCTCGCGCCTGGCATCGCTGTACCTCGAGAAGGACCGCTTCGAGGAGTGCGTCGACGCCGCGGAGCGCGCGCTGGAGAAAGGCGGGCTGAGCAAGTCCTACAACACGCAGGTCGTGCAGGGCCAGTGCGAGTTCAACCGCGACCGGCTGACCTCCGCCCGCCGGATATTCGTTGCGGCGCGAGGCGATGCCCGGCGGGAACGCGACCGTTCGGTGGAGAGCATCTGCCAGCGGTGGATCCGCTACATCGACAACGAGAGCCGGCGCCGCCGGGAACTCGCGGCGGCCCAGTAACGGAGCCTCTCGCCGGCGAAAGCCTGCGCGTGACGGCGTCCGGTCGCGGGTCACCGGCGACGCGTGACTAGTGTTCACAGGTATCGTTCAGGGGCACTGCCCGATCCTCGACGTGGCCGAGGACGGTGGCGTGCGCACGTTGACCGTGGCGCTCGGGGAACTCGCGGACGGTCTCCAGACCGGCGCGTCCGTGGCCCTGAACGGCACGTGCGTGACGGCGACGGCGGTGTCGGAGGGGAGGGCGCGTTTCGACCTGGTGCGGGAAACCGTGACGCTGACCAATCTCGGAGCCCTGCGGCCGGGCGACCGGGTCAACGTGGAACGCTCGTTCCGCATCGGGGACGAGGTCGGCGGTCACATCCTGTCGGGACACGTTGCCTGCGCCGTGCCGGTGAGCGCCGTCGGGGAGTCCGAGGGGCACCGG
>JAJDTI010000140.1 GCA_022827245.1 Pseudomonadales bacterium | reverse complement strand
CCGAGCACGCGCCTGAGCTCCGGGTACTTCTCCATGAGCTGCGGTGAGACGTCGTCCCACATGTGGATCGGCCGCATGTGCATGCGCATGTAGACCTGCACGAGCGTGACCCGCAGCCCCGGCTTCGTGCGCGGCGTCGTGCCGTGCCAGGTCGCGCCGTGCCACAGCGCGAGCGATCCGGCCTCGCCGATCAGCGGGAACACCTTGAAGGGCGAGTCGTCGCTGAGCCCCATCGACGACTCGTGCGGCAGCGTCGCCCGCCCGAAGTGGTGGCTGCCGGGCACGAACACGGTGGGACCGTCCTCGGCGCCCTCGTAGTCCGTGCAGAGCCAGGAGGCGTTGCACATGTGGGCGATGTGGCCGCCGCCGGGCGGGATGCCGTGGGCGTCGCTGTGGAGCCCGACGCTGGCGCCGGGGTCCACCTTGTCCTGGGTGGGCGGCTTGATGATCCAGGTCTGCGCCGTCAGGCAGACGCTCTGGCCGCACAGCCAGCGGATCAGCGCGAGCGAGCGCGGGTTCGTCGCCGCCTCGACGAAGGCCTCATCCTCCTGCAGCAGGTACCAGGAGTTCTTGCTGATGTCCTTGAGGTCGGGCTCGTCCGAGGTGTGGTCGTCGATCGCGACGCCGTTGCGCTTCTCGCAGGCGCGCAGGATGGCGCCGCGCAGGCGCTCGACGAAGCCGTCGTCCACGCCCATCTTCTCCTTCGGCACGACGGTCATGCCGTAGGCCTGCAACTCGACCGCGTGCTTCAGGAGGTCGTACTCCGCGAGGTCGCGGACGATCGGGTCCGCGTTGGGGGAAACACCGTATTCGCTGATGTCCATGGCGCGCTCCTGCTACGTTCGTGTACCAAACATAGCATGGCACCGCGGGGCGGGATCATCCCGGCTGTCCCTTCCGAAACGCCTCAGGCGTAGGGGTCCGTGCCCGTCTGCATGAACTGCATGATGCCCTTCATGTTGTCGATGCTCTCCTTGAACGGGTAGCCGGGGTCTCCCAGGACGCGCTCGAGTTCGGGGTACTTCTCCATGTACTCCGGCGGCACGTCCTCCCACAGGTGGTGCGGCCGCATGTGCATGCGCGTGAACACCTGCACGAGAGTGAGGCGCAGCCCCTGCCTGCTGCGCGGCGTCGAGCCGTGCCAGAGCCCGCCGTGCCAGATCGCCAGCGAGCCGGCCTTGCCGATGACGGGGACCAGCGGGAAGGGGGCGTCCTCCCCCATGCTCATGGTGGCCTCGTGGGGCAGGGTTGCGCGGCCGTAGCGGTGGCTGCCGGGCACGAAGACGGTGGGTCCGTCCTCCGCGCCCGCGTAGTCGGTGCAGAGCCACGAGGCGTTGCAGAGGTGGGCGATGTGACCGCCCCCCGGCGGGATGCCGTGGGCGTCGCTGTGCAGGCCGACGCTGGTGCGCGGGTTCTTCGTGGGCGGCTTGATGATCCAGGTCTGTGCCGCCAGGCAGGCGCTCTGGCCGCACAGCCAGCGCACCAGCGCGAGCATGCGGGGATTGGTCGCCGCCTCGGCGAAGGCCTCGTCCTCGTGCAGCAGGTACCAGGTCCGCGCGCCCATCTCCTGTTGGTCCGGCTCGTCGGTCGTGTGGTCGGTGATCTTCACCCCGCTGCGCTTCTCGCACGTGCGCAGGAGGGCGCCCCGCAACCGTTCGACGAAGCCGTCGTCGACGCCCATCTTCTCCGGCGGCACGATGGTCATGCCGTAGGCGACGAGTTCCACGGCGTGCTGCAGGAGGTCGTGTTCGACGAGATCGCGAACGATGGGATCCGCGTGGGGGGAGACGCCGTATTCGCTGATGTCCAAGCTCTTCTCCGGGATGCGCTGGCGGTGGGGTGGCACGGTATATCACAGATGGTGTGGAGTGTCCGACGGTACAATGGGCCGTAATCCGAGCCGTCATGCATCGAAGACCTCATGGCCTACCGGACTACGTTGTTGCTCGACGACGAGACGCGGACCGCGGCTCGAGAGTTGGCCCTGCGCTACGAATGCTCGACCTCCGAGGCGATTCGGCGGGCCGTCCGCGGGCACCGGGAAGCGGTTCTCGGTAGCCGCCCTACCGACCGCGCAAAACGCGTGCGCGCGCTCGAGCGGCTGTTCGAGCTGTTCGAGGGCCACGACGCCGACCGGGAGATTCGCCGCCTGAAGGAAGAGGACGGCGGGTTCTGACGAGGGGCCCTGTCTCATGAACTCCGCAACGATCACGTTCTCGATCCTGCTGCTCTCGACCCTGCTGGTAGGAGTCATTGCTGTTCCCGCCGAAGCGGGCGAGTCCGAAGCCTCGGCCCGGGACTGGCTCGAAGCGGCCGTCGCCGGTGAACACCGGGACCCGGCAAAGCGTGCACGCGATCCGCACCGCCATCCAGTCGACGTCCTTGCCTTCTTCGGGCTGAAGCCAAACTCCAGCGTTGTCGAGATCTGGCCGAGCGACGGCTGGTGGACGGAGATCCTGGCGCCGGCGCTGCGCGACGAGGGCGTCTACTACGCGGCGGGCTTCTCGATGACCGCGGATCGCACGCCGCAGTGGCGCAAGAACGCGCAGAAGCGCTTCGCCGAGAAGCTCGAGGCGCAGCCGGAGCTGTACGACGCGGTGGTCACCACGGAACTCAGCGTGCCGGAGCGCATGACCATCGCGCCGCCAGGCTCGGTCGATTTCGTGCTGACGTTCCGCAACGTCCACAACTGGATCCGCGGCGACTACGCCCCCGACATGTTCCGCGTGATGGCCCGCGCGCTGCGTCCCGGCGGGGTGCTGGGGCTCGTGACCCACCGCGCGCCGCCCGGCTGGACCGCGGACGATGCGAAGACGAAGGGCTACGTCGCCGAGGCGCTCGTGATCGAGATGGCGGAAGCTGCGGGGCTGACGCTCGAGGCGTCCTCCGAGGTCAACGCGAACCCGCGGGACACACACGACCACGAGGCAGGCGTATGGACGCTGCCGCCGGGGCTTGCCGCATGCCGGGAGATTGCCGCGGGTCCTGAGCGGGAGGCCTGCGAGCGCCGCTACCGCGCGATCGGCGAGTCCGACCGCATGACGCTCAGGTTCCGCAAGCCGACCGCCGCGGCGGACTGAAGAGGGCGGCGCGACCGCGAACGGGCGTGCGGGATCAAGGCGAGACGGTCATCCTCGTCTCCTGCGTGAAGGAGAAGCGGGCGACGCGAGCCCTCGGGCGGGACCTGTACGTCTCCCCGTGGTTCCGCAAGGCCCGCGCCTACGTCGAAGGCACGGGCCGCCCTTGGCGGATCCTGTCGGCAAGGTATGGACTGCTCGATCCCGCGAAGACGGTCAGGCCCTACGACCGGTTGCTGGAAGCCCTGTCGCGCACGGAGCGGCGGGCCTGGGCGGACGGCGTCCTGACGGCCCTGCAAGCCGAGTTCCCGGACGTCCGCACGGTGGAACTGCTCGCCGGAGAGCGCTACCGGGAGTTCCTGCAGCCCGACCTCGAAGCGCGGGGCGTGGTCGTCCGCGTGCCGATGGCGGGTCTGCGCATCGGCGAGCAGATGGCGTGGCTGGACGAACGCGTTCGAGGGGCGG
>JAJDTI010000187.1 GCA_022827245.1 Pseudomonadales bacterium | reverse complement strand
GAGCGCCGCGTCCTCGTCTGGATGTGCGTGCTCATCGCCGTCAACCAGCTCGGCTTCGGGGCGGTGATCCCGGTGCTGCCGCTATACGCGCAGTCCTTCGACGTCTCCCAGGCCGCCATCGGCGCCACGGTCGCGATCTACGGATTGGCGCGCGTGCTGTGCAGCGTCCCGACGGGCCGGGTCGCCGACCGGTTCGGACGCCGGAGCGCGCTCGCCATCGGCGGCGTCGTGTCGACGCTCGGGAACCTGTGGTGCGCCGTGGCGGGCAGTTATACGGAGCTGGTGCTCGCGCGGTTCGTTGCCGGGGCCGGCGCGGGCATCGTGATGACCGCCGGCATGATCGTGCTCGCGGACATCACGCGGACCGCGACCCGCGGACGCGTCATGGCCATCTACCAGGGCGTCTTCCTGTTCGCGGTCGGCATCGGGCCCTTCCCCGGCGGCTACCTGGCGGAGCGCTTCGGGCTGGACGCCCCGTTCCTCCTGTACGGCGTCGCGAGCGCGGTCGTGACGGCCGTCGCCTGGTTCGGCGTGGCCGAGACGCGGGGACTCGGCGCAGTCCACGGCGCCGGACGCGCCGCCCTCGCCAGCCTGCGCGGCCAGCTCCGGACGCTCGCGGCCAACACCGGCTTCCTCCTCGTGTGCCTCATCAGCCTGGTGAACGCGGTAGCGCGGACGGGCGCGCTGTTCAGCATCGTCCCGATCCTCGCCCAGGAACGGCTCTCCCTGTCGGCCACCCAGATCGGCCTCGGCTTCGCGCTCGGCAGCATCGTGGGGCTCGTCCTGACGTATCCGTCCGGCGCGCTCGCGGACCGCTACGGGCGCAAGTCCGTCATCGTCCCGGCCACCGTGTTCACGGGCGTCTCGATGCTGTCCTTCAGCCTCGCGCCCGACTACGCCTGGTTCCTGGCGGCCGCCATGATCTGGGGCGGGGCGGTGGCCGCGAGCGGCGCGGCGCCGGCGGCCTACGCGGCCGATTCGGCGCCCCCGGGCGCGAACGCCGCCGCCATGAGTTCCTATCGCATGGTGAGCGACACCGGATACGTCATCGGTCCCATCCTGCTCGGCTGGCTCGGCGACCTGTACGGACTCGACGCGCCCCTGTGGGTCTCGGCGGTCGCGCTGGTCGGCATCGCGGTCCTGTTCGGGGCCCTCGCGGCGGAGACGCATCGGCGGGCCTGACCCCGTGCTACGCTCTTCGCCATCCTGCTCTCGCTGCGGCCGACCATCCGATGCGCCTTCCCGTCCGACGGACACTCGCAATCGCCCTCCTGAACACCTGCTGCCTCGCCGCCGTGGGCGCAGGGGCCAGCGAGCCGCAGCGCGACAGCCTCGACGTCGGACGCAGCTACTTCGAGGCCCTCGCCGCCGGGGACTGGGACCGCGTCCGGGCACTGACCGGACCCGGGTTCCGCTTCTCCGATCCCACCGCGGCGGGGCGCGAGCCCGTCCTCGCGAGCGCGTCGGACATCGAGACCCTCGTCCACTACATGCAGGCCGGCCGCGAGCTGGTCGAGCCGGAGACGTTCATCGAACGCGCCTTCGCCTCGGGACACCTGGTGACGCTGATCCTGCGCTACCGGGGCCGGTTCCGGGACGAGGCCCCCGGCGGAACGCGCGCCTTCGACGCCTACGGCGTGGCGATCCTGACCGTGACGGACGGAAAGGTCACCGACCACGTCGACTACATCGACTACGAGACCATCGACGCCCAGTTGGGCGGTCTCGCCACGGACTGATGCATTGCGCACGCCCACGCAACCATGCATTTCACGCGCACTGCTTCGCGCCGCGTGGATTCTCGGCATGAGCGCGACCGTGGCCGCGGCTCCAGCTACCGCCGAGGACCGCCTCGATGTCGCACGAAGCTACTTCGAGGCGCTGCACGCCGGCCAATGGGACCGCGTGCGCGCGTTGACCGGGCCGGGGTTCCGGTTTTCCGATCCGACCGCCGAAGGCCACGAGATGGTCATCACCGAAGCCGAAGATCTCGAGACCTTCCTCGACTACCTGCAGGCCAACCGCACGGACGCCGACGCCGAAGCGGTCGTCGAGGACGGCTTCGCCTCGGGGCGCCACGTGACGCTGGTCGTCCGCTACCGGGGTCGTCTCGACGGCGAGGCGACGGGCACGGAGGGCGGCCCACGCAGCTTCGACACGCCCGGAGTCACGATCCTGACCGTGGCCGGCGGGAAGGTCGTGCACCATCTCGACTACGTCGATTACGAGACCCTCGAGCGGCAACTGGGCGGCGGGACACCTGACCCGGAGTCGCCGTAGGGAGACCTCTTCGTCGCCCGCGAGTTGCGGGGGATGCCCGTCTTAACGTCGTGCACGCATGCGGGACGGGACGGGGCAAGCCCAGGGGCAAGCCCGTCCCCTACGGGCGGAACTTGCGGGCCATGCGCAGGACGGAGTCCTCGTCCGTCAGGGCGGGCAGTTCGTCGAGGGGGATCCAGGCCAGGTCCAGGGACTCGGGACCGACCCGGAATCGGTCGGAGCCCGCGATGACGAACGCGAAACGCACGTCGTAGTGCAGGTGTTCCGGGTCCGCGCCGCGGGCCGGGAAGGTGTGGATGTCCACGTCCAGCACGGCGCCGTCGACCGGGCGGACCGCGAGGCCCGACTCCTCCTCCGCCTCGCGGTGCGCCACGGCGAGCGTGTCGGGGTCGCCGTCGCTGTGGCCGCCGGGCTGCAGCCACCTGCCGAGCTTGCGGTGGTGGGTGAGGAGCACCCGCGATGCCGTCGTGTCGACGATCCAGGCCGACCCGGTGACGTGGCCATCGTCGAAGCAGTCCCGCTCGAAGCAGCGCGGCTGGCGCTCGAGGAAGCGCTCGAGACGGGCGGCGTCGGGCTCGTCCGGATAGCGCCGGCGGTACGCGGCGAGCAGTTCAGGAAGGGGCTCGGGACTCGCCACGCGGGTTTCGCTCCGGCACGGCGGCTTGGTATTCTGCGCCGCGGACAGGAATAAGGACCACTCCCCCATGATCGCACTGTTGGCGCGCCTCAAGGTTGCCGAAGGCAAGGAAGAAGAGTTCGAAAAGGTCATGCTCGGTCTCGCGGCCGAGGTGCGGGCCAACGAGCCGGGGAACCACCTGTACACGCTCGTCAAGGACGACGAGGGGTACGCGGTGATGGAGCTTTACGACGACGACGCGGCGCTGGCCGCCCACGGCCAGAGCGACCACTTCAAGGCCGCCGGCGCGAAATTCGCCGGGCTCATGGCCGGGCGCCCGGACCTGCACCGGTTCGACGTCGTCGGATAACGCCTCGCGGCCGCCGCGCAGCCGCGGCGGCCAGTCAGTTCTGCACGTCGAACAGCTCGGCGAGCTGCTCCGTCATGGCGCCGCCGAGCTGCTCCGCATCCGTAATGGTCACGGCGCGCTCGTAGTGGTGCGTCACGTCGTGGCCGATGCCGATGGCGATGAGTTCCACCTCGGAGTGGTTCTCGATCTGGTCGATGGCGTACTTCAGGTGCTGCTCGAGGTAGTTGTTCGGGTTGACGAGCAGCGTCGAGTTGTCGACGGGTAGCCCGTCGGAGATCACCATCAGCACGCGGCGCTGTTCCTGTCGCATGACGAGCCGGTTGTGCGCCCAGATGAGCGCCTCCCCGTCGATGTTCTCCTTCAGGAGTTCCTCGCGCATCATCAGGCCGAGGTTGCGCCGCGTGCGGCGCCAGGGGTCGTCGGCGCCCTTGTAGACGATGTGGCGGAGGTCGTTCAGGCGGCCCGGGCTCGCCGGCTTGCCGGCGTTGATCCACTCCTCCCGCGACTGCCCTCCCCGCCAGGCGCGGGTGGTGAAGCCGAGGATCTCCACGCGCACCGAGCAACGCTCGAGGGTGCGGCCGAGGATGTCCGCGCACACCGCCGCGATCGTGATGGAACGCCCGCGCATGGAGCCCGAGCTGTCGATCAGCATCGTGACGACCGTGTCCCGGAACTTCGTCTCCTTCTCCTGCTTGTAGGCGAGCGGGTTCATCGGGTCGACGACGACCTGCGACAGCCGTGACGTGTCGAGGATGCCCTCGTCGAGGTCGAACTCCCAGGCGCGGGTCTGCTTCGCGAGCAGGCGCCGCTGCAGGCGGTTGGCGAGCTTCGACGTCGCGTGCTGCAGGGAGACGAGCTGCTGGTCGAGGAGCCCGCGCAGCCGCGACAGCTCTTCCGAGTCGCAGAGCTCCTCCGCCCGCACGACCTCGTCGAACTCGGTGCTGAAGGGCTGGTAGTTGAAGTCGACGCGGATGCGCCCGGAGTCGTCGGGCGTCGTGTTCGGGGCTTCGTCGTCCTCGGACTGCGCCGCCAGTTCCGAGAGGTCCATGTCGGCGTCCATCTCGACCACCGTCGCGTCGCCGTCGGCGTCCTCTTCGCCGAGGGAGTCCTCCTCGAGGACGACGTCTTCCGGCGAGAGTTCGGATTCCGGGTCCTGCCCGTCCTCCATGGACTCCGCGTCCTGGTCGCTGTCGTCCGCCGGCGGGTCGTCGAACTCCGCGGCGAGCCCGAGGTCCGCCATGATCGAGCGGCAGCGGCGGGCGAATGTCGCCTGGTCCCCCATGCAGTCGCGCAACTGGTCGAGGTGCTCCCCGGCGCGTTCCTGCACGTAGTCGCGCCAGAACCGCACCACGTTCTCCGCCGACGGGGGGAGCGCGCGGCCGGTGAGGCGCTGGCGCACGAGGAGGCCCACCGCGACGCTGAGCGGCGCCTCCGTCTCGGCCGTGACGGTGTCGAACGCCGCCTGGCGGCAGAGCGCCTCGAGGGATGCGTCGAGGTTCTGGGCCACGCCCTCCATCCGCAGCGTGCCGATCGACGCGATGCGCGCGTCCTCCACCCACTGGAAGAGTTCCTGGGCCGGCCCGCCGTTCGGTGCGTGGGTGCGGTGGACCGCGTCGTCGTGGTAGCGGCGCCGCAGCGCGAACTCGTCCCCCACGCCGCGCACGGCGTCGAGCTCCGCCTCCGTGCAGCCGATGTTCGGCAGCGGCATATGGGCGGAACTGCCGCGCAGGAAAGGGTTGCCCTTGCCGAAGGTGACGTCGAGCTCGTCGTCCTCCGCGATGGCCCGCATCGTCGCGGTCATCGCGCGCTTGAACGGCTCGAGAGGGTTCTCTTCGTTTTTCATCGGACGCCCATCAGACCCGACTCGTCACGGGCGCGGCGCCGCCGGGCGGCGCCCGCCCCGGGGTTTCAGGACCGTAGCGTAATGCCCCGCGTCGCGTCCCCGAGATCCTCGCCCATGCAGCGCTGGTAGTACTCCGCCACCACGGGGCGTTCGAGTTCGTCGCACTTGTTGAGGAACGATACGCGGAAACCGAACGCGAGGTCGGCGAAGATGTCGGCGTTCTCCGCCCACGTCAGCACGGTGCGGGGCGACATGACCACCGAGATGTCGCCGTTGACGAAACCCTTGCGGGTGAGGTCCGCCACCGAGACCATGTTCGAGATAACCCGCCGCCCCTCGTTGTTGTCCTGCCACGCCTTGGCCTTGCCGTAGACGATCTCGACCTCCTGGTCGTGTTCCAGGTAGTTGAGCGTCGTCACGATGTTCCAGCGGTCCATCTGGCCCTGGTTGATCTGCTGGGTGCCGTGGTAGAGGCCCGTCGTGTCGCCGAGGCCGATGGTGTTGGTCGTCGAGAACAGCCGGAAGGCGGGGTGCGGGCGCACCACCCGGTTCTGGTCGAGGAGCGTGAGCTTGCCCTCCACCTCGAGGACGCGCTGGATGACGAACATGACGTCGGGGCGGCCGGCGTCGTATTCGTCGAAGCACAGGGCCGTCGGGTGCTGCAGCGCCCAGGGCAGGATACCCTCCTTGAAGCTCGTCACCTGCTGCCCGTCCTCGATGACGATGGCGTCCTTGCCCACGAGGTCGATGCGGCTGATGTGGCTGTCGAGGTTCACGCGGATGCAGGGCCAGTTGAGCCGCGCGGCGACCTGTTCCACGTGCGTCGACTTGCCGGTGCCGTGGTAGCCCTGGATCATCACGCGGCGGTTGTGCGCGAAACCCGCCAGGATCGCGAGGGTCGTGTCGTGATCGAACTGGTAGTCGGTGTCGATGTCCGGGACGTAGTCCGTCCGCTCGCTGAAAGCCGGGACCTTCAGGTCTTGATCGATGCCGAACGTTTCGCTCACACTGACCGTCGTGTCGGGCAGCATGTCCGGCGACAGGCCGGATTCGTGTACATTCATCCCTTTCGCCGCTTTGCCGCTTCCGTGGCGCTTCCGAAAAACAAGCGGCGTATTTAACCACTAATCCGCCGCGTACGCAGACAGGGGGAGGCGGGAGCGGAAGCAGGAGAGCGGAGACGAGAGACGTGGCAATCGTGTACATGGTGCGGCACGGGAAGGCCGCCGCGGGCTTCGACGGACACCCCGATCCGGGCCTCGACGGGCTCGGCCGGGAGCAGGCCGCGGCGACCGCGGAGGCACTCGCGCCCCTCGGTCCGCTGCCGATCTACTCGAGCCCCCTGGCCCGCGCCCGGGAGACCGCGGCGCCCCTCGCCGCGCGGTGGGACGTGACGCCCGAGATCGAGCCGCGCGTCGCCGAGATCCCTTCGCCGACCGACGACCTGCGCGAGCGCGCCCGGTGGCTCGGCGGCATCATGGGCGACCGGTGGCCCAACCTTCCGGAGGAACTGCACGCTTGGCGGCGCGACATGATCGGGTGCGTCGCCGGCTACACCGGGGACTGCGTGGTGTTCTGCCACTTCATCGCGATCAACGTGATCGTCGGCGCCGCCACCGGTGCGGACGCGATGATCTCGTTCCGCCCCGACAACGGCTCGGTGACACGGATCGGCGTGGAGGACGGGCGTCTCCGCCTGATCGAACTCGGCGCCCAGCGCGCGACGCGCGTCAACTGACGACCGGCCGCGACGCGGGTCAACTGACGGCCCGCCGCTCGCCCCGTCGCAGCAGCGGCCACTTCGCCGCCACCACCGCGAGCGCCACGAGTCCTTCGAGCGCGACGATCGTGCACGCCGGGGCGGCGCCGA
>JAJDTI010000095.1 GCA_022827245.1 Pseudomonadales bacterium | reverse complement strand
CGCCGGTGACCAGCGCTACCTGGCCGCGCACGCCGAAGAGGTGCTCGTAGAAGCTCTCGGACATCGCTCTGTCTCCCCGTCGCAAACCGCGGATGTTATCTCGAATGCCGGCGGCGTCTTGCCGACCGCGTCTGGCCGACCGCGTCTGGCCGACCACGTCTGGCCGACCACGTCTGATAGGCTGGCTGTTTCACCGGGGGAGCACGCAAGCATGGGCAAGCTGGACGGCAAGGTCGCGCTGGTCACGGGTGCCGGCAGCGGGATCGGACGCGCAAGCGCGCTGCGGATGGCGGCGGAGGGGGCCGCGGTCATGTGCGCCGACATCGACGCGGCCGGCGCCGGGGCGACGGCGGCCGCCAGCAAGGAGCCCGGGGCCAACGCCGCGGCCGACATGGCCCTCGACGTCACCGATGGCGCCGGGGTCGAGGCCGCGCTCGGCAGGACCGTGGAGGAACTCGGCGGCCTCGACATCCTGTTCAACAACGCCGGCGTCGGCGGCGCGGAGCACGGCTGGGACCGGACCATCGCCGTGAACCTGCAGGGCGTCTACCATGGGCTGGTGCATGGCGCGCCGTTCCTGGCGGCGCGGGGCGGAGGCGCCATCATCAACACCGCCTCCATCGCCGGGCTGGTTGGCCTGACCGGGCCGGCGCCGGTCGATCCCGAGGAGGTGAGCGCCACCACGGGCGCGTACGTCGCCTCGAAGCACGGCGTCAACGGACTCACGAAGCAGTACGCTATCGTCTATGCGCGCAGCGGTGTGCGCGTCAACGCGATCGCCCCGGGCTACATCGAGACGCCGATGACGGCCCCGGTCCGGGAGTTCGAGGAGGTGCAGCAGGGCATGGCCAACCTGCACCCGATGGGTCGTTTCGGGCAGCCGGAGGAGATAGCGGCCGCCGCGGTGTTCCTCGCGAGCGACGACGCGAGCTTCATCACCGGGATCGTGCTGCCGGTGGACGGCGGCTACACCGCACGCTAACGGGAGTCCCCAATGTTCGGATCGCAACTGCACAACCAGAACACGTCCTGGGAGGACATCAAGGCGACGCTCGCGACGATGGAGCGTGGCCGCTGGCACAGCGCCTGGTTCTACGACCACTTCCTGCCGCCGGTGTCGCGCACCGACGAGGTGCTCCCCAACGACTCCTTCCCGACGTTCGAGGGCTGGTCGCTCCTGACCGGCGCGGCGGCGGTCACCGAGCGGCTGCGCCTCGGGGTGCTCGTCACCGGCAACACCTACCGCAATCCGGCGCTGCTGGCGAAGATGGCGGCGACGGTGGACCACATCTCGAACGGCCGCCTCGAGCTCGGCATCGGCGCGGGCTGGAACATCCGGGAGCACCAGGCCTTCAGTTGGGAGTTCCCGTCGATGCGGGAGCGGCAGGACCGGCTCGAGGAGGCCTGCGAGGTCATCAAGCTGCTCTTCACGGCCGAGGAGCTCTTCGACTACGAGGGCCGGTACTACCGGCTGAAGCAGGCGCCGTCCTGGCCGAAAGGCGTCCAGCGGCCGCATCCGCCCATCATGGTCGGCGGCAAGGGGCGCACGCGCACGTTGAAGACGCTCGCGAAGTACGGCGACATCATGAACGTGATCGCGGGTCCGGAGGAACTCCGGGAACTGATCGGCGTCCTCGAACGACACTGCGAAGCCATCGGTCGCGATCCGGCCGAGATCAGGAAGACCGTGCACGTCCCCATGCGCATCGAGCGCGACGAAGGGCGGGCCCGGGAGCTCCGGGACGGGATGGACTGGCGGATGATCGGGCCGCCCGCCTACGTCATCGACCGGGCGCGGGACTTCATTGAGGCGGGCACCCAGGAGTTCATGCTGCAGATGATCCCGAACAAACCGCCGGTGTACGACGAACTCGACGCGGAGGTGCTGAGCGCGTTCGACTGATTGCACCCAAGCCTGTTAGGGTGCGCGTTTGTCCGACAGCCCCGAGAATCCGGAGAGATCCCCGATGAAGCTATACGACAGCAAACTGGCCCCCAACCCGCGCCGCGTGCGCATGTTCATGGCCGAGAAAGGCGTGAGCTGCGAGAACGAGCAGGTCGACATCGTGGGCGGCGAAAACCTGACCGACGAGTTCCTCGCCGTCAGCCCCCGCGGGCTGCTGCCGACGCTGGTCCTCGACGACGGCACCGTGCTCGACGAGTCGGTCGCCATCTGCCGTTATCTGGAGGAGACGCACCCGGAGCCGGCCCTGCTTGGCACGGACCCCGTGAACAAGGCGCACGTCGAGGCGCGCCAGCGGCACATGGAGTTCGACGGCATGCTCGCGGCGATGGACGCGTTCCGCAACGCGTTCCCGGGCTTCCGCGAGCGCGGACTGGGCGGCAGCGTCGGCAAGGTCGACGCGATCCCCGCGCTGGCGGACCGCGGCAAGGCGAGCCTCCTCCGGTGGTACGCGGCGCTCGACCGCGATCTCGCGGAGTCGCAGTACATCGCGGGAGACAGCTTCTCGATCGCGGACATCACGGCGCTCTGCACGGTGGACTTCGCGGCCGGCGCGGCGCGCTGCCCGGTGCCCGACGAGTGCGCGAACGTGAAGCGCTGGCACGCGGAGGTGTCGTCGCGGCCGAGTGCGGGCGCCTGACGGGGAATAGTGGGGCCGGCGCTGGGCGCGTGCCCGGCGTCAGTCCCGACACCGCTGCCGCTTCACCACCTTCTCGTCCAGCTCCACCCCGAGCCCCGGCCCCTCCGGCGGCACGATGAACCCGTCCCGGAACTCGATGGGGTCGACGAAGATCTCGGCGTGCAGGTCGTTGCCGTTGTACTCCTGGATCAGGAAGTTCGGGGAGCAGGTGTCGAGCTGGACGGCGGCCGCGGCGGCGACGGGGCCGACGTACATGTGCGGGGCGATCATGGCGTAGTGCGCCTCGGCCATCCCGGCGATCTTCTTGGACTCGAGGATGCCGCCGCACTGGCCGACGTCGAGCTGGACGATCTGCGCGGCCTGCTTCTCGAGGAGTTCCGCGAACTCGTACTTCGTGACCAGCCGTTCGCCGGAGGCGATGGGGATGCTGGTGTGGGCGGCGACGCGCGCCATCTCGTCGACGTTCTCGGGCGGTACCGGCTCCTCGAACCAGAAGGGATCGAACTCCTCGAGGATCTTCGCGACACGGATCGCGCCGGCGGTGCTGAACTGTCCGTGCGTGCCTATGCCGACCTCGAGGTCGTCGCCCACGGCGTCGCGGATGCAGCGGAAGATCTTCGCGGCGTGGCGGATCGTCTTCAGGGGAAAGTCCCGGGGCAGCGGGTAGTACGGCATGAAGGGGTCGAGCTTGCACGCGCTGTTGCCCTCCTCGACCAGTCGCGCGGCGACTTCCCCGGCCTTCTCCGGGCGGTCCCAGATGCCCTCGGCGGGCATGTAGGCGTAGGCGCGCAGCCGCTGGTGGCATTTTCCGCCGAGCAGGTTGTAGATCGGCTGATTTACGGCCTTGCCGACGATATCCCAACATGCCATCTCGATGGCTGAGATCGCCGGCGTGGAATCGAGGCCCGGGTGACGGTAGTCGTGGTTGGAGGCGTACATGCGCTGCCAGAGGTTCTCGATGTCGAAGGGGCTCTCGCCGACGACGAAGCGTTCGCAGAGGTCGTGCAGCAGCGCGATCTGGGACTTGAGGTTGGTGAGGTGGCCCGTGGGGCGTTCGCCGAGCCCGACGATGCCCGCGTCGGTGAAGAGCCGCAGGAAGAGCCACTTGCGGCCTCCGCGGTAGGGCTCGATGTTGTCGAGGAGGAGGGTTTCGACGTGGGTGACTTTCATGGCGCGGTTCCTGGAGCTTGTGCGGGGAGGATGGGGTGACGTACAGTGATGCAAAGACTATACGGCAAGGACTCTAAGGCATAGTGCGATGCAAACGAAACTCACGCTGCGCATGGACGACGAACTGATCGCCGCGGCCAAGGTGTACGCCAGGGGTGCCGGGAAGTCGCTGTCGCAGATGGTCGCGGAGTATTTCGAGGCCTTGACGAAGGCCGAACGCGAGCCGGTGGAGATGTCGCCGACCGTGGCGCGGATGCGGGGAATCCTGAAAGGCGCCAATGTCGACGAGAAGGACTACTACGCGTATCTCGAGGAGAAATACCTCGGCCGACCCGGTGACCCGGCTGGCCGCAAGGCATGAGAGTCCTGTTCGACACCAACGTGCTGCTTGACGTGCTGCTCGACCGGGAGCCCTGGTCGGAGGACTCGTCCGCCGTTCTGACCATGGCCGAGCGGAGCGAGATCGACGGGACGGCATGTGCCATCTCGTTCACGACGATCTTCTACCTGTTGCGCAAGGAGTTCGGTGCGGCGACGGCCAGAGGGGAGGTTGCCAGGCTATTGGCCTTGCTGCAGGTCGCGCCAGTCGGCTTCTCGACATTGCAGCGGGCGGTCGAAGCGGAGGTTTCGGACTTCGAGGATGCCGTCGTGGTCGAGTCTGCCCGGATCGCGAACGTGGATTACATCGTGACCCGGGACCTGCGGGGTTTCGCGGCGTCGCCCATCCCCGTGCACACCCCCGAGTCGTTCCGCAAGCTGCTTGACCTCATGCATTGATGGGTCGTCCCGGGAGCTCCGCCACGCACCGGAACCCCGCGTTCCCCGTCGTCGAATCCGGCGTGTTCGCGTAGCGCGCGGCGACGCGGTAGCGGTTGCAGTAGCTGTCGTGGCAGAGGTACGAGCCGCCCTTGAGCACCTTGCGGTCGCCCGCGTCCGGACCGTCCGGATTCACCCCTGACCGGCGCTCCAGCGCAGCGGCCGAAAACCAGTCCGCGCACCACTCCCACACGTTGCCCGCCATGTTGTGGAGGCCGAAGCCGTTGGGCGGGAACGACTCGGCGGGCGCGGTGCCGAAATGCCCGTCCGCGAGGGTGTTCGTCTCCGGGAACCGTCCCTGCCAGATGTTGCAGCGATGCTGTCCGTCGACCAAGAGCCGATCCCCCCAGGGGAGCCGCTTGCCCGCGAGCCCGCCGCGGGCCGCGTACTCCCATTCCGCCTCGGTGGGCAGCCGTTTCCTGGCCCAGCGGCAGTAGGCGAGCGCGTCGTTCCAGGAGACGTGCACGACGGGGTGCTCGCGGCGCCGGCGCAAGTTCGAGCCGGGACCCTCCGGTTTCCGCCAGCACGCCCCCTCGACGGCGAACCACCACGGCACGGGCTTCACGTCGAGCGTTCGGGTGCGGCGCCGCGCGGCCTTGCCGAGCAACCCGTCGAAGACATACGACCAGCCGACCGCTTCGGCCTCGGTGCGATACCCGGTCGCCGCCACGAACTCGGCGAAGCGGGCATTCGTGACCGTGGTGGTGTCGACCAGGAAGGCGTCGACCCGCACTTCGCGCACCGGGCCCTCGCCGTCCCCGGTCCGGGCGTCGGCGTCTTCGGAACCCATGAGGAAGACCCCGCCGGGTAGCGCCGCCATCCCGTCGCCGTGGTGCCGGACGCCGGCGCCGGGAGCGGCCGGAGGATCGGTGGCGTGTGCCGGCGCGCCTGGAACCGACGGGCCGGCGGGTGCACAGCACGCCGTCGGTTCGTTCGGCGTGCGGCTCACCCGGGCGAGACTCCCGTACTCGGCGCCCCGCGCGAAGAGTCGTCCGCGACCATCATGGCGTCGACGAGGCCCTCGAGCATCCGTGCACGCGCATCGGATCGGTCCCGGACGTCGTGCATCTCCTGCGGGTCCGCCCCGAGGTCGAAGAGCTGCTCCTCGCCCTTGGAGTTGCGCGTGTAGCGGCAGCCTTCCGCGAGCACGGTCCGGGTCCGGGCGGGGATCGGCGTGAGCTGCGAGAGGATGACGGGCACGTCGTCCTCGATGAGGACCCGCTCCCGCACCGACGCGCCGGCGTCCCGGACCACCGGCGCGAGGCTCACGCCCTGGATGCCGTCGTAGCCGGCGACGCCGCAGAGGTCGAGGAGTGTCGGGCCGAGATCGATGGAGGAGGCGAGGGCCTCGGTCCGCCCGGCGTCGCAGCCGGGAACGTCGATCACCAGCGGCACCTGGAGCGTGCCGCGGTAGTGCATGAAGCCCTTCAGGAAGAGCCGGTGGTCGCCCATCATGTCGCCGTGGTCGGACGTGAACACGACGATCGTGTCGTCCCGGACGCCGAGTGCGTCGAGCGTCCCGAGGACCCGACCGACGCCGTCGTCGACCATGCCGATCATCCCGTAGGTCGCCGCGATCGCCTCGCGCAGCAACGCGTCTTCGCCGAAGCCGCAGGGGGAAACCCAGTTGCGCTGGTCCCGCGGGTGGATCGCGGCGAACCTGCGCAGGTGCTCCGGCGCTCCCTCGAGCGGGTCGCCGCGGGTGTCCGGCAGGGGCATGTCCGCCGGGCGATAGGCGTCGAACCACTTTCCGGGCGGCGTCATCGGATGATGCGGGTCCGGGAACGAGCACCATGCAAGCCAGGGCTCGCCGGAGGTCTCGGCCGCTTCGATGAACGCGATCGTGCGCTCCGCGACGAACGCGCTGGAATGCAGCTCCTCCGGATACGGCGGCCGGTAGATCTGGTGCCAGTGCGGTGACCGGTCGGTTCCGGGACCCGGGGCGTCCTGGTCGGTCAGCAGGTCCGGGAGGCGCCCGCCGCGCTCGAGTGCCCACTGCAGGTGATGCCCGGCCACGCGCGCGCCGTGATCGATGCTGAACTCGACGTGCCCGAAGCCGTAGAAGTCCTCGGGATCTTCCGGCTGGCCGTCGACGTAGCGTTCGAAGTCCTCGAGTTTGTCCCAGCCGGCCGGAAACGGCAGCGCCCCGGAAGGCTCGCCGCGGAAGGGGAAGACGGCGTTCCGGCTCATCCCGTGCTGGAGGTGCGACTTGCCGATCAAACCCGTGCGGTAGCCGGACTTCCGGAAGCGGCGGACGAACGTGTTGGCGTCGCGCTCCAGCGAGCGGTCGTTGAAGATCACCCCGTGGGCGCTCGGCATGCGTCCGGTCATCATCGTGCACCGGTTGGGCATGCAGACCGGGTTCGACACCCAGGCGTTGTCGAACACCATGCCCGACGTGGCGAGGGCGTCGAGGTGCGGCGTCTCGAGGGTCGGGTTCCCCATGAAGCCGTTGTGGTCCGCGCGCTGCTGGTCGGTGATGACGAACAGCACGTTGGGGCGCCGACGCACGTCGGCGCGCTGACGCATGTCGGCGCGGTCAGGCATTCGCGGGAGCCTCGGCGGGCGCCTCCCCCGGCAAATCAAAGCGCTCCCAGAACGTCTGGCCACGGTCGGGGGCGCCGTCTTCCCAGGTCTCCCGGAAACGCAGGAGCTGCGCGCGCAGGTCCGCGATCACGTCTTCGTGGCCGGGCTTCGCGGCGAGGTTGTCCGTCTCCCACGGATCGTTCGCGAGGTCGAAGAGCTGCGTCTGGCGGGTCCGGTTGCGCACCGCGTACTCGATGAGCTTGTGGGTGCGGTTCTTCACGGCGCGCTGCGAAGAGACGTACGCGAAGTAGAGGGTCTCCCGCACCGCCGCTTCGGGATCCCGGATCGCGGCCACCAGGCTCTGCCCCTCGACGGTCGGAGGCGCCGGCACGTCGATGAGTTCGCACAGCGTCGGGAAGATGTCGAGCAGGTAGACGAAGGCGTCGCTGCGCACGCCTTGCGGGATGCCGGGGCCCGCGAAGACGAGGGGCACGCGCACGCTGTGCTCGTAGCAGTTCTGCTTGCCCATGAGCCCGTGCTGGCCTACGGCGAGACCGTTGTCGCCGGCGAAGACGATCAGCGTGTTCTCCGCGAGGCCGTTCTCGTCCAGCGCATCGAGCACGCGGCCGAACTCGTGGTCGAGGTGGGTGATCATCGCCCGGTACTCGGCGATGTGGCGGCGGATCTCCTCGGGCGTCCGCGGGAAGTCGGCGAGCACCTCGTCCCGGATCTTCAGGCCGCCGTTGTCGAAGGGGTGGCCGCCGAGGTAGTTGGGCGGCAGCTCGACATCTTCCGGAGAGTACATCGTGCGGAACCGCTCTGGCATCGAGCGCGGGTCGTGCGGGGCGAGCAGGGAGACGTAGCAGAAGAAAGGCTGCCTTGGGTCCTGTTTGCCCAGGAAGTCGATCGCCGTATCGCAGAGCAGCTCACTCGAGTGCCGCCCCGCGTGGACGTGGTCGGCCTCGCGCCAGAGCACCTCGTTCGTCTCCCGCGCGTGGACGATCTGCGGCAGGCGGGAGTCGTAGCGGCCGGTCGGATCGTAGTGATAGACCGGCACGTTCCAGTGGTCGGCCATGCCGCCGAACATGATCTCGTCGCCGTCGTCGAAAGAGCGGTTGAAGGCCTCGCGCCCGTTGTGCCACTTGCCCGCGCCCCAGGTGCGGTAGCCGGCGTCCCGGAGCGTCTCGCCGAGCATCGTGTGCTCCCGCGGAATGCTCGTGCCGCCGTCGCGTAGGTGAAAGAGCGTGCGGCCGGTGTGCAGCATGGCGCGGCTCGGCATGCAGATCGCCCCGTCGGTCCCGCAGGGGATGTGGGCGTGGGTGAACGTCGTGCCGCGGGCGACGAGCCGGTCGATGTTCGGCGTGTGGACCTCGGAACCGAGTGCGCTGATGGTGTCGAAGCGCTGGTCGTCCGTGAAGAAGATGAGGATGTTCGGTCGCGTCATGGGGGTATCCGGCAGAAGGGCCCGGCACTTATAGCATGGCGTGCGAGAGGGCAACGGACGCGCCACAATGGTGCACGGGCCGCATCAAAGGAGTGCGCCCCGCGTGTATCGGGCCGCCGGAATCCCCTAGAGGGTGTGGGTTGGCGGGTTGGCATGGCCTTTGCTTCAACCAAGGCCGAAGGGAGAGCCTGCGCTCGAACTGGTAATGGAAGGCTAGGGTTCCGGTCCCCAATCTGTTTTGGGGGATGTCTGGTCCGAGAGCCTTCGACCCGCCGCGCCTCGTGCACGGAAGGTTACACGGAGGGATAAAAGCCCGGGAGAGCCGCCGCCTCCCCGTGTACACCAACCGCCAGGAGGCCATCATGGCAACTCGCTTCCACCGCTCGCTCGGACGGGCCCTGCTCGCCGCGACGCTCTGCGTCTTCTCTCTCGCCTCGTTTGCCAAGGACGACTACCGCATCGCCTGGAGCATCTACGTCGGCTGGATGCCCTGGGATTACGCGGAGCGCTCCGGCATCGTCGACAAGTGGGCCGAGAAGTACGGCATCACGATCGACGTGGTGCAGTTCAACGACTACATCGAGTCCATCAACCAGTACACCGTCGGCGCGTTCGACGGCTGCACGATGACGAACATGGACGCGCTGACGATCCCCGCGGCCGGCGGCGTCGACTCGACCGCGCTCATCGTCGGCGACTTCTCGAACGGCAACGACGGCATCGTGCTGAAGGGCGCCGGCAAGTCCGTCGCGGACCTGAAGGGACAGGACGTGAACCTCGTGGAGCTCTCAGTGTCCCACTACCTGCTGGCGCGCGCGCTCTCGAGTGTCGACATGACGGAGCGCGACCTGACGGTGGTGAACACCTCGGACGCGGACATCGTCGCGGCGTTCACGACCGAAGACGTGACTTCGGTGGTGACCTGGAACCCGCTGCTCGCCGAAGTGCAGGCCATGCCGGACGTCAGCCCCGTGTTCGACTCGTCCCAGATTCCGGGCGAGATCATCGACATGCTGGTAGTGAACACCGAGGCCCTCGAGGACGAACGGCTCGCGAAAGCGCTGGTCGGCGCCTGGTACGAGACGATGACGGTCATGGCCTCGGAGGCCGCGGCGGGCATCGCGGCCCGCACGCAGATGGCGGAAGCCTCCGGTACGGACCTCGCCGGGTACGAAGCGCAGCTCGCCGCCACGCAGATGTTCTACGAGCCGGCGCCGGCGGTGGAGTTCGTGCGTTCCGACGCGCTGTCCGAAACGATGACCAACGTCGCCGCGTTCTCGTACCTGCATGGCCTGCTCGGCGAAGGCGCCCCCGGTCCTGAGTTCATCGGCATCGAACTCCCGGGTGGGGAAGTGCTCGGCTCCGAGACGAACGTGAAGCTGCGTTTCGACGACACCTACATGCAGATGGCGGCGGACGAAGAGATCTAGTCGGCCGGCAATGAGCCGGAGGGAGGGCCGGACTCATGCGCCTTATCAACCGCCGCCCGGGCGGCCTGGGGATCCTCGCGAGCGCGGCGGTGCCGTTCGCGCTCGCGCTGGTCCTCTACGTCGTCGCCTCGGGCATCCGCCTCGCGGAGAACCCGGACGACAAGCTGCTGCCCGGGCTCGCGACGATCGGCGCCGCGGTCGAGCGGGTGGCGTTCGAGCCCGACCGGCGCACCGGCGACTACATCTTCTGGACGGACACGGCTGCGAGCCTTCAGCGACTGCTGACCGGCGTGTTCGTCGGCGCCTTCGTCGGGCTCGCGATCGGCGTCCCGAACGGCCTGCTGCCCTGGTTCGGCGCCTTCTGGTCGCCGGCGGTGCGGGCGCTGTCGATGATCCCGCCGCTCGCGATCCTGCCCATCCTGTTCATCGCCTTCGGCGTCGGTGAACTCGCCAAGGTGATGCTGATCGTGCTCGGCACCGCGCCGTTTCTCATGCGCGACATCGAGCAGCGCGTGCGCGAACTGCCGCGGGAGCAGTTGATCAAGGCCCAGACCCTGGATGCCACGAGCTGGCAGATCGCGATGCGCGTCGTGCTGCCGCAGGTGTTCCCGCGCCTCGTCGACGCCGTGCGCCTGTCCCTCGGCAGCGCGTGGCTGTTCCTGATCGCCGCCGAGGCGATCGCGTCGACCGACGGGCTCGGCTACCGGATCTTCCTGGTGCGCCGTTATCTTGCGATGGACGTCATCCTCCCGTACGTGGCGTGGATCACGCTGCTGGCCTTCGCGCTCGACTTCGGGCTGCGGCAGCTCAACCGGCGCTGCTTCCCCTGGTACGGGGCGTGACGATGATCGAGGTGCGCAACGTCTGGAAGCGCTATCCGGGCAAGACCGTGCTCGAGAACGTGCGCCTGCGTGTCGAGAAGAACGAATTCGTCACGATCGTCGGCGCATCGGGCTGCGGCAAGACCACCTTCCTCAGGATGCTCCTCGGCGAGGTCGAGCCGTGCGAGGGCACGATCCGCGTCGAGGGTGCGCCACTCGTGCCGGAACCCCGCGCGGACCGTGGCGTCGTCTTCCAGCGCTACTCGGTGTTCCCGCACCTGACGGTGCTCGGCAACGTCCTGCTCGGCCTCGACCTCGGCGACGCGCCCTGGCTCGGCCGGACGTTCGGCAGGCGCCGGGTCCGCAACGTGGCCCGTGCCCGCGAGATGCTGGTGCGCGTCGGCCTCGAGCGTTCCGCGCACAACTACCCGTCCGAGCTCTCCGGCGGCATGCAGCAGCGCCTGGCGCTGGCGCAGACCCTGATCACCGAGCCGCGCATCCTGCTCCTTGACGAACCCTTCGGGGCCCTCGACCCGGGCATCCGTTCGGACATGCACGAACTCGTGCGCGAACTGCACCGCGAACTCGACCTCACGGTCTTCATGATCACCCACGACATCGCCGAGGGCTTCAGCCTGGGCTCGCGCCTGCTGGTCTTCGACAAGCCGCGGGTCGATCCCCACGAACCGGACCTCTACGGCGCGACGATCACGTTCGACCTGCCGGTCGGGCACCGGCGCCGCGCCGACTCGATCATCGACGACATCAATGTCAAACCCGGAGAAGAACATGCGCCCTGAGGTGCTCTACGAGGACGTGCTGCCGGGCGGAAGTCACTGGTCGTTCGTGGCCAACCCCGGCGTCCAGCTCGAACTGGTGGACGTCGAGGGCGGCGGCAACGCGGCGATGCTCGCCTACAACCCGGGCAACCCGCTCGAACGGCTCAACCTGCCGGACACGCTGAAGTGCCAGCACACGTTCCGGCTTACCGAAGGCCACTGCCTCTACTCCGACATGGGGCGCATCTTCTGCTCCGTGGTCGCGGACGACGTCGGCTGGCACGATGCCTCGAGCGGCACCTGCAACGCGGCGATCGTGCGCCGCAAGTGGGGCGCCCTGACCTACCAGGAAGCGCGCAACGACTACTACCGCAACGGCCGCGACTCGTTCCTGGTCGAACTCGGGAAGTACGGCCTCGGGCGCCGGGACTTCGCCGCGAACGTCAACTGGTTCTCGCGGGTCGACGCGGCGGACGACGGCGCGATGACGTTCGTCCCGGACCACTCGAGACCGGGCGCCGCCGTCAGGCTGCGTTTCGAGATGCCGACACTCGTGGTGCTCCACACCTGCCCGCATCCCCTGAACGCGGCCGCGGAGTACCCGCGGCGCCCCATCGGGTATCGGCTGAGCCTCGCCGAACCGGTGGCGGAGGACGACCCGTGCCGCCTCTCCCGCCCGGAGAACGGCCGCGGCTTCACGAACAACTACCTCTACGCGCTCGGCGCGTGAGCATCGGAAGAGGAGGAAACGCAATGCTCAAGGCAAGCAACCTGTCGGTGGACGTGGCGGACCGCAGGGAGACCGTCCCGGCCGGGGAGTACTGGATCGACACGATCGGCGCCGGCGACACGTTCCGGATCACCGACCTCAAGGGCAACCAGGCGGTGGACACGCTGTTCTTCAACGCGAACAACCCGTACGAGCGCTACAGCGCGTTCGACACGATGCGGGAGCAGGGCAACCTGTACCTCTCGGCCGGGACCACGCTCCTCTCCGACGAGGGCAACCCGATGCTGACGATCGTCGCGGACACCTGCGGGCGGCACGACACGCTGGGCGGCGCGTGCGCCGGCGAGAGCAACACGGTCCGCTACGCCCTCGAGAAGAAGAGCATGCACTCGTGCCGCGACAGTTGGCTGCTCGCGGTCAACACCCACGAGGAGTGGGGTCTCAGCAAGCGCGACCTCACCCACAACATCAACTTCTTCATGAACGTGCCGGTGACGCCGGACGGCGGGCTCACCTTCGAGGACGGCATCAGCGCGCCGGGCAAATACGTGGAACTCATCGCCGAGATGGACATCCTCGTGCTGATCTCGAACTGCCCGCAGCTCAACAACCCCTGCAACGGCTACAACCCCACCCCGATCGAGCTGGCGGTCTGGCGGCAGACTGGTTGAGACTGGTGTTCCGCAAGGTCCTCATCGCGAACCGCGGCGAGATCGCCGTGCGCATCTGCCGCACGCTCGACGCCATGGGCGTCGCGAGCGCCGCGGTGTACGCCCACGCCGACCGCGGCGCCCTGCACGTGGAAGCCGCCGGAGAAGCGCATCCGCTCGGCGACGGCGGCGTGTCCGAGACCTACGTCGCCATCGGCAAGCTGCTCGACGCCGTGGACGGCTCCGGCGCCGACGCGGTGCATCCCGGGTACGGTTTCCTGAGCGAGAACGCGGCCTTCGCCAGGACGCTCGCGGAGCGGGGCGTCGCGTTCGTGGGTCCTCGGCCGGAACACCTCGCGCGCTTCGGCCTCAAGCACGAGGCGCGGCGGCTCGCGACGGACGCCGGCGTCGCCCTCCTGCCGGGCAGCGGTGTGCTCGCGGACGTCGAGGACGCCCTCCGGGAGGCGGCGGCCATCGGCTACCCGGTGATGCTGAAGAGTTCCGCCGGCGGTGGCGGCATCGGCATGCAGCGCTGCGAGGACGCGGACGAACTCGCGCGGCGTTTTGCCGCCGTGGAACGGCTCGCCGGCAGCGCGTTCGGCGACACCCGGCTGTTCGTCGAGCGCTGCGTGCCCGCACCGCGGCACGTCGAGGTGCAGGCCTTCGGCGATGGGGAAGGCGGCGTCGCGATCCTGGGGGACAGGGACTGCTCCCTGCAGCGGCGGCACCAGAAGGTCGTCGAGGAGTGCCCGGCGCCGAACCTGCCCGGGGCCGTGCGGCGGCGCATGCACGAAGACGCGCGGGCGCTGCTCGCGAGCGTCTCCTACCGCAGCGCCGGCACCGTGGAGTTCCTCTACGACCCGGGCCGGGAGGAGGCGACGTTCCTCGAGGTCAACACGCGGCTGCAGGTGGAGCACGGGGTCACGGAACTCGTGTACGGCGTCGACCTCGTCCGCTGGATGCTCGAACTGGCCGCCGGCGAGTTGCCGCCCCTCGACACCCTGACCGCGGACCTCGCGCCGTCCGGCTGCGCGATCCAGGCGCGCCTCTGCGCGGAGGATCCGAACCACGGCTTCCGGCCGACGCCGGGCTGGCTGTCCGTCGTCGCCTTCCCGGACGGGCCAGGCCTGCGCACGGACACGTGGCTGCGTTCCGGCACCGAGGTGTCGCCGCTCTACGACTCGCTGCTGGCCAAGGTCATGGCGCATGCCACGACCCGGGAAGAGGCCCGCCGCCGCCTGCGCGCCGCGCTCGGCGAGAGCGTCGTGCACGGCGTCGAGACGAACCGCGCCTATCTGCACCAGGCCCTCGGTTGCGACGCGTTTGCGGCGGCGCGCCACGACACGGCGACCCTCGGTACCCTCGACTATCGGCCGCGTACCGTCGAAGTGCTGGCGCCGGGCGCGCAGACCACGGTACAGGCCTGGCCCGGACGCATGGGGTACTGGCACGTCGGCGTGCCGCCGTCCGGCCCCATGGACGACCTCTCGTTCCGGCTCGGCAACCGGCTGCTCGGCAATGCCGAAGGTGCGGCCGGCCTGGAAGTCACCGTCGGCGGGCCGACGCTCGCCTTTCACGGTCCGGCGAGGGTCCTGGTCGCGGGCGC
>JAJDTI010000125.1 GCA_022827245.1 Pseudomonadales bacterium | reverse complement strand
ATCGCGTTGACGAGGATGTTCTCCTTGACCAGGTGCGCCGCCAGAACGCGCGTCAGGTGGTGCAGGGCGGCCTTGGAGGGACCGTACGGGAAGTTGTCGAACACCGGGGTCTTGATCCCGTCCACGGAGCCGACGTTGATGACGCGCGCCGGATGCTCGTGCGTCGCCGCCTTGCGCAGCAGGGGCAGGAGCTTCTGGGTGAGAAAGAACACCCCCTTCACGTTGGTGTCCATCACCTTGTCCCAGCCGCTCTCCGGGAACTCGTCGAGGGGCGCGCCCCAGGCGGCGCCGGCGTTGTTGACGAGAATGTCGAGCCGCTCCTCGCGGCGTTCCAGTTCGGCGGCGACGGCCTCGATGCCGGGCAGCCCGGAGAGGTCCCCCGGCAATGCGGCGCATGTGCCGCCATGGGCCTGCATGAGCCGCTCGCACGCGGCGGCGCAGGCATCGGCCTTGCGCGAACTGATGTAGACCCGGGCGCCGTGCGCCAGGAAGCCGGCAGCGATCATCTCGCCGATGCCGCGCGACCCGCCGGTCACCAGGGCGACCTTGCCCTCGATGGAAAAAAGATCCTGCATGGAGTCCCCCCTGATCTGCAGTGCCCGTGGACCCGGCAGCCGCCGGTCGCTTACGCTGAAAGAGTCGCCTGCGCGGGCAAGCGGCCGATTCTACAGGACGGATGAGGAGGTCGAATGCGGGTGGGCGTTTCGCTCCCGGTGCGGGAGCTCAGCAACGACATGGGCGCGATCCGGGAATTCGCGCAGGCGGCGGACGAGATCGGCTACACGCACCTGCGCGTGCCGGACCAGGTGCTGCGCCCGGGCAGCGGGGCACTGCACGAGCCGATGATGCTGCTCGCCTGGGTCGCCGCGGTCACCGAGCGCATCGAACTCGTGCCTTCCGTGATCGTGACGCCGGCGCGGCAGACGGTGCTCCTCGCGAAGCAGGCGGCGGAGCTCGACATCCTCACCGCGGGCCGCGTACGGCTCGGGATCGGCGTGGGCGGCAACGCGGACGAGTACGCCGCGCTGAACCAGGATTTCGGGACGCGCGGCGCGCGCGTCGAGGAACAGCTCGACCTGATGCGGGCGTTGTGGACCCAGGAGCAGGTCGACTTCGAAGGTCGATGGGACACCGTGCGCGGCGCGGGACTGTCGCCCCTGCCGGTGCAGCGGCCCATCCCGGTCTGGATCGGCGCGAGCGGCGTGCCGGTGGCCCGCATTCGCCGACGCATCGGGCGCCAGGCGGACGGCTGGTTCGTGCTCTGCTCGCCGGAGGACTTCCCGGGCATCAAGTCGGACATCGACGCGGCGGCGCGCGGAGCGAACCGCGATCCCGCGGAGATCGGTGCGGAGGCCGGCGTGGCCGTAGTCGGCCCGCGCGCCCCGGAGTGGAAGGACCGCGTGCGCGGGTGGCGGGAGAAGGGGCTGACGCACCTCTGCCTGCGGACGCTCGGCGGCGGACTCGCGCCGGGGGAGCATCTTGGGAAGATGCAGGAGGCGTGGGGGGAGCTTGGGGAGATCTGACGGGGCTTTGACCACGGTGTCCGTGTGCGGCGAGCCCGTCATGCGGCGGTGGACACGGACTCGTGCTACGGAGTGAGCACAGGAATGTGCGAAGTTGCAGGGTGGCCGGCGCTTTGACACCATGATCGCATGACCAAGGCCACCGCAGCCTCACAGCAGGCAGCCGATGCCATCCTGCTCGCGGCACGTCCTCCGCAGGGTCGCTGGAGCGAGCACGACTACCTCTGGCTCACGGATCGTTGCAGCCGCCTGGTCGAATTCGCGGACGGTTGCATCGAGGAGCTTCCCGTGCCGACCGACTCGCACCAGTCCGTTCTCCTGTTTCTCTTCCGCCTGTTCGATCAGCGCGTCCGAACGGAAGGTGGAGTGGCGCTGGTTACGCCGTTGCGCCTTCGCATTTGCGAGGGTCGCTTCCGTGAGCCTGACCTCATGCTCCTGCGGAACGCCTCCGATCCCCGTCGTCAGGATCGGTACTGGCTCGGCGCCGACCTCGTCGCCGAGGTCGTCAGCCCGGACGACCCCGACCGCGACTACCGCGAGAAACGCGCGGACTACGCCGAAGCAGGCATCTCGGAGTACTGGATCGTCGACCCGCGCCGTCCCGAGATTACGGTGCTGACGCTCGGCCAGGATCGGTACATCGATAGCGATCCGTTCGCGCCAGGAGAGGTCGCCACGTCGTTCGTGCTGGACGGGCTCTCTGTCGCTGTATCCGAGGTCTTCGAGACTCGCGCACTCACCTGAAGCGTGGGGTGTCAGTACCGCCCGATCGCCTCGAAGTCGAGTTCCACGACGGGGTCCGGCTGACCGCGCACGAACTTGATGAAGCCCATCTCGCCAAGCCGCACGAGCTCGCGAAAGAACGTGCGCGCGGTGACATCCCGATACACGGCCGTGATGTAGGGCGATTGGCGCAGCTCGGCGTATCCGATCTTTCGTGACGGCTCGTCCGCGAACGGGTCGGTGGGTTCGGTTTCCGTCAGCAGGAAGTCGAGGAGCTGGTACTCGCGCTGGTTGAGAACGCGCCGGCGGGCGCCGACGCGCTGGTTTCGGGCCCGCACCAGCGTGTCCCGGTAGATCACGCGGTTCAGCTTCGCCTTGATGAAGTTGTTGATGCCCTTCAGCTCTTCGGCGAATCCCCGCAGGCCGAACGCGACGAAGGCGTTGAGGTCGAACGGCTGCGTGCGTCGGCTCTGCTGGAGGAGCAATCGGTACTCGTCGGCGTGCCGGTAGAAGAAGTTCGAGAGGCCGTAGAAGCCGTGCACGTTGTAGCCCTCCTCATAGAGCCTGCCCGCTTCGACCAACCGGGATACTCGTCCGTTTCCGTCGCCGAACGGATGGATCGTCACGAGAAAGAAATGCGCCACGAGCGCCTGGATGACAGGGTGACGCGCGGCGAGGCCTCGAGAGTTGACGAAGCGCACGAACTCGTCCAGGAGCCGCGGCAGCTCCTCGTGCGGCGCACCGCGATGCACGCCGCCGAGTTCCGGTGTCCCGACGACGACAGAGTGCCGCCGCAGTCTCCCGGGGAGATTGTCGGTCTCGTCCGACCCCTCGGTCACGAGTTGGTGGAGCGTCAGGATGTCGCCCCGGGCCAGCGGCGCCCTGCCGGGGGCGAACCTCGTCTTGATCCAGTCCTGGGCGTGACCCGCGTTTCGCACTTGCCGCTGATCCCGGGAAGGACTCTCGGGTCGCGCCGGCGACTCCCCCATCAGTTCCATCTGTTGTTCCACCTCGGCCTCGGAGAGGGGGTTGCCCTCCAGGGCCGTGGTTCCGTGCACCGCCCGAATGCGGTTGAGGCGATCGAGTTGGTCGCTCCAGTGCGGCGGCAGGACGAGGTTGCCGGCAGCCTCCCTGTAGCCTTCCAGGCGCGTCAGGTCGTCGCGGCCGCGCTCGTCCAGCGTGACTCGATACTCGAAGCGGAACCTGTGCCAGTCCATCCGCTATTCGACACCTTGTTTGACACCATTTTAGGCGCAATAAGGGGTTGAAAAAAAGGATGTTTCAGAGATTAGATGCGCTTACTTGACGCGCTATTTGACACGTTCTCCGGCAGTTCCCCGGCGCTAGATCCCGAGGTCCTTCGTGTTGTAGTCCCGGATCACCCGCTCGTAGGTCTCCGGACTCCACCGGTACTCGTCTTCGAGCCCGACGAACGGCTGGTAGACGTAGGGCGTTTCGTCGGGGAAGCGCTGGCGCCGGGCGTCGATGGCCACCGCGATCACGGCGGAGCGGTCGAAGATGCGCTCCTCGTCGTAGACCACGGGTTCCATGTTCGTGAGCGCGCCCTTGGCGCCGAGCACGGATTTACGGCGGTGAAAGCCGAACGTCATCGAGATGCGCAGGTCGCGGGACGTGTTGGCGAAGGAGGCGTGCAGCATCTGGCGGTTCACGATCGTGACGTCACCCGCCTCGCACGCGAGCGGCACGGCGTCCGGGAGACGGTCCGATCCGCCGTTCTCCGCGACCATCGCCCTGATGTCGACCTTGCCGCGCTTGTGGGTGCCGGGGACGATCCAGAGGCAGCTGGCGGGCGTGGTGGGGTAGAGCTGGACCTGGAAGTTGAAGCCGTGGATCCCCTCGTCCCAGTCGGGCGAGTTCCAGTGCGTCAGCCCGTCCTGGTGCCAGGCGACGGAGCCGCCGAGGCCCGGCTGCTTCACGAAGATGGCGTCGTTGAAGGGCGTGAAGTCGGGACCGTTGAGGTTCTCCGCGATGGCGAGCAAGTGCGGATGCCCGTACAGGCGCAGCGCCGGCTCCATGGTCTGGCACATCCCGTAGACCATGTAGACGGCGTCCTCCCCGGCATCCGCGTCCGGTATCGGTTCGGTCATCTTCGACTGGTGCCGGCCGCCGAGGTGTTTCGTGCCGCCCCAGGGATCGGTCAGCGGCGGCACGAAGAGAAAACAGGGGCGTTCGAAGTCGAGGCCGAGGGCGGGCCGGCCGTGGGCGTCCACCTCGGCGCCCTTGCTGACGGGGGCGCGGTCCAGCGTGTCGGCCATGGCGGCGCGCAGTTCAGCGAGTTCCTCTGCGCCGATCACGTTCTCGAAGACGTAGAACCCGTGCCGCCAGTAGTCGTCCAGGATGTCCTGCGCGAGCTTTCCCGGCCGGTCGAACCGCATCGGTCCCCGGTTGCCGACCGCCCGCGTGCGGGCCGCGCCTTCTTCGACGTAGCGAGCCATGGCCGCGGCATGTGCCGCCGCGGTCGGAGCCTCCATGGATACCGCCGTCGCTTCGCTCATTGCTGTCGCCGCTCGCCCGTGAGGTAGCCCGGAACGATACCACCGTTGCCGCATGTGGGGGACGGCGTTGCTCCGTCCGGCATCCATCCGGCTCGTCCCGTGCCGCGATTCGAGCCGGGCGGCCACAAGGGGCCGCCCCTACCCCAGATGGCGGGTGGAACACACGGTGAACGACAGCCCTCCGCGCCGGATGCCCGAGGGTTCCCGGTCAAGCGGCGTGACGACGTAGTTCCCCCCGTCCGGATCCAGAGCGGACGCGGGATCATTAGCCAACTATACGTTTAGCGCACCGAACGTAAAGTGCGCTTTACGTTTGGAACGCTGCGTTACGTCATCTGCGGGCCGACCGCGCCGAATCCCTCCGTCAGGTGCGAGCAGTCGTTGAAGCGCCGCACGACGATCGCGTCCCCCGTCATCACGATGTGGGTGATGGAGCCGTTGTCGGCGCCGGCGAAGGCGAACGGCTGGGCGCCCGTCGCCAAGGCGACGACGCGCGCGATCACGCCGCCGTGGACGACCGCGACGACCAGTTCGTCGGCATGGTTGGCGGCGATGCGTTGCAGCCCGCGGCCGATGCGTTCGTCCAGCGCGGCGTTCGACTCCGCGCCCGGGATGGCGTCCCAGCGCTGCTCGGCTCGCACGCGTTGCATGATGGGATGGTTCTCCGCCGCCTTGATGCGCATCACGCCGCCTTCCCACTCCCCCAGGAACACCTCGCGGAGGTCCGCTTCCTCGATCGGGTCGAGGCCGAGGTGCCGGCACAACGGCGCCGCCGTCTCTGCAGTACGCCGCAGGTTCGTGACGTAGACCGCCGAGATCGGCAGGCCCTTCAGCCGTTCGCCGACCCTGAGCGCCTGCTCCCGGCCATTGGCATGCAGTTCCGGGTCGCCGTGGCCGTCCACCAGGGGGAACGGGTTCTCCGCGGTCGCCGCCCGGGACTCGCCGTGGCGGACGAGGAGAATCTGCGTCGCGCCGGGCGGGGGCGTGAAGCGCGCCTGGCGATACTCCTTCGTCTCGGCCCCGAAGCGGTTCGCCGCTGTCGTCACGCGGTCGCCCGCGCGGCTTCCTCGCGCGCCTTGCGGACCTTGGCGGCGTCCTGGTTGAAGAGCAGTTCCCGGCGCGCCTTCTCCTCTTCCTCCGTGAGCTCGCGCTGGCCCCAGTCGCGGTGCGCCTGGAACCCCTTCTCGACGGCGGGCCGCTCGCGAATCTCGGCCACCCAGCGCTTCAGGTGGGCGTTGGGCTCGAACATCTCCTCCCCGAGCAACCGGCCGATCAGCATCGCCCACGGCCAGGTAATGATGTCGGCGATCGTGTATTCGGCGCCGGCCAGGTACCGGTTGACGGAGAGCTGCGCGTCCATGACGCCGGCGAGGCGGTCGACTTCGCCGACGAACCGCTTCGTCCCGTACTCGAGCTGTTTCGGGTCGCCGGCGAGGTTCTTGCCGTAGTTCTTGAAGTGGTTGGCGTTGCCCATCATCGGGCCCAGGTTCGCCATCTGCCAGTGCACCCACTGCAGGGCCTGGTACTTGCCGGCGGTGTCCTGCGGGAGGAACTTGCCGGTCTTCTCGGCGAGGTACTCGAGGATCGCGCCGGACTCGAAGACGGAGAGCGGCTCGCCCCCGCCGAGCGGGTCGTGGTCGACGATCGCCGGCATCCGGTTGTTCGGGCTGATACGCAGGAACTCGGGCTTGAACTGGTCCCCGCCGCCGATGTCCACCGGGATGGAGCGGTACTCGAGGCCGCACTCCTCCAGCATGATGGTGGCCTTCCAGCCGTTGGGGGTCGGCCAGTAGTAGAGGTCGATCACGGTGTTCTCCTGTGTCTCTGGGGCGCGGTGCCGGGGAGGTCAAGCTGCGGCAGTTTGTCCGAGTCCGGGGGCGGCGGCAAGTTTCCGACGGTTGATGGAGTCGCCGCCGGTGGTGCGCGCCAGGTTCGTCGCCGCGCCGCCGAGCGAGTTGTCCGCGAGGCACCACCGACGTCTCGGGCTCGAACCAGCATCGTCGAGCGCCGGCCCTCGGTATTGCAAATAAGAATGCGTTGCATTTAGATTAGCAAAGGCAAGGGGAGTCGCGACCAGATGGCCGCGTTGCGTTGCGGCCGTCGCGTCGGGCTCCCGGACTGAGCTGACCGAGGAGCCGCAGCCCATGCCAGCGACAACCATACGCATGCCCCAGGACCCCGATGCCTACTACACGCAGATTGCCACGCGCAGGCTCGCGCAACTGGTCCCGTCCCTGCTCGACGACGCCCCGGACGCGATCCGCGAGCGGTTCGACAACGCCCTGCTCAACGTCGCCGTCAACCGGCTGGTCGAGGCCGAGGGCACGAGCAAGGCGGCGGCGATCCTTTGGCGGCTTGCGGACCTGCTGGGGGACGTCCACTCGGCCGCGCTGCCATCGCCGGTCGAACTCACGCGGCTCGACTCCTGACGCCTTTCCGCAGGGTGTGACGGCGCCCTGCAGCCCGTAACTGCATTGCCACCGGAGACAAACGTGATTCCCTGCCAAGCAATCGCTCCCGCCATTCCGGTCACGACCCGCCCGCGGCTCCCCGCATGGATGCCCTGGGCCGTGGCGTTCGTGCTGACCGGTCCGATGACGCTCCCGGCCGTTGCCGAGGAGGAGGAAGCCGCGCCCCGAGCGCTCGAGGAAGTGGTCGTGCGCGGCTATCGGGACGAGTCGCCGGACATCGGGCGGAACAGCCTGCCTCCGCGCGAGTTGCCGCGCTCAGTCCAGATCATCAGCGACGATCTCATCGACGCGATTCGCCCGTACGCCCTCGAGGACATCCTCACGCTGGCGTCGAACACGGCGTTCCTCGGCGACAACGACGGCCGCGAGAACTCGTTCGTCATGCGCGGCTTCCAGGGCACGCCCGTCCTCCGGGACGGCTTCCGCGTCGAGACGTTCGGCGGAATCTCGGATCCGGAACTCTTCAACATCGAGCGCATCGAGGTGCTGAAGGGGCCGGACTCCATCCTCTATGGCGAGTCGGACCCGGGCGGCCTGGTGAATCTCGTGGCGAAGCGGCCCCTCGCCGTCGATCACGCATCGCTGGCCTTCCAGGCGAGCTCGTTTGGTTCGGCAAGCCCGAGGTTCGACGTCGGCGCCGGCACGGAAGACGTGCGCTTCCGCGTGCTCGGACTCTACGAGGAGGACGACGGCTGGCGGGACTTCGACAACCCCAATCAACGCACGTTCCTGGCCGCGTCCGTGGCGTGGCAGGTCGCGGACCGGACCGAGATCACGCTGCTGGCCGAGGCGACGGACGACGACTACCAGGCGGACTTCGGTACCGCGATCGACCTCGACGGGGACATCATCGCGGACCCGAAACAGGTGAACAATCACCCCCGCGACACGCTCGAGCGTCACCAGCGGACCTATGGGCTCGACGTACGGCACGATCTCGCGGAACGCTGGGACGTCGAGGCGCGTGTGCGGCGGATCGAGTCCGGCTACGACTACAGCGCCTTGTTCCTCCCGTTCGGCCTGGACCTGGCGTCGATGACGTACTTCCGCGTGCCCGCGCAGCAGGAGCAGACGAACGAGGAGACGGCGGCGCAGGTCAACCTGGCGGGCGAGTTCGAGGTTGGCGGACTGCGCAACCGGCTCTTCGCGGGGGTGGACTACCGTCTGTCCGACACGGCCAACCGCACCCGTTTCAATCCGGGAGCGCCGTCCTTCCTGAACTGGATGGACCCGGACTACTCGGAGATGCCGCCGCCGGAGGCCGACATCCCGCTCGCCACGGGCTTCTACAGTCTCGAGGACCTGGAACGCCGCGGCGTGTTCCTGCAGAACCATCTGTCGCTCACGGACGCACTGCTGTTCAGCGTCGGCGTGCGTCACGACGCCTTCGACCGCGATCCGAAGCCGGGCTCGTCCACCACGCCCCAGGACGGCAGCGAGACGAGCCTCCAGACCGGCATGGTCTACCGCTTCACCGACGTCCTGTCCGCGTTCGCCAGCTACTCGGAGTCCTTCGCGCCGAACTTCGACCTCGACAAGCACGGGGACGTGCTGGAGCCCGAAACCGGCAGCGGCTTCGAAGTGGGCGTGAAGGCGGACCTGTTCGGCGGCGGGTTCGGCGTCAGCGCGGCCGTCTTCGACATCACGAAGGAGAACGTGGCGACCGTCGACCCCACGGCCATGCCGACGGATCCGAACCCCTTCGGCTCCATCGCCAACGGCGAGGAACGCAGCCGGGGCGTCGAAGTGGACTTCAGCGGCCGGCTCGCGCCCGGCTGGCAGGTCTTCGGTTCCTACGGCTACACGGACTCGGAGATCGCCCGGTCGCGCAACGGCGACGAGGGCCTGCCGATCGTCGGTTCCCCCGATCACACCGCCTCGCTTTGGGCCAGCTACGCCGTGGAAGCGGGCGTCCTCCGGGGCCTGGTGGTGAGCGCGGGTCTGCAGCACGTGGGCGAACGCCTGGTCACGGGCGACGCGAACTACGACGGGGACCGGAGCGACCGGGTCGACCTGGACACTCACACGCTGGTGAACGCCGCCGTCAGCTACGAGTGGGGCGACTGGCGCGTCGGGCTCAACCTGAACAACCTGACCGACGAGGAGTATGTCGACGCCGCCTGGGGCGGGCTGTCGCGCAGCGTGCACCCGGGGGCGCCGGTGGAAGCCGTGCTCTCCGTGTCTTATCGGGTGCGCTAGCCGCAGAGTACGGGGCGCCGATGCACGCAATGGGCAAGCCCGTAGGCGGGAGCCGAACGCTGTGGTGGCGGGTAGCCCTCGCGGGCCCGTGGACCCTGGTGGCGTCGGTCGTGGTGATGGCGAGCCTTGCCACCTGGGTCCCGCCGGGTGCGGGACGGGTGGACAACATCGCGATTCCCCTGGTGCTCTTCCCGCTGATCTGGGCCGTGCTCTTCTTCCACGCGAGCCTCACGCGGCGCCTCTGGCGCGCGGCCGCGGTCAGCGTGGCACTGACGGCCGCGTGCGGGCTCCTGCTGGGCGTGCACTTCCTGGGCGGGTGACCTGAGCGGATGAGGGAGGGACGACGAACCGTGGAGAGGCCATCGTGCTAGCGCTCGATCAGGAAAGGACCCGTACGCTCGTGGCGATCCACGGCTGGTCCGGCATCTCGCTCGGCGTGCTCCTTTATGCGGTCGTCGTCACCGGCACGGTCGCGGTCTTCTCGGAGGAGATCGCGCACTGGTCGGCGGGACTGGTGCAGACGGCGAATCCCCTGGCGCCGCATCCGGACGCGGGGCGCACGCCGCTGCAGGACATCGTCGACCGCCTGGAAGGTGAGGTCGACCCCGAGTACACGGACGAGGTGGCGCTCGGCCGCACCACCCTGGGCGACCTCTCGGTGTTCTTTCACAAGCACCGCACCAACGACGACGGCGTCATCGAGGAGGTCGGGACCGAATTCGAAGTGGATCTCCGCTCCGGTGAAGTCGTGCGGCGCCATGACGGGACGGGACTGGAACTCTTTGAGACGGACGAGGACCGCGCCCTCAGCCGCTTTCTCGTGAGCGTACACACCGAGCTGCACCTGCCGCGCCCCTGGGGGCTCCTCCTGACTGGCATCCTGGGACTCGCGATGATGGTGGCCGTCATCTCCGGCATCGCGATGCACCGGCATCTGCTCAAGGACCTGTTCACGCTGCGGCGGGGCCCGAACCGGGTGCTCGCGGTGAAGGACGCGCACACCGTCGCGGGAAGCTGGGGGCTCCCCTTCGCCTTCCTGCTCGCCTTCACCGGCAGCTTCTTCAGTTTCGCCGGCTCCTTCGGGCTGCCGCTCATGGCGACGGTGGGGTTCGGCGGCGACCAGGAGGCCATGTTCCAGGCCCTCGTCGGCAGCGAAGCGCCGGAGAATCCCGCCGCGGCGACCGGCGTGCCGGTGGACGACCTGGTGCGGGACGCGGTGCGGCGGTCGGGACAGGCACCGGACTTCATCGTCGTCGAGCACTACGGGCGCGCGGACGCGAGCGTCAACTTCTTCCTCCCGGCCGGCGACGGCGAGCTCACGCCGCGGAGTCTCGTCTACGAGGGCGTGACGGGCGCGTTCGTCAAGGAGAAGCCCCGCCTCGGGCAGTCGCACAGCGTCGGTTCGACGCTGATCGATCTCATGGGACCGCTGCACTTCGGCAACTTCATGGGACTCTTCTCCAAGGCGATCTGGGCGGCGCTGGGGTTTGCCATGGCCTACGTGACGCTGACGGGAATGCAGATGTGGCTCACGCGACGCGCCGAGCGGAGTCTGGCGGCGTTGCGCTGGAGCGTCGCGACGATCGGCTTCGGCCTCCCGGTCGCGCTCCTCGGGTCGGCGCTCGCCTTCTTCCTGAGCTACGGCACGGGCACGGCGTCGTTCTGGACCCCGATCGGGTTCCTGGTCGCCGCCGCGGCGGCGCTCGGCTACGCAGCCGTCGTCCGCACGCCCGGCCGGGTGCACGAGCACCTGCGCGTGTCGGCGACCGCGGCGTGTTTCCTGGTGCCCCTGGTGCGGATGGTCGCCGGCGGGCCGGCCTGGGACGAGGCGCTCGCCGCGGGGCAGGGGATCATCGTGACGCTGGACGCGCTGCTAGTCGCGAGTGGCGCGGCGCTGCTCTGGAGTCGTCGGGGCAGCCGTCGGCCGGTCTTCGCGGATGAGGACGTGGAGGCGGCCGCGGCTGGGACGTAGGGGCGACGCTTGTCGTCGCCCGTCCCCGCGTCCTGCATCCAGACGGGACGGGACAAGCCCGTTACAGGGACCACCGTACCGCAATCTCGGCGAAATCGTTGTCGAGGTAATCGCCGAGGGGCGTACCGGTGTCGCCGTCGAAGAACATGGCCCGCATCGCGAGCTGGACGGCGTCCGTCCACTGGAGTTCGAGGAAGGCCTCGAAGGCGAGTTGTTCGCCGTTGGCCCATTGGCCGCGCAGCCCCGCGGTGAGGGCGTCGTCGAAGAACGGGTTCGTGATGGCGAAGGTGCCGCCGTCGACGGCGTCGCCATCGGACATCCACTCGCGGAAGAGCTGCAGGTTGACATAGAGGTTCGTCAGGAAGACCCGATCCCAGCCGACGACGTATTGCCAGCGTTCTCCGTATCCGGCGGCGCCGGGATAATCGGGCGTCCACGCAAGCTCGCCGCGCACCGTGCTCTGGCCGAAGCCCATCGCCGCGTTGACGTTCCACGTCCGGATGCGCTCGGGCAGCAGCCGCTCCCTGGGACCTTCGACCCGGTGCGTGGTGGGACCGTCGGTGTAGCCGTCGAAGTAGGCGACGCCCCAGTCCAGCCCCCGCCCGTAGCGGACGTAGCGCACACCGCCCTCGTGCGTTTCGGTGTCGTCGGTCCTGAGCGTCGCGCCGCGTTCACGCGCATCGCGGCGCAGCGCGTGAAGGTCGGCGGGCTCCCAGGGGCTGCCGAAGCCCGGCAGCTTGCGGTCGCGGCCGCGCGGGAGCCAGACCAGGTCGAAGACGCCCACGTCGGTGGTGGCCTCCACCCGCACCAGGGACGAAGGCCGCCGCGCCGCCGTGCGGGCATTCCCGATGGGCTCGCGGTAGTCGATGGCGTTCACGCGGTCGATCGTGCTGAGCCCGTCCGCGGTACCCCAGCCGACGCGCTGCTTGCCGACGGTCACGTCGACGGCGGCGCCGTCGTAGTGCAGGTACGCCTCCCGCAGCTCGATGCGGGTCGCGTCGCGATAGTGGCGCTTGGCGCCGTCCTGCTCGGCGCTGCCCATGAGGAAGAGCCGCCAGGGGCCGCGGGTGTGCATGAGTTCCGCCTGCCCGAACGCGCGGTTGGAGAGCCAGTCGCCTTCGGTCAGCAGGAGGCGGCTGCGCGTCTCGAGGAATCCCGACAGGCGCCACTTCGCCTGGGCCCGCTCGGCCGCCGCGGAGAGGTCGAAATCGAATGGGTCGTCGGCGCCGAACGCGGCCGGCGCGCAGCACAACAGCGTCGGCAGCAGGCGCGCGAGGCGCCGCCGTACGATCAACTCAACGCTTCAGCGCCGTCTGCTCGAAGGCGCCGTCCGGCAGGCCGAGGTCGTAACGGACATCGGTGTACTGCATGAGGGTGCGGGAACCGCGGCGGGGGGTCTCCATGATGATCTTGGTCGCCGTCCAGATGCCGTCGATCTCCTCTATACCACCCTGCGACATGCGTTTCAGCAGCCGGTCCCGGCGGTCGTAGTACTCGATCCGGAGCGGCAGCCAGCGCTCGGCGTCCACCCAGAGCCGGCGCTTCGCGTAGTTCGAGTCCCGCGCCTTGGCCGGGATCGGTTGGGACTCGATCACGTACACGTCCCGGCCGTCGAGGGTCGAGGTCTCGAGCAGCGTGTGTTCGTCGTCGTCGACGGCGCGCTGTTCGATGTCCTCGTTCGCGAAGTCGCTGCGCATGAAGGAGCCCTTCTTGCCGCCGCCGCTGATCCGGCGGACGAGGTTCTCCGTGGGGAAGAACACCCACATGTCGTCGTCCTGGTCGACGGCCTCGTACGTCCAGGACAGGTATTGGGTGTCCCGCACGTCCGCCGGCTCGATGAAGCGGATGAGCGTCCGCTCGTCGTGGCCGTACTTCTTGTGCCGCATGGCGAGCTCCCGCACGAGCTGCTGGCTGCCGCGTTCGATCAGCATCGTGGCGACGCGTTCGCCGTCCGCCGACGTGTCGGCGTCGCGCATGCGCTGGGCGATCTCGCGGCCGGTCAGCTGCTCCGCGTCGTCGGCTTGCGCCGGGGCAGGGAGGAGGACACACACGGCCGCGAGGACACACGGAACGAGCATCGAAAGTCGCAGGGTCATGTGCGGGTCTCCTAGGTCGCGGTGGCGGCTTCAGCCGGGGCGGACGCGGCGCTTCCCATGGGCTTCAGCCAGCGTAGCAGGACCGGCACCAGCAGGAACTCGGCGAGCAGCGCGGACGAGAACGCGATGGTCGAAGCGACGGAAAAGTCCTTCGGGCCGTCGAAGGTGGAGAAGCGGAAGCCGGCGAACCCCGCCACCAGGACGACGGTGGTGAAGAGCAGCGGTCGGCCCACCGTCCGCATGGTCTCCCGGTAGGCGGCCTCGTAGCTCCCGGTGTCGTCGAAGTAACGGCGGTAGCGGACGAAGAAGTGCACGGTGTCGTCGACGGCGACGCCGAGGATCATCGGCGCCAGCACGCACATGATCATGTTGAACTCGGCGCCGAGCCAGCCCATGGCCCCGAGCGCCACCACGACCGGAAGCACGTTCGGCACCATCGCGATGAGGCCGAGCCGCACGGAGCGCAGGGCGATGATCAGGATCGCGGCGATGGCGCAGAACGCGAAGGCGAAGCTGCGCGCCTGGCCTTCCGCGATGAGGTCCCCCATCGCCTGTGCCATCGGTACCGTGCCGGTCGCGTAGATGGTGACGTCCGGTCCGAACTCCGACGCGACGAAGCGCTCGATTTCCTCCTGCAGTTCCCGGACCTCGCCGAACGCCACGTTGCGCGTACGGGCCTGCACGCGGAGCTGGTCGTAGGTGAACGCGACGTACTGGTCGAGCTGGGAGCCGCCGCCGCTCTCGTACAGCAGCAGGTACTCGGCCACCTGGCCGTCGCTCTCGGGAAGGCGATACGCGTCCGGGCGGTTCTCGTAGACGGCGCGGTGCATCTGTTTCAACTGGTCGATCACGCTCGACGTCTGCGTGATGAGCGGATGGTCCTCGAGGAAGGCCTGCAGGGCCTCCACCTTGCGCAGCAGGTCGATGCGCTTGATGCCGTCGGGCGCCCCGCTGTCGACGACGAGCTCGATCGACATGGAACCGCCCATGCTGTCGTCGACGTACTCGAAGGCGACGCGCAGCGGGTGGTCCTCCTCCATGGCCCGGATCGTGTTGGTCTCGATCTGCAGGCGCGGTATCCCAAGGCCGACGAGGAGCACGGCGAGCAGGAAGCCGACGCCGACGGCGGTGTGGCGCCTGTTCACGAAGTCGACGATGCCCCGTAACAGTCGATCGAAGATGTCCTGTTTGCGTACGCTCCCGTCCGCGGTCTCCCGGTCGCGTCCGAACGAGAGCACGGGAACGGCGAAGAGATAGGTCATCACCAATGCGATGACGACGCCGACCGCGGCCTGTACGCCGAGTTCGCGCAGCGGCCTGAGATCGGTCGCGAGGAAGGCCAGGAACCCGGCCGCGGTGGTGACCGTGGTGAGCAGGATGGGCTTGGTGACCAGGTCGAGGGTCCGTGCGAGCGCGCGCCGCAACGGGGTGCCTTCCCGGCGGATCTGCCTGAGTTCCGCGAGCACGTGCATGCTGTCCCCGATGCCGACGCACAGGAGCAGGGTCGGGACCAGGATGGCGAGGAGATTGAGCCGGAATCCGAGCGCGGCGACGAGGCCCACGGCCCAGAGGACGCTCAGGATCACGGTGGCCGCGGGGACCAGCACGCCCGCGACGCTGCGCGTCGTCAGCGCCAGGGCCAGCACCATGCCGAGCAGGGCGATCGACGCCCACCGCGGCGCCTCGTCGGCGGTGCTCATGTCCATGACGTAGTCCATGATCGGCCCGCCGACGACGTGCATGTCCAGATCGTCGAAGTCGGCGAGGATCGCCTGGATCACGGGCGGTCCGTCCTTGCGCGGGTCGATCCCGATTTCCGGGTAGTTCTCGAACTCCATCAGGATGCCGACCGTCTCGCGGTCCGCGGACACCAGGCGGTCACGGTAGAGCGGGTCGGCGGCGGCCTTCGCGCCGAGCGCGTCGAGTTCGGAAGCGGGCAGGCCGAGATCCGGGATCAGGTCCTCGATGACGATGCCGCCGGGGACGCCCTCGATCCACTCCACGTTGCCGACCCAGGTGACCTCGAGGACGTGCGGGACTTCCAGTTCCAGGCGCTCCGCGAGTTCGTCGAGGCGCGCGAGCGTGGCCGGCGCGAAAGCGTCCTCCACCTCGATCAGCACGAACACGAAGTCGTCGTTCCCGAACGTGTCGTTGAAGGCGTCGAGGCGCGCTTTCGTCGAGTCGCCGGTCATGAAGAACGACTCGTTCGAGTTGTCGATCTCGAGCTTCGGGAGCTGGCTCGCGGCGGCGGCCGTCACCGCCGCGACGAACGCGAGGCTCAGCCATCGAAACCGGACCAGCGTTTCCGTGAGCCGGGCGATTCCGGGGGCGGGGGTGTGCTCGGTCATGCGTCCTCGCGTGGGGTGGCGGAGGGTGTCACGGGCCGTCGGTGGGCGACCGATGGCCGTTCGAGTTGAGAATCATTACCATTTGCATTTCCCAAACGCAAGCGTGGCGAACGGAGGACAGGGATGGAGAAGTCGAGCGGGGAGCGCCCGGAGCTCAAGGAATCGGGCCTGCGGGTGCGCGGTCTCGTCAGGCGCTACGGCGACATCGTCGCCCTCGACGGCGTCGACCTGGACGTCGGCGAAGGCATCTACGGGCTGCTCGGTCCGAACGGCGCCGGCAAGACCACGCTCATGCGCACGCTGGCGACGCTCCAGACGCCGGACGCCGGCTCGATTCGGCTGGACGACATCGACGTCCTCGCCGAGCCCGACCGGCTGCGTCGGCGCCTCGGCTATCTCCCGCAGCAGATCGGAGCGTATCCGGGCGTCGCGGGCCGCGAGCTGCTGCACCGCTTCGCCTGGCTCAAGGGGCGGACGGACAAGGCCGAGCGCACCCGCGAAGTGGACGAACTGCTCGAGCGCATCAACCTGGCGGAGGACGCGGACCGGCACGTGGTCACCTATTCGGGCGGCATGCTGCGGCGTTTCGGGATCGGGCTGGCCCTCCTCGGCGCCCCGCGGCTCCTCATCGTGGACGAGCCGACGGCCGGGCTCGATCCCGCGGAGCGCAACCGTTTTCACCGCATTCTCGCGGACATCGCTTCCGATGCCGTCGTGCTGCTGTCGACGCACATCGTCGAGGACATAGAGAACCTCTGTACGCGCCTGTCGATCCTGGATCGGGGGCGGATCGTGGAGGAAGGCCCGACGGACGATCTTCTGGCGCCGCTTCGGGGGCGGCTCTGGGAGAGTGAAGTCGCGCGGGGGGAGGCCGTACCCGAGGACGCGCTGCACGTCACGGCCTCTCCAAAGGGCAGTCGGGTAGTCGTCGCGAGTGCGGTCGAAGTGGCGGGCTTCCGTCCCCGGGAGCCGCGCCTCGAGGACGTCTATCACCATGCGTTGCGGGCCCACGGGCAGCCGGTGGAGGCCGCCGCGTGAGTAGCTGGGCGCTCCTGTCGCGCGAGGCCGCGCACGAGTTCCGCGCAAGTCTCCAGGGACCGCTGGTGCCACTGGTCTGGATCGGGCTCGCGATCTACATCGTTCTCGTGATGCTGAACGCGGACTACATGCGCGAGATGGGCGCCACGTCGGTAGCGCGCAACAGCCCGCACGGCGTCTACCTCATGGTCTCGGGCCAGTCGGTGATCATGTTCCTGGCGTGGGCCTGGATGTTCGGACAGACCCTGCTCCGGGAGCGTGGCGCGCGCCTGCACGAGGTGGCTTTTGCGGCGCCGCTGCCGTTGCGGGCGATGATTTTCGGCCGCTACCTCGGTGCTGTCGGTACGGCTTGCCTGATCGCCACGTCGGTCCTCGCGGGCTTCGCCATGGCGCCGGTGCTCGCCTGGATCGGAGCGCTGCCCCCCGACGCCGTCGGCCCGATGCCCTGGTTCGCGATGGCCTGGGGTTTCCTCGTGTTCGCGATGCCGAACGCGCTGTTCGCGGGGGCGCTCTACGTGGCCGCGGTCCTTTGGACGCGTACGGCCGCCGGCCCGCTCGCCGCCTCGGCGGGGCTGGCGCTGGTCTGGATGGTCGCCATGGTCGTGCTGCGCGGCGGCGATGTCGACCCGGTCCTGGCGTCGGCCATCGACCCGACGGGCTTCGCGGAAGCCGAGGAGCAGTCGAACCGCTGGACGCCGGCGGAGAAGACCACGGCGGTGCTCACCCTGACGCCGCAGCTCGTCGCGAACCGGGTGTTCTGGCTCGTCCTGGGCTTCTCGGTCCTCGGCGTGGCGTTGTGGCGGGCGACGCGGGAAGCTGGTCCTCGAGGGATCGGCGGCGCCGGTGACGAACGCCCAGGCGGACGACCACACCCGTAGGGAGGAAGCGCCGGTGCTCGCGACGGCCGTGCCGCGTTGGTTGTCCGCTTATGCCGCCGAAGCCGGGTGGCAGTGGCGGGTATCGACGCGCGGGTCCGGCATCCGGGTGGCGATGGGGCTGTTGCTGCTGGCGTCCGTGCTGGGGTCCTTCGTGAACTTCGTCGGGCACTCCGAGGGCCCCCTCGTGCCGCGTCCGGAGGCGCTGCTGCCGTTCCAGGTCGAGTTCGTGTACATGATCATGGTGTTCGTCGTCACCGGGGCGGTCGGCGTGCTCATGCGCCCGGACGGCGCCCCGGGTTCGACGAACTGCTCGATGCGGCGCCGGCGCCCCTTGGCGTCAGGGTCCTCGGGAAGGTGACCGCGGCTTTCGGCATGACCGCGCTCCTCTGCGCGATACCGGCGGTGGGAGGCCTGATCGTGACCGCCGTCGGGGCTTTCGACGCCATCCGGATCGATCTGCCGTTCACGTTCGTGGGCCTGATCCTGCTGCCGTCCATGCTAGAGATCTGCGCGCTGACGGTGGTGGCGCACGCGTTGATACGACATACGGGTGCGGCGTACGCGGCATCGATCTTCCTGGCCTTCGTGGCGGTCGTGAACCACGAACTGGGAGTCGTCGAGTACCCGCCGCTGCAGTTCGGCATCCCCCCGCACGTCGCCCCTTCCGAAGTCGTCGGGTGGGCTCCCTGGCTGGCCGGCGTACTGGTGGCCGACGCCCTCAAGATCGGGTGCGTGGTGGCGGTCGTTGGCGCGAGCTGGCTGGTCTGGCGCCGCGGCTGCGCGCTGCGCTGGAGGGACCGCGTGCGCGACCTGGCCCGGCGTTGCGCCGGGTCGGCGGGGGCGACGGTCGCCGTGGGGGCGGTGGTCGTCGCGGTGGCCGCCGTCGTGCTGTACGGGCGTCTCGTCGAACACGGGGAGTTCCAGGCGGTCAACGATGCGCTGGCCGACGACGCGGCCTGGGAGCGGGAACGCTGGCACGAAGCGGCGCCCTATACGCTGACGGGCGGTCACGTGGCGGCGCGGCTCGATCCCGTGGAGCGGTTTGGCAGCGTCGATTGGGAGCTGCGCGGGGTTCGCACCGCCCGCCTGCACGCCACGCTGCCGCACGGCCTGGCCCTCGTGTCGGCCGAGGTGGCGGGCAACCCGCGCCGGGTCGAGCGGACCGGTGACCACGTCGTCATTGCCATGCCCGAGTGCGTCGACGGCCCCTGTCGCGTCCGTCTGGCGCTCGATATCGCGCTGGCCGACTGGCCGGTGGAAGAGGATCCTCCCTGGTTGCACCGGAGCGGCGTCTGGCTGCGTGCGGCCGATCTGCTTCCAACGCTCGGTCATGATCCGGAGCGGCTCGTCGTGGCGCCGGCGGATCGGCAACGTCACGGCCTGCCCGTGCAACGACCGGAAGTGCCGGACCGCGACGCGTTGGCCCCTGCGTTGGCAGTAGCTCCCGCCGGAGACTGGAGCTGGACGGTCTCCTTCCCCGCTGCCGGACATGTCGTGGCGGCGTCGGGCGCGACCGACGGACCGCTCGACTTCGCCAGTGTCTGGTCGCCCGAGCCGCTGTCGCCGCACGGCGAGCGAGGCCCGACCATCCGGCACGGCCCCACGCGGGGCGACGCCGCCGAACTAGTCCGCGTGGCATTGGCCGAGACGCGCGGATGCGTCGAGACTGCGCTTGGCCACGTCCCGGACGTCGACCACGTCCTCCAGGCGCCCCGTGGGTCCGGAGAGGCGGGCGTGCACGGCGGCGTCCTCTGGCTGCCAGAGGAAGTTGCCTGGGACGCCGGCGACGAGGGCTTGGGGAAATGGCTGCGCGAAGAGCGCATCGCCCGCGCATTGGCGAAGCGGTGCCTTGCCGACCGCGCCGACTTGCGCCTGGAGCCCGGCGCGCGCTGGTACCTCGATGGTGTGGCGGGTCAGGTGGCGCTGTCGTGTGTCGAGCAAGCCAGCGGTCTCGAGGCTTCCCTCGCGTTGCAGACGCGCCACGCGGACCGGACGGCCGAGGGCCTGGGCACGCTGGATGAGCCGGTCGACCGCGTGGCCGCGGCCCGCGGCGAATGGTTGCCGCACTACGCGGCCCTTGCGACGCTCGCCTGGTCGGCGGGGCTGTCGCGTGAGCGGGTCGCGCAGGTGCTCGGCGAGCTACCGGCGCGGATCCGCCAGCCGGGCGAGACGCTCACCAGCGCGCTCGTGGCGTTGGTGGGCCCCGAGTCGGCGGCAGCGCTGCTCGGCCCGCCGCTGGCGGCGGACGTCGCCCTGATCCCGGAAGAGGAGGCGCTTGGTGTGTCGGCGCGCCGCTGGGCCTGGGCCGGCGCCGGCTGGGTGGCGGACGACACGCCGGAGAGACTGCGCCTGGTGCCCGCGGAGGAATCGGCGGCTCCGACGTGGGTCTCCGCCCGCGGCCCGCTCGCCGCGCCCGGGATCCCGTTCGTGATCCGGGATGCGTCGCCGGCGTACGAACGCACCGTCGACGACAACTACGCGGACCCTCGCCTGTTGGGTGGTACCTCCGGGCGTTGACGGAACCGGACATCGGCCGACCTTGACAAGGCCATAAATGCGAATCATTATCATTGGCGTTGGTCAGGGATTGGCGATGAGCGATCGATCCAGCAACGGACATCGGCGGGCGTTTCTCCTCCCACCCGCACATCCATGAGCGGCTGGCAGATGCTCGGTATATCGCTGTCCCTGACCACCCTCTGTCTCTTCGGTCTCGCGCGTCTCGACCCCAAGCGGGAACGCGCGAACCGGGCCAGGCGTCCGATCCGCCTGTTGCGGACGGGGCTCTTCCTCCTGTGCCTGCTGCCGGGCTTGTGGCTGGCGGCCGTCGGCGACGCCGCGGCCTTCGTCCTGTGGACGGGCGGGGCATGCGTGCTCGGTTGGCTGATCACGCAGGGCGTCAACCGGATCGGTTGGAAACGCTGGAAGCGCGGCTCATGAGCGCCGACGCAGCTCCGGTACGCTGGGAAGACCTGACCGCGGTGGATGCGGCCTGGTCGGTGGCGCGCGGGCGCCTGCCCGACTTCGAGCGATGGGTGGGCGGTCCCTTCCGCGAAGCACTCGCATCCCGTGTGGGAGAGGGTCGGGTACTGGCGTTCCTCCCCGTTTCCCACAAGCCGCGGCGCAGGACGCGGGAGGCGCCCTCCTGGTCGTACTGGATGCTGGTCCTGGCCGCGCCGGGAGCCGACGCTCCGGAGCTCGCGGACACGATCGCGGGGCTGGCGGGAGACAGCGGCGCGGACCTGCGTTCCGTCGGCCGGGCGCGTCCCCAGCCGTCCCTCGACATGGTGTATCCCGTGGACGGTCCCGCCCGGGAGCGCCGGTTGCTGCAGTCGATCGAGTACGTGTTCTCGAAGCCGGCCGAACGCCCCGACTACTACCGGTCCCAGTACGAATTCTCGGGTCCGGCCATGCGGCGGTTGCACCAGCGCGACCGCGCCGGCCGGTTCATCGGCGTGGAGATCACCGAGCGCCTTCATGGAGACCTCGCCATGCCGCTCTGGGACGTGGTGCACGTCTCCGGCTTCACGGTGGCGCAGACGCTGCGCCTCCCGCTCCACTTCGGCAGGGCGTTCCGGGACTCCGCGACGGCGCTCGGCGGGCCGACCGCCCGGGCCCGGATGAGCCGCTGGACCCGGCAGCGGGACAAGATGCAGCTCCGTGTCCGGCAGAACATGGCCGCCACGATCACCGCGCCGGAACTCGTCCTGTAGCGTCATGGCGCGGGACGAAACGACGGAGGCGACCAGCGATCCTCCCCGAGAGCGCTGCGACCACGTGCCCGCCAGCGACGGGCCCGAGGTTCGCACCGAGGCCCTCTCGCTCGGCGGCCAACTGTTCATCTGGAGCGCGCGCAGGTGGCGCGTGGCGGTCGAGCAGGGGAAGCCGGTCGAGGAAGCGCTTGCCTACACCTACGGCGTCGCGCGCTGTCCGGAGGCCGCTGCGCTGCTGGACGAGACCATGAGCCTCGTCGCCGTGGCGGCGTTTCGACCGGTCAACATCCGTTGTGTCCCATGTCCCACGCTGAGTTCGGACGAGCGCGATCTCCTGCGCGCGATCCAGGACCTGCACCGGGGCCGTCTCGACCGGGCGGCGGAGCACGTCGGACGGATGGTCGCGGGCCGGCTGCGGCAGGCGTTCTGTCGCTCCGCGTCCGCATATGCGGCGGCGCTCGACGAGGCGGACGTGCCCCTGGTCGAGAAGCTGCAGTTGGTGACCTGACGGCAGGGCGACGAGCCGATTCGCGAGGGGTGTCTCGAGGGGTGTGTTGCATCCGGGCGGCGTATCGGCGCATCATCTGTGATGACGGCTGCCAGGACGTCTGAAAAACCGCTTTCTATCAGATAGTTATCGTTTCGGCAGCCTTAGGCGAGGGGGTGCTTGAAGTGGCTATCGAACTGATCGTGAACGGGTCGCCCGTACAGGTGACCGCGCCGGAGGACACGCCGCTCCTGTGGGCGCTGCGCGACGACCTCGGCATGACCGGAACCAAGTACGGCTGCGGGAAGGCGCTGTGCGGTGCGTGCACGGTGCGCATCGACGGCACGCCGGTGCGCTCGTGCCAGACGCCTGTAGGCTCCGTGCAAGGCAAGTCCATCGCGACCATCGAGGGTCTCAGGGCGAGCCACCCGAAGCTGGTCGAGGCGTGGGTGCAGAACAACGTGCCCCAGTGCGGGTACTGCCAGGCCGGACAGCTCATGTCGGCCTCGGCGCTGCTCGACGGCACGCCGGCGCCGACGGACGAGGACATCGACCGGGCCATGTCCGGGAACATCTGCCGATGCGGGACCTACGGACGTATCCGGGCGGCCATCAGGGAGGCCGGGGAGGCGCGGACATGAACATGACCGTCACGAACCTGTCCCGACGCCGCTTCCTGCAGGCTTCGGGCGTCCTCGTCGTCGGTGCGGCGGTGCCTGGCTGCTCGACGGGCCCGATGCCGTCGCGGAACGCGACGTTGACGCCGAACGTGTTCCTCTCGATGGCCGGCGACGGTACCGTCACCGTGACGGCCAGCCGGTCCGAGATGGGCCAGGGGATCCGCACGGCGCTCGCGCAGATCGTCGCGGACGAACTGGACGCGGACTGGAGCCGCGTGACCGTGGCCCAGGCGGTCGGCGATCCCGTCTACGGCGATCAAAACACCGACGGCTCCCAGAGCATCCGGTTCCTGTTCGACGTGTTGCGGAACGCCGGCGCGAGCGCGCGCGAGATGCTGCGCACGGCCGCCGCGAACGAGTGGGGCGTGCCGATGGCGGAAGTCGAAGCCGTGGACCACACCGTGCGCCACGCCCCGTCAGGCCGCTCCGCGCCGTACGGAGACCTCGTCGGCGCCGCGTCCGAACTGCCGGTTCCCGAGAACCCGGCGCTCAAGAGCCGCGACGCGTATCGCTACATCGGCAAGCACCGGGTGCACGTGGACGCCGACGACGTGGCGGACGGCAAGGCCACCTTCGGGGCGGACCTGACCCTGCCGAACATGGCGCACGCGGTCATCGTCCGGCCGCCGTCGCTCGGCTCGCAGGTGGCGAGCTTCGAGCCGCCGGCGGACGAACCCGGCCTGATCGCCGTGGAGACCCTGCCCGGCGTCTCGGGTATCGGCGCCATGTTCAATCCGCTCGGGGGCGTTGCCGTCGTCGCGGACCGCACGTGGACCGCGATCCGCATCGCGAACGCCCTCGACGTGCAGTGGACGGAAGGCCCCAACGCGGCTTTCGACAGCGCCGAGTTCACGGCGCAACTGCGCGAGGCCGTGCAAGCCGGCGGGGAGCGCCTCTACGACGCGGGCGACGTCGATGCCGCGCTTGCGGGTGAGGGCACGGAGATCGAGGCACTCTACGAGACGCCATTCCTCTCCCACGCCCCGATGGAGCCGCCGGTGGCGCTGGCGAACGTCGCGGATGGCCGCTGCGAGGTGTGGGCGCCGGTGCAGGACCCGCAGTCGACAAGGGCGCTGGTGGCCGGCTGGCTCGGAACGGATGCGGCCAACGTCACCATCAACGTCACGCTCCTCGGCGGCGCCTTCGGGCGCAAGTCGAAGCCGGACTTCGTCCTGGAAGCGGTGGAACTCTCGAAGCGGCTGCAACGCCCCATTCGGGTCACCTGGACCCGCGAGGACGACATCGGCCACGACTTCTTCCACGCGGCGAGCGCCCAGTATCACCGGGCGAAGCTCGACGCCGACGGGAATCCGGCGGCGTGGCTGCAGCGCACGGCGTTCCCGAGCATCCTGACGACCTTCGACGGTGCGGCCGAACAACCGGCGGACTGGGAACTCGAGATGGGGTTCTCGAACCTCCCGTACCAGATCGCGAACCAGCGGTACGAGTATGCGGGGGTGCAGCCGGGGGTACGCATGGGGTGGCTGCGCAGCGTGTGCAACATCTTCCATTCGTTCTCGGCCAACATCTTCATCGACGAACTGGCCGCGGCGGCGGGTCGCGATCCCATCGACTATCGGCTCGACCTGCTCGGCCCGTCCGGGGTCCTCACCGTGCCGGGCATGCAGCCGCCGGAAGGCCACGGCTTGGACCTCGCGCGGCTGCGCCATGTGATCGAGCGCGCGCGGGCGATCTCGGACTGGGACGCGGCGCGGGAGGCGGGGCGCGGTGTCGGCTTCGCCGTGCACCACAGCTTCCGCTCCTACGTCGCCACCGTGATGGAGGTGACGGCGGGGGACTCGGGGCTCAGCGTGGACAAGGCCCACGTCGTGCTCGACTGCGGCACCTACATCAACCCGGACACCTGCATGGCGCAGATGGAGGGCGCGGTCGTCTTCGGCCTGTCCCTCGCCCTGCACGGCGAGATCACCATGAGCAACGGCCGCGTCGACCAGGACAACTTCGACGGCTACCCGGTGCTGCGCATGTCGGAAAGCCCGGAGATCGTCGTGGAACTGGTGCCTTCGGATGCGCTGCCCGCGGGTGTGGGAGAGCCCGGGGTGCCGCCGATCGCGCCGGCGCTGGTGAACGCGGTGTTCGCGGCTACCGGGGTGCGGCACCGGTCGTTGCCCGTGAGGGTCTGAACGCTTGCCATAGGACTTGAAAAAAACTTCACACGTTGTAAATTGCACCTCTTGAGCCACCTTATGAGGTGCATCCATGCCCAAAGGCAGCGTGCGCGGGATCAAGTCGATTCATGCGGAGGTCCTGGCGGCGGCGCAGCGCGTCTGTAATCGCGAGGACTGGACGTTCAGGCCCGTCGAGGTCGTGCGGGTGTTGCCGCATCTGAACGAGAGGTCCGTGCGGACCCACATCGTGAGTCGTTGCTGCGAGAACGCGCCGCGGCATCATGCGCATCGTTGGCCGTACTTCCGTCGGCTGGCTCGCGGCGTCTACGAGATCGCGCCCGCGTTCCGCGAGCGATTTCCGTATGGTGGGGCACCTCCCGACGCCTCCATGCCGCGCGGGGAAGCCGACATGGCGCCAACCCTCCGCGATGCCGAGGCCGCGTCCCCTGCGATTCACGCCTCCATCACCGAGAGCGGGGGGTGGTACGTGGCGGAGTGCGTCGAGGTGGCCGCCGTCACGCAGGGTCGGTCATTGGACGAGGTGCTGGGCAACCTCCGCAGTGCATTGGCGCTACATCTGGAAGACGACGAGCGCGCGGGCGCGATTCCAGCCCCTCCGCCGCGGCTCATCGTCAGCTATGAGACCTCGGCTCGGGGGTCGTCCACGGTTGCGGGGGACATGCGCCAGGGTCGGGCCAGCGTGTTCGAGTCCGACCGGAGCCAGGCGGTACGGCTGCCAAAGCGTGTTGCCTTTCCGGACGGCGTTGACAAGGTCGACGTCACGGTGCTGGGGAACGCTCGTCTGCTGGCGCCCGCCGGCGAAACTTGGACAACGTGGTTCGATGGCGCGGGCGTCTCGGAGGACTTCATGATGACGCGTGATCAGCCTCTCGACCAGGAAAGGTCGTCGCTGTAGTCGTTGTTGGTTGTGGTGTCGTTGGTCGTGGTGTCGTTGGTCGTGGTGTAGCCCATGCGGTACATGCTGGACACGAACGTCGCGATCCACACGATTCGCAACCGACCGCGTGTGGTACGCGCCAAGTTCATCGAGCACCAAGGCCGCATGTGCGTTTCGACGGTGACGCTGATGGAGCTTCTCTACGGCGCGGAGAAGTCCGCGCAGCCGGACCGAAACCAGCGGGACGTTGGAGCGTTTGCCGCGCGGCTGGAAGTTCTCTCCTATGACCGCGAAGCCGCGGCGCATACGGGCAGCATCAGGGCGGCGCTGGCCAAGCTGGGTACGCCCATCGGGCCGTACGATCAGATGATTGCCGGCCACGCGCGGTCGCGCGGGCTGATCGTGGTAACGGCCAACACCGGCGAGTTCGACCGCGTGCCGGGCCTATCGGTGGAGGACTGGACGAGTGCCGGCGTAGTGCACTGAAGGCGGGTTCCCGACCTCGCAGGGCTCGGCGGCCCTCAGAACACCCCGCCCGTCGGCTCGAGCCCCAGGAAGAACTGTCCCACAGTCGCGTAGTGCGAGTCGCGCCCCTGCACCTGCTGGGTGATGACGTGGGCGTCCTGGAAGCGGCGCTGGATGGCCTTCGACGCGAAGATCGCGTCGGCGCCGCTCAGGTTGTAGGCGATGTCGACGGCCTCCATTGACTGACGTATCGCGTGCGTGCCGGCCATGCGCAGGTGGATCCGCTGCTCCACGGAGATCTCGCCGGTGGCCCGGACGCTTTCCCAGACGTTGCCGACGGTTTCGTGGAGAAGCGCCTTCGCTGCGCGCCAGGTCGCCTCCGCCTTGCCGATCTGGTGCTGCACGACCTCGCTCTGGGAGATCGGACGTTTCACGAAGCGTGGCCGCTTGTCGTCCGCGAGCGCGATCGTGGCGTCCAGGCCGGCCCGCGCGACGCCGAGGGCCACGCAGCCGAAACCGCAGGCGAACAGGAGGTGCTGCGGCACCACGTACAGGGGTCCCGGCTCGCGCGTCCTGCCGTAGTCGTGCATGACGCGGCGCTCCGGAACGAACAGGCCGTCCGTCTCGAACGCGAAGCTGCCGGTGCCGCGCAGGCCCTGCACTTCCCAGACGTCCACCAGGGTCACTTCGTCGCGCGGGATCATGTGCAGGCGCACGCCGTCCTCGACGGTCAGCGCGGCGATCCAGTTCGCATGCCGGCACCCGCTCGAGAACATCCAGCGTCCGGTGAGGAGGTAGCCGCCGTCGGTGGGAAGGGACTTGCAGCCCTTGGGCGGTCCGTTGCCCACGACCGTGCGCGGGTCGCCCCACACCTCCCGCGCCAGCGCTTCGGAACAGCGGGCGCTCGTGGTCGCGAATACGGCGCCCTGGTTGAGACACCAGCCCACGCTGCCGTCCGCCTCGGCGATGGTGCGCACGACGTCCAGATACTCGAGCCAGTCCATCTCCTCGCCGCCGATCGAGCGCGGCACGAGCAGGCGGAACAGTCCTGCGGAGACCATCGCGTCGACCAGCCCGTTCGGGAGTTCCCGCTCACGATCGATTTCGTCCGCCGCCGCGGTGACCTGCGGGGCAAGCGCGCGGGCCCGGGCCAGGGGCGTGAGAGTGGCGACGGCGGGTTCGGATGACATCGGCTGCGTCTCGCGCACGCTACGGATCGGGCCGAATACAGTACCATCGGGAGGATTCAGGGGGTAACGGCCCTACCGGGGGAGTGGAACGTGAAGATAGAAGACTGGCCGTCCGGGAAGACCATCCCGGCGTTGTATCGCGAACTGAAGCAGCTCGACCTGCTGGAGAACCTGGCCGAACTCGAGGCCTTCGGGTTCACGGTCATCCCGCCGGAAAAGGTGGCGACTCCGGAAGTCCACGAGCAGTACCAGGCAGCCGCGCTCCGGGTGGCGTGCGAGCGCAAGAACTGCACGCCGGAGGAACTCCCGGGCGTGTTCGAGGACGGCCAGGAACTGCTGCGGTTCACGCTCTGGGACGACCAGTCCTTCGAGAAGATGGTGCTGACCCCGGCCGCGCTCGGGCTGATCCAGTGGCTCGTCGGCACCGACTGCATCCTGAGCCTCTGCAACGTCTGGGTGAAGGGCAGGGGCGCGGGCGGAACCGGCGTCCACGCCGACTGGGCGCAGTTCGAGATGCCCAGCATGGCGGTCGAGCCGTTCGGCGCGAACTTCAACTACCTCGTGACGGACTACTCGAAGGAGGAGGGCGGTCTTTCCTTCGTCCCGTGCAGCCACCGCTGGCGGCGCTGGCCGTCGATCGAGGAGGCGGAGTACTGGACCGACCACGCGCAGGTCATCGAGGCGCCGGCGGGCTCCATGGTGATCTGGGGCGACCACACGTGGCACGGCTCCTATCCGAAGGAGACGGATGGCCTCAGGCTCATGGTGCTCGGCCTGTACAACCGCCCGCACATGCAGACGCAGGAGGCGTACCGCCAGACGGCCACCGCGGAGGCGCTGGCCCGGAATCCGAAACGCTTCACGCAGCTCATGAACGTCCACCACGGCATGCCCTGGGGCAAGAGCGGCTCGCGCTACAAGGGCTTCTCGAGCGCGCCGAAGGGATATGTGAGCCTCTTTGACACCGAACCGGTCGGGGACGGCGTCGAACTCCCGACGGAGTACGACTACCACGTCTACGACCGGGAACTGGGGGACCAGGTGAAGGAGATCTTCAAGGCGAGCGCCAAGGAGAAGCGCTACCAGTTTCCAGACCTGTACAAGGACGCATCGGCCGCGCCGGAAGGCGAAGCCGCGGGTTGAGGAGACGAGGATGGACGCCAGCACGACCCAGCCCGGGGGCACGACCCTGCGGCCCTTGCCCCAGCGCACCGCGGCGCCCATCCGGCACGCGGACCGTCTCGAGTTCCTCTCCGCGGAATGGATCGACGCCGTGCGCGACTACCTCGGACCGAGGGTCGCGGAGCGTCGCGACGCCCTGCGCGGCAAGCGCACTGCCCTGTGCGAGGTCTTCACCGATGCGCCACCGCACCTTGGTTACCCGGACAACGTCGCCGCCTTCCACATCGTCGTCGACGACGGCGAGCTGACCGTCGCTCCCGGCGCGTTGCAGGACGCGGACTATTGCATGCGGGCGGACTACAACCAGACCCATGTCATCGCGACCGCCGTCTTCGCGGACTACCCGGAGCGGCAGGCCCGGATGGGCGCCGAAGCGATGCACCGCCACGGTGATTTCTTCGAGGCCGAGGGCGCTCTCGACAAGGCCCCGGCCGCATTGCTCGAAGCGATGGCCGGCATGCACGACGCGCTCGGCAGGCGCACCGTCACCAACCCCGACATCGAGCACCGGATCGACCGCCTCGGCATGCGCCGCCACGTCGAGGAGATCGAGGAGCGGGGCTACACGGTCGTCGAGGGGGCGGTGAGCGACGCACTGGTGACCGCGCTGGAAGAGGACCTGAGGCGCCTCATCGACGAGACCGGCCAGGGGCGCGTGGCCTCGATGCTGCTCGCCCGGGGGCTGATCTGGGAAGAACTGGCCGTACACCCGTGGATCCATTCCATCGCCCAGCACCTGCTCGGCGCGGACTGCAACATGGGCCAGTCCCTGGGCTTCACCAAGAAGCAGGGCGAGGACACCCACCGCCTGCACAACGATCCCCCGCACCCGCTGACGGGCGACCTCTGCTGCAACGTCACCACGATCTGGGCGCTCGACGACTTCACCGAGACATCGGGCTCCACGCTCGTGGTCCCCGGCAGCCACAAGTGGCACCGGCCGCCCGACCCGGACGCGATGGACCGGGCCGAGAAGATCCTGATGCCGAAGGGCTCGGTGGCCCTGTGGCATGGCTCCCTCTGGCACGGCTCGTCGATCCGGCAGGACGAGGGCGAGCGGCTCACGATCCACAACACGTACCTGCGCAACTGGGTGCGGACGTTCGACAGCTATCTCGAGATCGACCCCGCGATCCTGGAACGCAACCCGCCGACGTTCACGACGCTCTGCGGCATCGACGACCTGTACGGGAAGAACACGTACGCGGGGCCGGACTTCTCGCGGGTGGCGTAGGGGGGCGCTTTGACAGCGCCGAGTTCCGTCGGACGCCAACGGGACGGGCCGCGGTGCTATCCCTGCGCCCGCAGCCGGTCCTGCAGCCAGTCGGCCATCGAGGGTATCGCCACTTCGTAGCGTCCGCCCGCCGGGGTCTCGGCCAGCACGCCCTTCTCGACGAGCGCGCGCCCGAAACCCTCTCCGGTAACGGGCGTATCGACGTCGTCGTTGAATCCGGCGTCGCTGATCTGTTCGGCGCACAGTCGGATGAGCGCGCGGCGGTTCATGGCGCCATGGCGGCGTATCGCACCCACCACGCGGGCCGTAAACGTCGTGTCGTCGCCGAGTACCGTGCCTTCGAGGCGCTGCCGGTAGTAGGCGTGGCGGCGTGCGGTGGAATCCCGGCTCACCCGCTCGTAGTCAACCCGGTCGAGGCGGCCATCGGTGCGGATCAATTCCCTGCAAAGGGCCTTGTGTACGCCGGTCAGGTGCTGCGGCCAGCCGTGCGCGAGACCGGCCGCTCGCCTCGCGGTCGTCTCGTGATCGCCCGACGCGCCCACTGCCGCCAGCATCGCCCTGGTGGACGCCGCGCATTCGCCGTCGCTCATGCGTCCCATGTTCACGATCGCCTCGTCGGCGAGCCGGGACATCCCTTCGACGGCGCGAATCCGCTCCGCCGTATGGCTCAACCCCGTGAAAACGCAGACCGTCGGGATGCCGCCCTCCATCCCTCGCGTGTGGAGACTGACCACGCCGTCGGCGGTCGGCGGGATCCGTTGCGCTTCGTCCATGTGCAGCACGATCGTCGCGTTTCTCGCGTCGCGTCCGGCGAGCGCCTTGCGGAGTTCCTCGCCGGCCTCCCCCGCTCGAACCATCGCCGTAACGGCGCCGAGTCCCCACGACAGGACCCTGCCGGCGGCGGAGGCCTGCAGGGCGACCTGTTGGAGCACGCGCGTCGTTATGGCGTCGCGGTTGACGAAGTCCTCCGGTTCCACGGCCACGAACAGCAGGTCGTTTCGAATCTGCTGGAGGTGCGTCACCAGTGAGGTCTTGCCGCAACCCGGCGCTCCTTGAAAGATGCGCAGCAGGGAGCGGGTGTTGTGCGGGCCGCGTTGGCCCGCCTGCGCGACGGCTTCGTCGAAATGCCGGACTTCCGCGGTGCGACCGGCGAAGAACGGCGCCTCGTCCCGGTCGTCGGCCGTGGCGACGTGGCGTGCCCGCTCCGCATCGAAGCCCGGCAAGATGCTCATGGTCTTTAGTATAGAGGGTCGCCGGTCGGGTCTGGCTTCGGTCGGGCGGCAGGCCGTACGGTGCCGGTCGCATGGCTCTAAGGGAGTCGAGGCGTCCTGGGTTGCCGGTTCTTGCCAAGCCCGTTAGCGTGCGTCAAGTGAGCACGATGAACATCTCACTTCCGGAGGCGTTGAAGTCCTTTGTGGACGATCAGGTCAGTACGCGCGGCTACAGCACATCAACCGAGTATGTCTGCGAACTGATTCGCAAGGACCAGAACCGCGAGCGCTTGCGGAGCCTGCTTGAGGAGGGTGCAGCTTCACCCCGGGCACGTTTGCTCGATGCGGACTACTTCGACAGCCTTCGAGCCAGCGTACGCGAAGCCAAGGACCGGTGACCGCCAGTCCGTAGTCCCGGACGCGGGTCCGTCCCTTTACGGGTCTCCCACCCACACCCCCGGACGCCGCCCACCCCAGGGCATGACCTCCTCGAGCTGGCTGGCCACGCGGATCAGGGTGGCCTCCTCGGCGTAGCGCGCGGCGAGCTGGATGCCGATGGGGAGCCCGTTCGCACTCATGCCGAGCGGCAGGGAGATGGCCGGCTGCCCCGTCACGTTGAACTGGAGCGTGTAGGGAAACGTCTCCCGCCACAGGGGGACGCGGTCTTCGGGGTGGCGCACCAGGACGCCGAGCTCCGGCGCGGGCGTGGCCATGGTCGGGCTCAGGAGCAGGTCGAAGGCGTCTTCCCCCTCCCACCAGGCCGCCGTCTCGCGGACGAATCGATTGAGCCGGGTCACGGCGTCGAGGTAGCCGGGGCCGGAGACCGCGCGGCCGCGTTCGGCTTCGAGCCACGTGCCGCGTTCGAGGTCGCCTTCGCCGAAAGACCGACCGACGGAAGCCTCGAGCAGGCCCACCGTTTGCGCGGTGCCCACCGAGACGATCGTCATGCAGAGGCCGACCATGCGCTCCGAGAAAAACGGAGCGGGCCAGGCCGGCTCGACCCGGTGCCCGAGGTCCGCCAGCACGTCGCCGACGGCCCGCACGGCGTCCCGGCAGTCGGGATGCAGCGAGGCTGCCTCGTTGACGTCGCAGAGCCCGATACGCAGTTGCCCGGGGTCGGCGGATAACTCCTCGCGGAACGGTCTGTCCGGAGCCCGGCAGCCGTACGGGTCTCCCGGTATGGCGCCGGCAAGCACGTCGAGGGTCAGGGCGCTGTCCCGCACCGTCCGCGTCAGCATGCCCTGGGTGGCGAGACCCGCCCAGCTCTCGGCGAGGATCGGGCCCCAGGAGATGCGGCCGCGCGATGGCTTGAGTCCCACCACGCCGTTGGCGCTGGCCGGTACGCGAATCGAACCGCCGCCGTCGTTGCCGTGTGCGACGGGGACGATGCCGGCGGCCACAGCGGCCGCCGAACCGCCGCTGGAGCCCATCGGGGTGTGCGCGAGGTTCCAGGGATTGCGGGTGTCGCCGAACGCCTCGTTCTCGCAGGCGGCGGGACAGTTGCCGCTGGCGAGCTCGGGGACGGTCGTGCGGCCGACGGAGACGGCGCCGGCATCCTTCAGCTTCCGGACGACGTGGCAGTCCGCGGCCGCGCGGGCGTCGAGCGCCTTGAGGACGCGGTTGCCGAGATACTGCGGCTCTCCCGCCTCGGGCGTGCCGAGGTCCTTGAACAGGGTCGGGATGCCGGCCAGCGGGCCGTCCGAGCGCCCGGCAGTCTGCGCCTCGTCCCGAGCGCGCTCGAATCGCGTCGAGAAGACCGCGTTCAGCGTTGGATTCAACCGCTCGCACGCGGCGATCGCGGCGTCGACGACGTCCAGGGGTTCGAGTTCACGCCCATGAATGCGCGCGGCAAGCTCGGTCGCGTCCGCTTCCAGGAGATGCATGGAGTTGCTCCGACTGACTGTTCCGCTGACGCCGCCGGACGGCGGCGCCTCTGCTGTGTGCAACTGTAACTGGCCGGGCTGCTGCCGGCTAACGCGCGGGTCGCCCGCAAGACGTAGTACGTAATGAGTAGTACGCGATAGGGGAGGAAGGCGACTCGGGATCGCGCGCGGCCAGCCCGAGGCGTGACCCTTCGTGTCCAGGCGCACCCGATTTGTTGCCGAGGTATCGGAGGCGCCAGCGTGAAGGAGTCCGCTGCGGGGACCGCCCCTACATTTCCGCGTTACATATTTCTCTGCTATGGTGCATGCGAATTCGCCGCCCAGGCAGTAACGGGCCGGCAAGCGGGCGCGGGTTTGCATCAGGCATCGGGAGAAGGGAGTACCCGTGACGGACCAGCAGCAGGAAAGTCAGGCAGTTACTGCGGGCGGGAGTCTGGCGCCAGTGGTCGAGACGCTGTCGGTGGAGGCGTTCGATCCGTCCGTCGTGCGCCCGTGGAAGTTCCACAACCGGGTCGGTTCCGGCATGGACGACGCCTCCATCGAGGCGCTGACCAAGTCCATCGCCCGTGACGGCCAGCAGCAACTCGGTCTGGCCCGGCGGCTGCCCCCCGGGGGTACTCATTCGGTCGAGGCGATCTTCGGCGTACGGCGGCTCGAGGCGTGCCGCCGCGCCGGCGTGCAGTGGCGCGCCGAGGTGCGCGATGCGTCGTTCTCGGACGCCCAGTGTGCGACGCTGATGCACGGCGAGAACGCATGGACGGAGAACGTCTCGCCCCTTGAGAACGCCGTGCAGTGGAAAGCCATGATCGACGCCGGCCTGTTCAAGAACCAGTCGGCGCTGGCGGACGAACTCGGTTGTCACCGGGGTACGGTGGCCCGTGCCGTGCGGACGGCGCGGTCGCTGTTCGCGGAGCGGTGGCTCGCGCGGTTGGTGCGCCCGGTGATGCACGAGTTCACGGGTCGCGCGGCAGACCGGCTGGCGGACGCGTACGCGGAAGGGTCGCGCCGCGCGGCCGCCCGCCGCCGTGCCGCCGGGCTGGAGCCGGGCGCCGTACCGGCCGACAAGCTCTACGACGCGCTGTTCGGCGAAGCGAGCGCGGAGACCACGCGGCAGACGGTGTTCGAACGCAGGGTCGGGTCTCCGGGCCGGGGCGCGCCGATGGTGGCGGCGCGGATCGAGCGCGACGGCGCGGGTGGCTTCTCCGTGAGCGTGCGCCCGCACGAGCAGTCCCCGGCGCAACTGGTGGAACTGGTAGAGCACATCGAAGGCCTGCTGGCGACGGAGGCGGCGGACGCCGCGGCGGTGCGGCTGGGCCGACGCCTGATCGGGTCGCTCTCGGCGGAGGAGGCTCGCACGGCGGATCGGTCGTGGCTCGAAGGCTGCATCTGGTCGGCCGCGCGCGCGAGCGGACTGGAGTGGGACCGGTTGCGGTGCGCGGTAGTCGCGGAGGTCCTGCGCACCCAGCGTGAGGGCTGGGAACGGACGGTAGTCCGCGCCGTGGGCGGTGCGGATGCCGACGCGAGCGGCGCCCAGCAGTCGGTCTGAACGAGCGGGCACGCGGTTCCCCCGACCGCGTCGGACACCCGATCCTCCCTCTCCGGGAGAGTAGTGCGCGCACTACAGGCACCATGGCCGACCCGCGACACGGCACGCCGGCCCATACGGAGCAACCGCCGTCGGGAAGTCCTGGTTTACAGATGCGATAGTGTCCGGTAAACAATCTGTTAGCAGAGAGATAGTTTTGACAGTGGGAACCTGTCAGGGTCCTGGGTGATGCATGCGCTACGGAATAATTGGCCCGGAAATCACGGACCGAGAGACCGGGTGGTCCGCATTAGGGAGGCGGCGCGCCGGCCAGCTCGCGGTCGATGGCTTCGCCCTTGGTCATTTCCACCACGGAAATGTCGAACTGCGTCTGCAGGTTCATCCACATGGCGGGCCCAGTGCCGAGGTAGCGGCCGAGGCGTACGGCGGTCTCAGCGCTGATGGCGCGTTCGCCGCGCAGGATGGCCGTGATCCGGTTCGCGGGCACGCGCAGGGCCAGCGCGAGCTGGTTGGCGCTCATGCCGCGGGTTTCGAGTTCCGTGCGCAGGACCTGTCCAGGATGCGTTCCGGGGCCTGCCATGGAAAACCTCCTTGGTCGGTGAGGGATCCCTTTACCTGGACGAGTTTAGTACGCGCAGCGTACTATGGGAAGAGTACTACGTCAGGCCGTGCAACGTCAGGTAGGGTTTGGGAAGCGATGGGAAGCGACGCCGGGGGTCGCCGCTCCGCCTGCTCTTGTACTGGGCAGTCAGAAAGGACCAGCAAGGCGACGCCAAGAGCACTTGGCTTTCTTTTTTGGAGCGAAAAAGATAACGAAGCTACACGTACGCGAGTGCAGTTATCCTTTTGGGTGTCAATGTCAGCCGAAAATGGCCGGTTTCTGACAACTGAGAATGTCCGGGTTCGCGGACGAGGCGGCTCGAAGGGGGCGCGCCGGGCGTCGGGGCCGGGGTTTCTTCTATGTCCCGGTCGACCCCGGTGAGTGATCGAGGAATCGCGGCGCTTACGAGCCGGCCTGCAATTGCACCTGGCCTCCGGACACATCGACCCCCGGCCCGATCGCCCGGCGCGGGTCGAGCGCGTCCCGAACGGCCTCGCCGATGAAGATCAGGAGCGTCAGGAGCACGGCGAGGGCTATGAACACCGTGATGCCGAGCCAGGGGGCCTGCAGGTTCGCCTTCGCCGACGAAAGCAGCCGCCCGAACGACGGCGCGTCGTAGGGCAGGCCGAAACCCAGGAAATCGAGGAAGGTCAGGATCGTGATCGCCCCCGTCAGGATGAACGGCAGGTACGTGAGCGCCGCGACGGTCGCGTTCGGCAGCACGTGCTTGCGCATGATGACGACGTTGGAGACGCCGAGCGCCCGGGCGGCGCGCACGAACTCGAAGTTGCGCGCCCGCAGGAACTCCGCCCGCACGACGCCGACGAGGGCCATCCAGCTGAAGAGCGCCAGGATCGCGAGCAGAATGAAGACGTTCGGCTCCACCAGGCTCGCGAGGATGATCAGCACGAAGAGGATGGGCAGGCCCTCCCAGATCTCCACGAGCCGCTGGCCCAGGAGGTCGGTCATGCCGCCGAAATAGCCCTGCAGTGCGCCCACCAGGACGCCGATGGCGGAACTCACGATCGTCAGCGACAGCCCGAACAGCACCGACAGCCGGAAGCCGTACAGGACCTTCGCGAAGACGTCGGTCCCGCCGCTGTCGGTGCCGAGCAGGTGGGTGCCGTCCGGCGGCGAGGGCACGTTCTCGAGGCCCCAGTCGATCGTGTCGTGCGCGAACCGGACCGGCGGCCAGACGGCCCAGCCGTCCGCCTCGATCAGCTCCATGACGAACGGGTCCCGATACCACGCCTCCGCCTCCAGCACGCCGCCGAGTTCCGCCTCCGAATAGGTGAACCACACCGGGAAGTGCAGCTCACCGTGCTGCGAGAACACGATCGGCCTGTCGTTCGCGATGAACTCGGCCATGAGCGAGCCGACGAACAGCACGGCGAACAGCCACAGGGAGACGTAGCCCCGGCGGTTGGCCCGGAAGTTCGCGAGCCGGCGGCGGGTCAGCGGCGTCATGTGCCGCGGTGCTCGAAGTCGATGCGCGGATCGACGAATACGTACGTCAGGTCCCCGATGAGGCGCATGGTCATGCCGATCAGCGTGAAGCAGAACAGCGTGCCGAAGACGATCGGGTAGTCGCGTTTCACGACCGCGTCGTAGCCGAGGAGGCCGATCCCGTTCAGCGAGAAGATCACCTCGATGGCCAGCGCCCCGGTGAAGAGGATGCCGACGAACGCCGCGGGGAACCCGGCGATCACGATCAGCATGGCGTTGCGGAACACGTGCCCGAAGAGCACGCGCCTCTCGGTCAGCCCCTTCGCGCGCGCGGTCAGCACGAACTGCTTGCCGATCTCTTCGAGGAACGAGTTCTTGGTCAGCATCGTGAGCGTGGCGAAGCCCCCAACGGTCAGCGCCGAGAGGGGCAGCACCAGATGCCAGAGGTAGTCGCCGATCTGCTGCGCGAACGTGAGTTCGTCGAACGAGTCCGACACGAGGCCGCGCATGGGGAACCAGTCCAGGTAGGTGCCGCCGGCGAAGAACACGATGAGGATCACCGCGAAGAGGTATCCCGGGATCGCGTACGCCGTGAAGACGATGGCGCTCGTCCAGATGTCGAAACGCGTCCCGTCCCGCACGGCCTTGGCGACGCCGAGGGGGATCGAGATCGTGTAGATGGCGAACAGCGACCAGAGTCCGAGCGAGATGGACACCGGCAGCCGCTCGCCGATCAGTTCGATCACCGTGCGGTCCTGGAAGTAGCTGGTGCCGAAGTCGAGGCGCACGTAGTTCCAGATCATGAGCGCGAAGCGCTCGTGGGGGGGCTTGTCGAAGCCGAAGTGCTTCTCGAGCTTGGCGAGCTGCTCCGGGTCCAGGCCGGAACCGCCCTGGTACACGCTCGGATCGGCGGGCCCCATGCTCTCGGCCGCCGAGATCGACGCGGTCGTGGTCGTCGAGAGCCCCGCCATCTGGGCGATCGCCTGCTCCACCGGGCCGCCGGGGGCGAACTGCACGACGACGAAGTTGATCACCATCACCCCGAAGAGCGTCGGCGGGAGCAGCAGTGCGCGGCGCAGGATATAGCGGCCCATGGGTCACTCGCGGCCCGTGAACGCGGCGACGGCCCGCGCCTTGACGGGATCCCACCACCAGCTGTCGATGAAGGCGGTGCGGTCCAGCGGCATCGTGGGCGGCTGGCCATAGCGGTCCCAGTAGGCGACCCCCTGCTTCACCTTCGTCATGCCGGGAATGTAGTAGAAGTTCCACAGGAGGACCCGGTCGACGGCGCGTGCCGCGGCGACGTAGTCGGGATAGGTGGTGGCCGACTGCATGGCTTCGATCAACCGGTCGATGGCCGGGTCGCTGATGTTCCCCCAGTTGGCGCTCAGGTCCTGGTTGGCGGCCGCCGAGGAGAACGTGTTGGTGACCATGAGGGTCGGCGTGTTGTCCGGCCGGAACCAGTTGAGGCCCGCGTCGAAGTCCCCCGAGCGCATGCGGTAGAGCCAGTTCGACAACTCCGGAGACTTGACGGAGGACTCGATGCCGAGCCGTCTCAGCACGTGCGTGTACGGGATGAGGGTCCGCGCCAGCGCCGGCGAGAACGCGAGGAAGCGGATGAAGAACGGCTCGCCGGTGCGCTCGTGCACGAGACGCTTGTCCTCCACCACCCACCCGGCTTCCCGGAGCAGCTCTGCCGCGCGCAGGAGGTTGTCGCGATGCCAGCCGCTGCCCTGGTGCGGCGGCGGCGCGTACGGCTCGGTGAAGACCCGCGGCGGGACGAGGTGCCGGATCGGCTCGAGAATTGCGAGCTCCCGTTCGCCCGGCAGGCCCGTGGCGGCGAGGGCGGACTCGTAGAAGAAGCTCGTCGCCACGTCGTAGAACCCGTACCCGATGCGCCGGTTGCTCCAGGTGATGTCGTTCACGAGCCAGAGCGCCTCCCGCACGCGGATGTCCCGGAAGCGCGGCTGTCGCTGGTTCCAGAAGATCGGCCACCACAGGATCCTGGGTTGGGACTGGGGCAGGAACTGGAGCCGGAAGACGCCCGCGTCCGCCGGCGGGAAGTCGTAGGCGGTAGCCCAGCGGCGCGGCACGTTCTCGACGTGGATGTCCACGAGGTCGCCCTTCACGGCCTCCGTGCGCATCTGGTCGTCGCGGAAGTAGTCGTACTTGACGCGGTCGAAGTTGTAGCGGCCCCGGCTCGGGGGCAGGTCCCGCCCCCAGTAGTCGGGATCGCGCTCCCACAGGATCCAGCGGCCGAACTCGTAGCCGCCGATGCGATAGGGGCCGGAACCGAGCGGCGGCGTGGCGGCGGGCTTGCCGGGGTCGTTCCCGGGCTCGGTCCAGTAGCGCTTCGACAGCACCGGCAGCTCGCCGATACGGATGGGAAGCAGGCGGTTGTGGCGATGCCCCGGCCGGACGTGATAGCGGACCCGGTTGCCGCCCAGGATCTCCACCCCGGAAAACCCCGCGACGGCGACCGCGATCGCCGGATGGGCCCTGTCCTTGTAGACGTGGTAGCTGAACGCCACGTCCTCGGCGTCGAGCGGTTCCCCGTCGTGCCAGTAGACACCGTCGCGCAGGCGGAACTCGACCCAGGCGCCGTCGGGGGCGACGGCGATGCACTCGGCGATCAGGCCGTAGACGGTGGCGGGCTCGGTGGGGTTCCGGATGACGAGGCTGTCGTAGATGTGGCGCGTCGAGTTGCCGCGCGTGTCCATGCCGCGCACGGAGTGTCCGAGGGCCATCCGGTTGAAGGTGTCCCAACTGCCCGTGTCGGCCATGCGCATGACACCGCCCTTGGGGGCGTCGGGATTCACCCAGTCGAAGTGCTCGAAGTCGGGCGGGAG
>JAJDTI010000008.1 GCA_022827245.1 Pseudomonadales bacterium | reverse complement strand
CCGTTGTCGACGACGTCGACGACGAAGGTCTTGGCCTGCTCGCCGCGGTAGGCCCGCAGCCAGATCCGGGGCCGCCAGTCCGGGTCCTCCGGTCGCGCCGCCCGCTCGTCGGTCGCCTCCATCGCGTTCTTGAGGAGATTCACGAGCATCTGCTGAAAACGGCTCTCCTGCACGAGGATCTCCGCGGGCGCGCGGGAGCAGTCGACTTCGATCGAGACGCCCCGTTGCCCGAGGGATTCCTGGACCACCTTCACGGCGTCGTTGACGGTCTCGGGCAGGGCGATGCGCTTGCGCTCCACCGTGCTGTCCGTGAACGACTCCTGGGTGCGGATGATGTCGACGATATGACGCACGCGCTCCCGCACCCGCCCGGCGGTACCCAGGAGCGTCTCGTGCTCCCCGGTCAGGTCGCGCACCAGGGCGAGCAGGAAGGGCCGCATCTGCCGGCCCTGCTCGTCGTGCTCGAGCCAGCGGAGCCAATCGTCGTCATGCGCGGCGACGATGTCGGCCACCCTCGCGAACCGCCTCGTCAGTTCGCCTTCCTCCAGCCACTGGTGCAACGTGTCCACGCCGGTCGCGACGCTGTTGATCGCGTTCCCGATGTTGTGCAGAACGGTGTCGATGACCTCCAGGCGTCCGTGGGCGAAGGCCTGCGCCAGAGCATCCTCTTCCATCTGGCGCGCCGTGATGTCACGGAAGACGGCCACGCCACCGACCACCTCGCCGGACTCGCTGCGCACCGGGCTGGCGTTGACGCTGATGTACACGCCGTCCGGGACGCGCGCATTGCGGATGAAGAGCCGCAGGTCCTCGACGGTCTCGCCGCGTACCGCGCATACGAGCGGCAGCTTGTCCGTCGGCACGGGAGTCACCGCGTCCGCGAAGAAGATGCCGTACAGCTCCGTCCACTCGTCCGGTGGCCGGTCCGTCATGCCGATCCCGACGATGCGCTCGGCGCTCGGGTTGAACAGCGAGAACCGCATCTGCGCATCCGCGACCGCCACCCCGTCGCCCATGCTGCGGATGATCGCGTCCAGCACCTGGACCCGCTCGTGCAGCTCCGCCTCCAGCCTTCTCGCCGTTTGCGACTGCGCCGTCGTCGCTGTGACGTTTCGCAGCACGACGGCGCCGCCCAGGCACCGGCCGCCGGCGTCCTGCAGCGGGTACCCGCTCGCGTTCAGCCAGAGGTCGTCCTTCCCCGTCGTCGCGCTCCGGGCCCGCAACCGCACCAGCGCGTCGCCGGTCGACCTGCCGCGGATGGCGGCGGTCAGCGGCAGGTCCTCCGGCGGGAACAGCGTCTGCCCGTCGGCCCGGTAGACCTCGAAGTGCTGCGCCCAGCCCTCAGGGTTCAACGGGTCGTACGTGTCGCTGAGCGCTCTCGCGGCCGCGTTCACGGCCACGAACCGGCCTTGGATGTCGGCGACGATGACCGCGTCGCTCATGTTGTCGAACAGGCTCCGGAGGATGGCGGAGTTCCATTCCGGACGGGGGGCGACGTCGGCGGGATCCGCATCCTGCCGGTCGGCCCGGTGCCGCGCGGTCGCGCCCAGTGCCGCGCGAAGGGCGAGACCGAGGTGCCGCGGGTCGGGCGGCTTCATTACGTAGCCGTGCGGGGCCGTGCGCTGCGCCCGGTCGAGCAGCTCGCCTTCGGTCGTCTCCGTGGCGTAGACGAGCGCTGCACCGAACCGCTCGACGATCCGCTCGGCGGTCTCGAGGGCTGCTCCTGCCGTCTCGCCCGCCGCGAGGCCGATCAAGGCCAGATCGGGACGTGTTCCGGCGGGCAGGTCGACCGCCGACGGCCCGGGCGCGGCGGCGTGGCAGACCGCGTGGCCCAGGCGGGTCACTGAATCCGCAAGGGCCTCTCGGGCGCCGGGATCGGCGTCGACGATGAGCACTCGTGCGGGCGGCGGGGCTTCGCGCCCCGTTGATGTCTCATGCATCCGAAATCTACCTCCGAGCCCCGCCAGGACCGCCGGTTCGTCAGCGAAGGAGGCCGTCTGGTCGAGGAGATTGGCTGGCTGCCTCGTCATTCCGGCGAGTCCTTCGCCACCTCCGGGAGGCGCAACGTGACGCGCATGGTGGTGCCGTGCCCGATTCCAGCGCTGAGCGGCTGGATGGACCCGCCCGACCCGATCACGAAGTTCGCCGCGGAGTGCAGGCCCAGCCCCGTCCTGTTCTTCTTCGTGGTGTAGCCCGCGCTGAACACGGAGCGCAAGCGCGACGGCTCGATGCCGACCCCGTTGTCGATGACGTCGATCACGAGGTACCGTTCCGTGCGATAGGCCACCAGACGGACCCGCGGCCGCCAACTCCCGCCGGGGTGCCCAGGGCGCGCCAGGCGTTCCGCGATGGCCTCCATCGCGTTCCTGACCAGGTTCACGAGCATCTGCCGGAAGCGGCTCTCCCGTACGAGGATCTCGGTGGGCGCTCCGGAGCAGTCGATCTCGACCGCGACGCTGCGACGCCCGAGCGATTCCTCGACCACCTTCACCGCATCGCCGATGGTCCGCGGCAGATTGATCGCCTTGCGTTCCACGGTGCCATCCAGGAAGGATTCATGCGTGCGGAGGATGTTCTCGATATGGCGTACCCGCTCCCGCACACGGGTGGCGGTCTGCCGCAGGTCGTCGTGCTCGCGGGTCAGGTCGTGGACGAGCGAGACGAGGAACGGGCGCACCTGCCGGCCCTGGGCGTCGTGCTCCAGCCAGGACGTCCAGTCGCGCTCGTGCTCCTGGGCGAGCTTCGACACCGCGGAGAACCGCCTCACCAGCTCGTTGTCCTCGAGCCAGCCGTACAGCGTGTCGACCCCGGTGGCAACGCTGTTGATCGCGTTCCCGACGTTGTGCAGAAGGTCGTCCATGACTTCCAGGCGGCCGTGCTTGAACGCCTGCTTCAGCGCCTCCTCCTGCATTCTCCGCTCCGACACGTCGCGGAACACGGCCACGCCGCCGACCACCTTCCGGGACTCGTCGCGCACGGGGCTGGCGTTCACGCTGATGTAGACGCCGTTCGGCACCTTGGGATTGCGGATGAACAGCTCCAGGTCCTGGACCGACTCGCCGCGCACCGCGCGTACTATCCCCAGCTCGTCCGTCGGCACGGGGGTGGTCCGGTCCGGGTAGAACACGCCGTAGACTTCCGTCCATTCCTCCGGCGGCCGGTCGGTCACGCCAATGCCTGCGATGCGCTCGGCGCTCGGGTTCGACAGCGTGAATCGCATCTCCGCGTCGGCGACCACCACGCCGTCGCCCATGCTGTGGATGATCGCGTCGAGCACCTGCACCCGCTCGTGCAACTCGGACTCGAACCGCTTCGCCCGAGCGGCCTCCACCACGGCGTCCGTGGCGCTCCGCAGCAGCACGGCGCCTCCCACGCGCCTGCCGTCCGCGTCCACCAGCGGGTAGCCGCTGGCCGCCAGCCGGACGTCACGGGTTCCCGCCTCCGGCCGCCGAGGCCTCAGCACCATCACCGTCTCTTCGGTCGTCATCCCCTGCAGCGCGCGGCCGATCGGCCGCTCCTCCGGCGCCACCGGGGTCCCGTCCGCCCGGAGGGCGTCGTAGTCCTGGGCCCAGTCGTTGGGGTCCGTGTTGACCGTCGTGTCGACGACCTTTCTGGCGGCAGGGTTGACGGCTACGATCCTGCCGCCGGCATCCGCTATTACCATCGCGTCAGTCATGCTGTCGAAGAGGGTCAGGAGCAGCAGCTCGCGGTGTATTCGGTTAGCGGGTGATTTCCCAATAAACACGGGCAGAAAGTGGACTTGGGGTGAGGAGGTTTCAGCGCCTCGACGCGGTTGCTGGAGCCGACAGTGTGTTCGCGCGGATGGCCTCCCCGGTCGCGATGCCGCGGGAC
>JAJDTI010000130.1 GCA_022827245.1 Pseudomonadales bacterium | reverse complement strand
CTGGGCCATGGCGGCGCACCTGCGCACGGAGCTGGTGGTCGAGGCGCTGGAGATGGCCGTGGCGCAACGCCGGCCCGCGGCGGTCATCCATCATTCCGACCAGGGCTGCCAGTACACGTCGCTGGCCTTCGGCGCCCGCTGTCGTGAATCAGGCGTGGCGCTGTCGATGGGTTCGGTGGGAGATTGCTTCGACAACGCGATGGCGGAGAGCTTTTTCGCGACGCTCGAGTGCGAGCTGCTGGCCCGCACGAGCTTGTCCACGCACGCCGAGGCGCGGGCGGCGGTGTTTGATTTCGTCGAGGGCTGGTACAACACGCGGCGCCGCCATTCGGCGTTGGGCTACGTGTCGCCGCTGGAGTTCGAACGTCTCCATGCGGCGGAACCTGTGGACGGTGCCCGGCCGGTGGAGGCTCTGCAGGCGCCCACGAGTCAGGTGGAGATCGGATTGCCGGTGACGAATCACGCCGTCACCGGTCTTTCTGCGGGGGCTTGAGGCCGGTTACGTAACGGTGCGTAGTTGACTTGGAACCCACGGACGACATGGTGATCAACAGAGGACACGGCTCGCCTTCGGCTTCGCGAGACGAACCGCTATTGCGGACCGTGTGCCGCATCCACGGGGGCGCTGTGGAAGTGCCCGGTCTGGGGACGCCCGGTCAACGTCGCGCTGAATCTGAAGGTCGGCGAGGCGGGCGCCCCCAGCCCGTTGGAAATCTCGCGGGCGATCGTTGCCGACCACGCCTGCACCGGGGCCGCGAGATTCCCACACTCCCACAGCGGTCGTCGTCGATGACTGACACGGAAAACGACGTTCATCGGAGGATGTGTCATGATGTGAGCCCGCAAGCATTAACCCGTCCACGGGATCGGGGCAACCTCAGACCCCGAGCACGTCAAGGACTGGGTCGTGCTCGTCGACGGCGCCGAGACGCAGCTCGACCTCGTCGAAACGGGCGCCGCCGCCTACGGCGTCGACGTCACGGTGATACTCGACATCATCCACGTGGTCGAGTACGTCTGGAAGGCGGCGCGTGTGTTCCATCGCGAGGGAAGCCCCGAGTTGGAATATTGGGTCTGGACGCGCGTGCAGCGCATTCTCGAAGGCAAGGCCAGCAAGGTCGCGGCGGCGATGCGGCGACTGTCGCCGGCCTCTCGCGCGACGCTCGCAAGCCGGTCGATACGTGCGCCGACTACCTGCTGAAATACGCGCCGTATCTGCACTACGACCGCTACCTCGCGGCCGGCTGGCCCATCGCCACCGGGGTGATCGAGGGGGCGTGCCGGTACCTGGTCCGCGACCGGATGGAGTTGACCGGGGCACGCTGGCGCCTGGTCGGCGCCGAGGCGGTCCTGAAGCTGCGGGCGCTACGGGCCAGCGGCGACTTCGATGCGTACTGGGACTTTCACGAGGCCTGCGAGTACGAGCGCAACCACGCCCAGCGATACGCCGACGCGACCCCGCCGCCGGTCACTGAACCACCCTCATCGCCGTCCCCACCGCGCCTTAGACGAGTCAAGTAGCTCTTGCCGCGCCGCTCACACAGACCCCATGGCACGTCTACGAAAAAGAGCCGCACCCATCTCGTGGTCGCCCCGATGGTCTCCTCCGCGCGTGTCTCCGTCCGATCTGCGCTCCCGCTCGCCTTCACCGGCCCGGTCCCGCTTCGTGGTCGTGGCCTTCGGTGCTGACGGTCCTCCGTGCCTCGGTGTCCAGTCTGCGGTGGCCGTTGCGGTTCTCGGCGCTGGCCTGCGCGACGTGGGCTCGGTCGTGGTCGACGCGGCCGGGCTTCTGTTCTCCGCGACATCGGAGCGGAGCGCCGGCACGGCGTTCCTCGTCCTGGAGGGAGGGCCAGCCTTCCGGCTGGCCCGCAAGGGACTTCCCGCACGGTCGGGCGCGGCGGTCACCGGAGGCCGTAGCGAAGCGGAGGACCGCGGAGCGCCAGCGGAGCGGTTGACGGCCGTGCTCGACCGTGCGCGCGGTAGACGCTTCCGAGCGTAGCGAGGGCCTCCAGGCAGGGTTGCCGGTCGGGGTGGTGATCGGCGCGGCTCCGTCAACGGCGCGGCGGGTCGTCCGGTCGCTGTTCCCGGTTCAGGTAGGCCGCCCACTCGTCCATCAAGCGCCGCCGCCGCTCGAACAGGTCCGACCGCGCGTAGGCCGCCTCGACCTTGTTCTGGACGACGTGGGCCAGCGCGGCCTCGACCACCTCGCGCCGGTGGTCCGTCTCCTCGGCGGCCCAGTCCCGGAAGGACGAACGGAAGCCATGCGGGACGGCCTCGACCTTCAGGCGCTTGAGCAGCCCCGATAACGCCATGTCGTGCAGCACCTTGCCGCCGATGCTCGGGAACACCAGCGGGTTGCCGCCGCCGCCGAGCGTCCGCGCCACGTCGAGGATGTCCAGGGCACGCCGGCACAGCGGGACGCGATGCTCTCGCTTCATCTTCATCCGCGTGGGCGGGATGGTCCACACGTGGGCCTCGGTGTCGATCTCGTCCCATCGCGCCCCGCGTACCTCGCCCGACCGCGCCGCGGTGAGCACGAGGAACTCGAACGCCAGCTTCGTCCCGGCCCAT